>JBKOZO010000177.1:0-24361 GCA_046725935.1 Acidobacteriota bacterium | reverse complement strand
CCCACCTCCTTCGAAAAAATCGATTTTCGGCCATCTCAGGAACCGATGGGTTCTTCGACCGAGTGCGGTGGAGCATATCCCTTCGGGCCGCCAATCCCAGTAGCCGCAATCGTCGTCGGCCGCACGGCTCGGCGAAGTCCTGAACTCGCTTCGATCGTCTTTGTCAAAAACGGCTCTCTGACCGATAGGGTCGTTCGCTACTTTCCCGACAACGACCGGCGGGAAGAGTTGCTGTCTGTATCGAAGCCAGGGGAGTCGGTACCCTAGCCAGGCCGGCGTTCCAAGGGCCGATCCCTGCCACTGTACCCCGGCGATGTTCCCGGGCGTAATGTCGTCGTTTCGATCCTGGTTGCCCGCTCCAATCCGTCTCAGCCGCTACGCGAAGGGAGCCGCCGATCGCCGCGCGTTCTCGCTCGCCGCGCTCGGGGATTCGGAACCACGCCGCGCGAGGAACGTGTGCAGCTGCGCGACGACCGCGGCCCCCTCGCCGATGGCCGCCCCGACCCTCTTGACCGAGCCGCAGCGGACGTCGCCCACGGCGAAGACGCCCTCGATCCCGGTCTCGAACGGCAGCAGCGCACGATCCGTCGAAGCCACGTCGGCGCCGGTCCGGATGAAGCCCTTCTCGTCCAGAGGGACGCCGCAGCCAGTGAGCCAGCTCGCCGCCGGGTCGGCGCCCGTGAAGAGGAACAGATGGGCGACGGCGTGTTGTTCCTCAGCACCCGTTCGCCGGTTACGCCACCGGACGCCCTGCAGACCCTGGTCGGGCGTGCCGAGGAGCTCCACGACGTCGGTATCGCAGAGCACCGCGATGTTCGGGGAAGCCGCGATCCGATCGACCAGGTAGCGCGACATGGTGCTCGAGAGGCCGGGCCCGCGAACCAGCATGCGCACGTGCCGCGCGTGGCTTGCAAGAAATACGGCGGCCTGACCCGCCGAGTTGCCTCCACCGACCAGGGCCACGTCCTCGTTGCGGCAGAGTCGGGCCTCGACGGGCGAGGCCCAGTACGAGACGCCGCGGCCCTCGAACTCGGCGCGGCTCGGAATCTCCGGACGGCGATAGCGGGCGCCGGTGGCCACTACGACCGCGCGCGCCCGGACTCGCCGGCCATCGGCGAGCTCGAGAACGTGCACCGGATCGAGGCCCGGGATCTTCGTCGCGCAATCCAGCCGCGTGACCTCGGTCGACAGGCTGAACTCGGCGCCGAACTTCTGTGCCTGCGTGAAGGCACGGCCCATCAGCGCCTGACCCGAGACGCCAGTGGGGAAGCCTAGGTAGTTCTCGATACGGGCGCTCGCTCCGGCCTGTCCGCCGAACGCGAACCGTTCGAGCACCACGATCGAGAGTCCCTCGGACGCGGCGTAGACGGCGGTCGCCAGCCCGGCGGGACCCGCGCCGACGACGGCCACGTCATACGGCTCCGACCGGAAACTCGCCGCCATCAGGCCCAGGGCCCGCGCCACGTCCTGCTTGGTCGGGTTCTTGAGCACCGTGCCGTCGGACATGACCACGATCGGGAGCTCTCCCGGTTTCGCGGCGAAGCGCTCGAGCAGTGAGGCGCCATCCGGGTCCTGCTCGGAATCGACGACCCGGAAGGGAATCGCGTTGCGTTCGAGGAAGCTCGACAACCGCGTCACGTCCGGGGATTTGAGGGGCCCGATGAGCACCGGGCCGCCAAAGCCGAGATCAATCAACGCCACGCGGCGAAGGATCAGCGCGCGCAGGATGCGCTCGCCGAGCTCAGCCTCCTCGACGAGCAGCGCCCGGAGCGCCTCAGGCCGGACGACGATCGCCTCCACCTCGCCGACCGCCCGGGCGTCGATCGGACTCGGGTCCTGCCTTCCAGAGACCTGACCGAGGTCGGCCATGACCTCGCCCGGGACGACCTCCATCATTTCCTCGACGGGGGCCCCGATCAGCTGCGCGAACGCCGCCACCGGCACCGGTTGCCCTAACGCATCGCGTGCCTCGATCGCGACGCGGCCGGAGAGGATGACGTAGGTCGCGGGGATCGCTCCTCCGGCCCGGAACAGGAACTCGCCCGAAGGAAACCGCCGGATCTCGCCGAAACGTCGGACCCGGTCGATCTCCGCCGAGGAGAGGACCGGAAACATCTGCTGGAACCGCGACGCCAGAGCGGCGTTCGGTGTGCCCGATCCCGCTGGGAGGGCGTTCCCCGGCGCCTCGTGCTCGTCCTGGTCTCGCATGTCCGATCCCCGATCCGCCAAGGAGCCACGCTACGCCGCCGAGACAGGACGGTCAAGGATGCGGTCCGGTCGCTCTCCCGGAGCAAACAAAAGCGCGGGCGCCCTTGAGGGCTGCCCGCGCAGTGGTACCGGCTACGATCTCAGGCCGCGGCCGCGCGACGGCGTCCGCTTCGGGCCTGGGCGAGAAGGTCGTAGCGATCGAGGTTCATCACCTTGTTCCACGCCTTTACGAAGTCACGGACGAACTTCTCCTTCCCGTCATCGCTGGCGTAGACCTCTGCCAGGGCGCGGAGCTGAGAATGTGCGCCGAACACGAGGTCGGCGGCCGTCGCGGTCCACCGGGGCTTGCCCGTGGCGCGATCGCTTCCCTCGTACACGTTCTCCGCCGAAGCCGACGGCCTCCACGCGGTGCCGACGTCGAGCAGGTTCACGAAGAAGTCGTTGGTCAGCGTCCCCGGCCGGTCGGTGAAGACGCCGTGCTTCGATTGCCCGTGGTTCGCGTTCAGGGCGCGCATGCCGCCGACCAGAACCGTCATCTCGGGCGCGGTCAGTTTCAACAGGTTGGCCCGGTCCAGCAGCCGCGTCTCCGGTGACAGCGGATCTCCCGCGCGCCGGTAGTTGCGGAACCCGTCACCGACCGGCTCGAGAACCTCGAAGGTGCTCAGGTCGGTCTGCTCCTGCGAGGCGTCCGAGCGGCCCGGGGCGAACGGGACGTTCACGTTGTGTCCCGCCTTCTTGGCTGCTTCCTCGACCGCGGCACATCCGCCGAGGACGATCAGGTCGGCCAGCGAGACCTTCTTGCCGCCGGACTGGGACTTGTTGAAGTCCTGCTGGATCTGGTCGAGCGTCTTCAGCACCTTGGCCAGCCGAGCGGGCTCGTTGGACTCCCAGTCCTTCTGCGGCGAGAGGCGGATGCGCCCGCCGTTGGCGCCCCCGCGCTTGTCCGTGCCGCGGAAGCTGGCGGCGGCGTTCCAGGCCGTGGACACGAGATCCGGGATCGAGAGGCCCGAGTCGAGGATCTTGCGCTTGAGGGCCGCGACGTCCTGCTCGCCGACCAGCGCGTGATCGACGGTCGGGACGGGGTCCTGCCACAGCTGCGGCTCCGGGACCCAGGGCCCGAGGTAGCGCGCGCGCGGCCCCATGTCGCGGTGGAGCAGCTTGAACCAGGCCCGGGCGAACGCGTCGGCGAGCTGGTCCGGGTGCTCGTAGAAGCGCTTGGCGATGGGTGCGTAGATGGGATCCACTTTCAGCGACAGATCCGTCGTCAGCATCATGGGTGCGTGGCGCTTGTTCGGGTCGTGCGCATCCGGCACGGTGCTCTGGGCCTCGGGGTTCTTCGGCTTCCACTGCTTCGCACCGGCGGGGCTCTCGGTCAGCTCCCACTCGTACTTGAAGAGGTTCTCGAGAAACCCGTTGTCCCACTTCGTCGGGTTGTTGGTCCAGGCGCCTTCGAGGCCGCTCGTGATCGCGTCGCCGCCCATGCCGGTGCCGTACTTGTTCTTCCAGCCGATGCCCTGGTCCTCCAGGCCCGCGGCCTCCGGCTCCGGACCGACGTTCGCGCCGGCCGGCGCGGCACCGTGCGTCTTGCCGAACGAGTGGCCGCCGACGATGAGCGCCACCGTCTCCTCGTCGTTCATCGCCATGCGAGCGAACGTCTCGCGAATGTCCCGGGCGGCGGCCTTCGGGTCCGGGTTGCCGCCGGGTCCCTCGGGATTCACGTAGATCAGGCCCATCTGCACGGCGCCGAAGGGTTTGGCGAGCTCGCGATCGCCGCTGTAGCGCTCGTCGCCCAGCCAGGTGTCCTCGGGGCCCCAGAAGATGTCCTCGGGCTCCCAGACGTCGGGGCGGCCGAAACCGAAGCCGAACGTCTTGAACCCCATCGATTCCATCGCGACGTTGCCGGCCAGGACCAGCAGGTCGGACCAGGAGATCTTCTGGCCGTACTTCTTCTTGAGCGGCCAGAGCAGCCGGCGCGCTTTGTCGAGGTTCGCGTTGTCGGGCCAGCTGTTGAGGGGAGCGAAACGCTGTTGGCCTTCGCCGCCGCCGCCGCGGCCGTCCGCGATGCGGTACGAGCCGGCCGCATGCCACGTCATGCGGATGAAGAGCGGTCCGTAGTGGCCGTAATCGGCCGGCCACCAGTCCTGGGACGTCGTCATCAGCGCGATGAGGTCCTTCTTCAGTGCGTCGACATCGAGGGACTGGAACTGTTCGGCGTAGTTGAAGTCCTCTTCCAGCGGGTTGGACAGGTGCGAGTGGTGATGGAGCACCGAAAGGTCCAGCTGGTTGGGCCACCAGTCTTTGTTCGTCCTCGGCCGGCCCCTCTTGGCAGTCGGGGCGGGGATTGCGGGACTCTCACTTTCGCTCACGCTTCTCGTGTGTTCCTTATCAGGCACGACCCTTCTCCTTTCTGGGTGCTCTCCTCTGCGGGCGGGTTTTCCCCTCCCGAAACAGAATCTGTTTGCGAACGGGGGCCTTGCGCCCCCGCATGACGACCTCGTAACCGTGGATCTCGAATCCATCCACCTTCGGGAGCCTCCGCATCGCGACCGTGTCCCACGGGATGTCATAGATGCGGCCCGTCTCTTCATCGATGAAGTGGTGGTGCGCCCCGGTGTTCGCGTCGAAGACGATCGAGTCGGGCGACAGGTGCAGATCGCGGACGAGCCCCTTCTCGGCGAAGAGATTCAGGGTGTTGTAAACCGTGGCCCGGGAAATCATCGGAAATCGGCTGCGCACGCGCGCCCATACTCGGTCGGCCGACGGATGCTCGTCGGTGAAGAGAACGTACTGCGCAACGGCGACCCTCTGTGCGGAGGGTTGAATGCCGCGTTCGCGGAGCAACTCGACGACGTCGGGACGCAAGGTTTGTAGATTCTGTCCGGGTTTAGACTTTGTCAAGTCTTTTCTGAGGTCGGGCGCCGCCCTCCAGGTACGGGATCGCTGGATGCCGCCGGTTCGATCCCGGTTGCCCGCTCCAACCGCGACGAGACCTATGATCAGCCGATGAACAGCCGCAACTTTCTGATCGACGACGTTCCCGGCTTCACTCCACAGATCGGCCGCCTCGTCTCGATGATGACCTACGTTCGGCACACGACGCTTTCCGACGTCGATGGCCTGACGGTGGAACAGCTCGACTACCTCCACGACGAAGAGAGCAATTCGATCGGCGCGCTTCTCTCCCACATCGCGGCGGTGGAGACCTGGTACCAGGCGGCGACGTTTTTCCACCGCGGGCTCGACGCGGAAGAGATGCGGGAGTGGGGATCCGCGCTGGACCTGGGTCCGCCCGCACGGCGCGAGATCCGGGGCGACGACCTGGGGTTCTACGTCGGCAGGCTCGAGGGGGTCCGCGCAAGGACGCTGGAAGAGCTGCGGCGTCGCGACGACGCTTGGCTCGAGCAACAGGCGCCCTTCTGGGAGGGTAAGCCCGCGAACAATTACTTCAAGTGGTTCCACGTCTTCGAGGACGAGCTCAACCACCGTGGGCAGATCCGGTGGCTGCGCAAGCGGGCAGCGGCGTGATCGCGTCGGGCGCGTCCTAGAACGTCTTCAGCCCCACCCGGCGGAGCAGCTCCGCGAACCGGGGGTCGGCGCGGAGACCGTCGTACCGCGCGTCCACCCGGAGGTAGATGAGGCCGTGGGAGCGCGCCGCGTAGGCGTCATCGAGCATCTGGAATGCGCGGTCGCGATCCCGAGCTCTGCGTGAATCAGTGCGACCTCGTCGGCCGGAACGTACCGCGTGCCCCTTCGAGCTCCGCGAGGACGCTCCGAGCCTCGCCACGCCGACCGGCGGCGGCGAGGGCATGGCCGAGATGCCAGAGGAAAAGCGTTCCTCCGCCGGCGAGCTCGCGGGTCTTGCGGTGCTCCTCGATCGCCTCCTCGTGCCGGCCGAGCAGGGACAGCGCCTGGCCGCGGAGGCGGTGGGCCGGGAAGAACGTCGCATCCATCTGAAGGGCCTCGTCGGTCTCCCTCACGGCGTCCTCGAAGCGCCGCGCGTAGTAGTGGACGTACGCGATCTGGACCTTGATCGGAAGGGACAGAGGGTCCAACTCTTCGGCTCTTCTCCCGACCGTGAGGCCTTCGTCGAAACGGCCGCTCGGCAGGAACCAGTCAGCGAGATAGTGATGGGCCGTCGCGTAGTTCGGCTTGAGAGCCACAGCGCGCCGCAAGTCCTTCTCCGCGGCCTCCAGGTCCCAGTCGTAGTTCTGACGCACGAGGCCCAGCGGCGGAAGGGCCTCGGCGAAGTCCGGATCGATCTCCAGCGCCCGCATCGCCGCGGCCTTGGCGCGCGGATACGTGTCACGGGGAGGGGAGATCGTGTAGAAGCCGAGGTGGCCGAAGGCATCGGCCATGGTAGGACTGCGACCGATTCCAGCGGGCGGCGGCCGCCCGACGAAGAGGCTCCCCGAGCCACCGGATTCGGTACGGCGCGCAGAGCGAAGGCCAGATCGCGCGCAGACTGGAAGCGTTCCCTCGGGTTCTTTTCGAGGCAGTGGCGAATCAGGCGTTCGAGCTCCTCCGGGCACTCGGCCAGCCGGGCGGTCGTCTCCGGCTCGTCGCGAAGAATCGACGCCATCGTGGCCGCCGCCGAGGGGCCGTCGAAGGCCCTGCGCCCAGCGATCATCTCGTAGAGCACGCAGCCCAGGGAGAAGATGTCGCTGGTCGGCTCGGCCGGAAGCTCCTGGACCTGCTCGGGGGACATGTAGCCGACAGTTCCCAGGATCGTGCCCGGCTCGGTCGTGGGCGACTGCGTCGGGGCGGAGCTCGCGGCGCCGGCCGAAAACGCGGGCAGAAGCGTGGCCAGCCCGAAGTCGAGAACCTTCAGACGGCCGTCGGACGTCAGAAAGACATTGGCGGGCTTCAGATCGCGGTGCACGATCCCTCTCGCGTGGGCGGCGGCCAGGGCGTCCGCAATCGCAATCGCAATCTCGACCGCCCTGGTCCAGGCCAGCGCGGAGGCTGCCAGTCGTCCGTCAAGAGTTTCGCCCTCCAGAAGTTCGCTGACTGCGAACGACGTCTGGCCCTCCCGGCCGAAATCGAAAAGCATGACGATGTTGGGATGCGCGAGCGCCGCGATCGCTCGGGCCTCGCGCTCGAAGCGGCGCAGACTCTCGGGATCGGAGAGGTCTTCCCGCAGGACCTTGACCGCCACCTCCCGGTCGAGGCTCCTGTCCCGCGCCCGGTAGACCTCGCCCAATCCGCCGGCTCCGAGCGGAGAAACGATCTCGTAACGGCCGAGGCGGGAGTATTTCACCAAGAAAGAGCCAAACCTTCGACGGCCGCGTCCGCAGACGGACTCCGGAGCGTCCGGGCGTTGTAGTCTTTCCGCGGCCTGGCGACCGGCCGGCCAAACGGGAGGTTCCGTGGGCAAACTTCGAAACCTGATCTGGCTCGCGCCGTTTCTCGCGGTGAGCTGCGGGGGACAGAAATTCGACGACCGCGGAGGCGGCAGCGCGGGAATGAAGCAGGTCGATACGGCGGGAATGGACAAGTCCGTCGCCCCCGGAAACGACTTCTACGACTACGGGAACGGCGGATGGATGAAGAAGACGGAGATTCCGGCCGACCACGCGAGCTGGGGCGCATTCGGGATCCTCGAAGAGGAGGTCACCCGGCGAAACGCCGACCTGATCCAGCAGGCCGGCAAGTCCGCAGCCGCGGCCGGATCCGACTCGGCGATGGTCGGCGCCTTCTACGATGCCTACATGGACGAGGCCGCGATCGAGAAGCGGGGGCTTTCGCCGCTCAAGGAAGAGCTCGGCGCGATCGGCACCATCGCCGACCGGGCCGGCCTCGCGCGCGTGCTGGGAAGCCAGCTGCGCGCCGACGTCGACGCGCTCAACAACACCCAGTTCCACACCGACCGGCTGTTCGGGCTGTGGGCCGCGCCGGGCTTCGACGACGCGGAGCGCTTCACCGGCTACCTGATGCAGGGCGGCCTGGGAATGCCGGACCGCGACGACTATCGCGGCACGGATCCGAAGTCCGCGGACCTCCAGGCGAAGTACCGGGCCCACATCGCCGCGGTGTTGAAGCTGGCGGGTGTCGCGGACGCGGACGCGAAGGCGGGCCGCATCTACGACCTCGAGCGCGCGATCGCGGACACCCACGTCAGCCGCACCGACTCGGTCGACGTCCACAAGGCCAACAATCCGTGGCGCCTGCCCGAGTTTGCGAAGCGCGCGCCCGGACTCGACTGGACGGCCTACTTCGAAGCGGCCGGGCTCTCGGCCCAGCCCATGCTCATCGTCTGGCACCCGTCGGCGGTGACCGGCGCCGCCGCGCTCGCCGGCAGCCAGCCGCTCGAGACCTGGAAGGTTTACCTGACGTTCCGGGCTTTGGACCGCGCATCGGCGATCCTGCCGAAGGCGTTCGCCGAGGAGCGCTTCAAGTTCTACGGGACCGCAGTGACCGGCGCCGTCCAACAGCGCGACCGGTGGAAGCGCGCCGTCGCCGCCGCCAACGACGCGCTGCCCGACCTCGTCGGCAAGCTCTACGTCGCGCGCTATTTCCCAGCCGAAGCGAAGGCCCAGGCGCAGATCATGGTCAAGAACATCGTCACCGCTTTCGGCCGCCGCATCGACGGACTGGACTGGATGTCTCCGGCCACTCGCGAGAAGGCCAAAGCCAAAGTCCAGGCGCTTTACATCGGCATCGGTTATCCGGAGAAGTGGCGCGACTACTCGGGGCTGAAGATCGAAAAGGACGACCCGCTCGGCAACCAACAGAGATCGGAGCTCTTCGACTACCTCGCCAGCCTCGCCAAGCTCGGCAAACCGGTGGACAGGTCCGAATGGTGCATGGCCGCCCAGACCGTCAACGCCGTCAACCTGCCTCTGCAGAACGCGCTGAACTTTCCGGCCGCGATTCTCAATCCGCCGTTCTTCGACGCGAACGGGGATCCGGTCCAGAACTACGGCGCGATCGGCACCGTGATCGGCCACGAGATCAGCCACAGCTTCGACGACCAGGGGAGCCAGTTCGACGCCCGGGGGAAGCTCGCGAACTGGTGGACGCCCGAGGACTTCGCGCATTTCAACGCCGCGGCGGAGAGGCTCGTCGCACAGTACGACGCGTACGAGCCGCTTCCGGGCATGCACATCAACGGCAAGCTCACGCTCTCCGAGAACATCGCGGACGTGGCCGGCGTGTCCGCGGCGTACGACGGCTACCGGATCGCGTTCCCGCAGGCGCCGTCGAACCTGGACGGCTTCACGGCCGACCAGCGCTTCTTCATCGCGTTCTCCCAGATCTGGCGGGGGAAGATCCGGCCGGAGGCCATGCGAACGCTCCTGATGACCAACGGCCACGCGCCCGGGGAGTTTCGCGCCGACACGGTGCGCAACGTCGATCCCTGGTACCCGGCGTTCGGCGTGCAAGCCGGGCAGAAGCTCTATCTCGCGCCGGAGGCGCGGGTCCGCGTGTGGTGAAGGATGGCGAACCGCCGGGGAGCCCGGATGAGGACGGGAATGGGCTTCCGTTCCCGGACAGCCTCTGCCACCGCTGCGCGGCTCCGCCCCGCTACATCCGGACCGCGCGCTCGACCTTCATCTACTGTCCGTTGTTCAAGCGCTATCCGCGGCAGCCCGTCGAGAGTTGCGAGAAGTACGTGCCGCGGCTCAAGGACGGGGAAGGACCTACTTCTTGACCTCGACGCTCACGCCTTTCGTCTGGCCGGTCAGCTCGAGGCGCAGGCGTCCCCCGACATCCTTGGCTCGCAGCTCCACCTGTGTTGCGCCCGCGAGCTTCGCACCGCCGAAGATGCAGCGTGCCGCCAACCAGGGCATCTGGAGCGTGAACCGGGAGCCGTCCTTGCCGACCGCTTCGAACGTGAAGTCGTCGCCGTTGCGAGTTCCTCGGAAGGTTCCGCCATCGCCGCCCTTTCCGGAGTACCGGCCGTGGGGATCACGCCGGAGCGTTTCGATCATCTTCACTCCTTCGTCACTCGCCGGCTTGTCGGCCTCGCATCCGAAACTCATCGTTCCGCCGCTCGAAGCCAGCCACTGCCAGGGAATCGAGACGGCGAACGTCGACGGCTCCTGTCGTCCGGCGGCGGGTTTCTCGGGAGTTCTGGAACTCGCCTGCGCCGCTGCCGCGCTGCCCGCCGCTCCGACTCGGGCGGTCAAAAGCCCCGTCGCCAGCAGCATTGCGAACAAAGGTCGTTCCATGAAGATCTCTCCTTCGATAGGGGGTTACGCATCGGATGTCGGGATGTTCCCAATAGTCCGGGTCACTGGCCTCGCGGACAGGTTTCTGACGTTACCGGAAGTAACGATTCGCCATGTATGTGCAGGAATTGCGAGAGTACAACCCCCGCATTTGCAGTGTTTTGAGAAAGTGGCCTCCGAATTGCGGATGAAGTAGTACAGGGAAGGGGCCGGACATGACCGACATGAAGCGTCACGCTGCCTCCGGAACGCCGATGCGTCTCGATCACGGCTCCCTGCGCGGGGAGCCCGGAGCGAGCCACACCCACTATTCCGTGGCGCTGACCGGAGACGTCGAGGAACGCTGGACCTCGGCGTTCCGAGCCGTCTGCGCGCAGTCGGGCGCGAATCGTATCTTCGTGCTCAATCCGCGGAGCGCGACGGTCTCCTTCTCGTGCCGGACGCTCGAAGGCCCCGCGCTCGTGTTCGAGATGCTGGATCGACTCGAGAAGCTCCTCGCCGCGGTCGACCGGCGTGTCGCCACCGCCCCGTCGCCGCGTACCGGTACGACCGCTTCGACGCCCCCGCAGCCGCCCCGGCGATTCGCCGAGTAACGCGACCATATAGCGCCGTAACCTTTCCTTCACCCGACGGTTGTACCGTTCGGGCATGGCTCGTGGGTGCGGGTTTGGCGAGCGGCGCTGAGCAGCCGGATGAGCGCCGACTGATCGAGGCGGCGCAGCAAGACCCGAGCCGTTTCGCCGAGCTCTACGACGCGCATTTCCATCCGGTGTATGCGTACATCGCGCGGCGTGTCGGCAGCCGCGCGGAAGCCGAGGATCTGACGTCCGAGGTCTTTCACCAGGCCCTGGCCAACCTGCCTCGCTTCCAGTGGCGCGGCGTCCCTTTCGCGGCCTGGCTCTACCGCATCGCCGCCAACGCCTTGGCCGATCACTATCGCAAGACGGCTCGCGACCGATCGCTGACGCTGCCCGACGCGCCTCCCCAAGAGGATGCCGAAGACGCGGAGAGACGGGCCCGGCTCTATCGCCTCGTCGCCGAGCTGCCGGAGGATCAGCGCCGGGTGCTTCGTCTGCGTTTCTCGGAAGAGAAGAGCATCCGCGACGTGGCGCGCGAGATCGGGAGAAGCGAGGGCGCCGTCAAGCAGCTCCAGTTTCGCGCGCTTCAGGGACTGCGGACGCGCATGAGAGAAGGCTATGTCTGAACGTGAGCGGTTCGACGAGCTCGAAGCGGCGTTGAGCGCCGTGTTCTCGGGGCGCGACGTGCCGACCGACGTCGGCGAGGAGCCGCGGGATCTCGCGCTTCTGGCGGGATACCTTCTTGGTCTTCCCCGAGAGGAGTTCCGGGCCAGCCTGAAGGCCGACCTGGTGCGTCCGGATACTCCGGGGTCGGAGAAAAAGGTTGAACCGACCGAAGCCGCCGAGACGATCACCCAGACGGTCATTCCGTACGTCGTGGTCCCCGGCGCCGAGCAGATGATGGATTTCGTCCGCGAGACCTTCGGCGCGACCGAAGTCCTCCGCTCGGCCGGATCCAGCGGCTTCCACGGCGAGGTGCGCATCGGCGGCACGCAGTTGATGATGGGAGGCCGCCCCGGAATGTCGTGGCCGGAGTCGCTCGCGACGCTGCATCTCTACGTGCCCGACGCCGACGCCACGTACCGCCGGGCCCTCGATGCGGGCGCGACTTCGCTCTATCCACCGATGGATCAGTTCTACGGCGACCGGGAAGCGGGCATCCGGGATCCGTTCGGGAACCGCTGGTTCATCTCGACGCATCAGAAGGGGCCATCGCACGTGCCGGAGGGGATGCGGAGCGTCACGCCGTTCTTCCTGGTGAGCGGTACGTCCGAGTGGATGGAGCTTCTGAAGCAGGCCTTCGGCGCGGTGGAAGTCGCGCGCGTGGGCTCGCCCGAAGGCGTCGTTCGCTACGCGAAGATGCGCATCGGCGACTCCGTCATCGAGATGGGCGAGGCGCACGGAGAGCACGCGGCCTCGACATCCGCGATGCTCTACGTCGTAGTCGACGACGTCGACGCCTCGTACGCGCGGGCGGTCGCGGGCGGTGCGAAGGCCGTCGAGGCTCCGACGCTCCAGCCTTACGGCGCGCGAGTCGGGCACGTGAAGGATTCCCGCGGACACGACTGGTACCTGGCCACGCCGGTCCGCCGCTGACTGATCTTCGGCGCCGGCATTTGCTAGACTTGCCCCCTTTCGGAGGGGGAGTGGCAATTTTCGGTAAGTCGGACAACGTCCCGGGGCAGTCGCCCGCCCCGGAGAAGCCTCAAGCGCCGCCGGTTTCAGGCGGCTCCGGTGCCACGGTCATCGGGCCCAAGGCCCGGTTCGTGGGCGAGATCTCGGGAGACGAAGACATCCTGGTCCAGGGCCGCATCGAGGGCAACGTCACGGTCCAGCGGCGGGTCACGATCGCCCCCAACGGCGAGATCAAGGGGGACGTGCATGGCCGTTCGGTGATCGTCGGCGGCCGGGTGCAGGGCGAGATCCGGGCCGATGAAAAGGCCGAGCTCCAGGCGTCGGCCTCGGTTCAGGGCAACGTCAACGCTCCCAAGGTGGTCATTGCCGAGGGAGCCCAGCTCCAGGGCAACGTAGCCATGTCCACGCCCGCGGCGGCGACCCTGGCCTCGGCCAAACAGAAAGCAGAGGAGAAGTGATGGCCACGGAGATCGCAGTCGAAACGCAGCACAACCTGATCGGGGGCAAGTGGGTCCCCTCGGCGTCGGGCAAGACGTTCGAGAACCGCAACCCCGCCGACCGGGACGACCTCGTCGGACTCTTTCCCAAGAGCGAAGCCCGCGACGTGTCGGCCGCCGTCGAGGCGGCGAAGAAGGCGTTTCCCGGCTGGAGGAAGACCCCGGCGCCGCGTCGGGCCGAGGTCCTGTACGCGGCCGGTGAGATCCTGAAGCGCGACAAGGAGAAGCTCGCGCGCCTGATGACGCGCGAAATGGGGAAGGTCCTCGCCGAGACGCGAGGCGACGTTCAGGAAGCGATCGACATGGCGTTCCTCGCCGCGGGCGAGGGGAGGCGTCTCTTTGGGTTCACGACTCCGTCAGAGCTGCCCAACAAGTTCGCGATGTGCGTTCGCCAGCCGGTCGGCGTCTGCGCCTTCGTCACGCCCTGGAACTTCCCGATGGCGATCCCGGCGTGGAAGTCGATGGCGGCCCTGATCGCCGGAAACACGATCGTGATCAAGCCCGCCACGGATACGCCGGCCTCGGTCGTGGCCCTGGCCCGGGTTTTCGAAGAGGCGGGACTTCCGCCCGGCGTGTTCAACGTGGTCATGGGCTCGGGCGGCGAGGTGGGCGATCCGCTGGTTCAGCATCCCGACGTCAAGGTCGTCTCGTACACGGGCTCGACGGAAGTCGGACGGCGAATCTCGGAGGCCTGCGCTCCGACGTTCAAGCGGCTCCACCTGGAGATGGGCGGCAAGAACGCGATCCTCGTCATGGAGGACGCGGACGTGGATCTGGCGGTCGACGGTTCGATCTGGGGCGCCTTCGGAACGACCGGGCAGCGGTGCACGGCGTCGTCGCGGCTGCTCGTTCACCGAGAGGTCTACGACGAGTTCCTCGAGAAGCTCGTGGCGCGCGCGAAGGCTCTGAAGGTCGGCAACGGCCTCGACGAGCGCAACGAGATGGGGCCGTGCGTCTCCGAGAAGCAGCGCGACACCGTCGCGAAGTACATCGAGATCGGGAAGGCCGAGGGCGCGAAGCTCCTGACCGGCGGCGAGAAGCTGACCTCGGGCGAGCTCGCGAAGGGCTGGTTTCACTCACCGACCGTGTTCGCCGATGCGAACGCGAAGATGCGCGTGGCCTGCGAGGAGATCTTCGGCCCGGTCACGACGGTTGTGCCGATTTCCTCGCTCGAGGAAGGAATCGCGGTCGCCAACTCCGTCCCGTACGGCCTCTCGGGCTCGATCTACACGCGCGACGTCAACAAGGCGTTCACCGCGATGCGGGACTTCGAGACCGGGATCTTCTACGTCAACTCCTCGACGATCGGCGCCGAGGTGCATCTGCCGTTCGGCGGGATCAAGGACACGGGCAACGGCCACCGGGAGGCGGGCATCGCCGGCCTCGACGTCTTCACCGAGTGGAAGTCGATCTACGTCGACTTCTCGGGCAAGCTGCAGAAGGCGCAGATCGACACCCACTGAGATCCAGCGGAGGGCGCGGATGATCATCGGCCTGCCCCGGGAGATCAAGGACAACGAGAACCGCGTCGGCCTCGTGCCGGCTGGCGTCAAGGCGCTGACCTCGGCCGGCCACACGATCTTCGTCGAGCACGACGCCGGGGTGGGATCCGGGATCTCCGACGAGCAGTACGTGGCGGCCGGGGCGAAGATCCTGCCGACCGCGGACGAGGTGTTCGCCAAGGCCGACATGATCGTGAAGGTCAAGGAACCGGTCGGCCCCGAGTACCAGCGGCTGCGCGAAGGCCAGATCCTCTATACCTACCTCCACCTGGCTCCGGCCAAGGCCCTGACCGACATGCTTCTCGAGCGCGGGGTTTCCGGGGTGGCCTACGAGACGATCACGGCCTCGAACGGGTCGCTGCCGCTGCTGACGCCGATGTCCGAGGTCGCCGGCCGCATGAGCGTGCATGTCGGCGCGTACTACCTCCAGAAGTCCAACGGGGGACGCGGGGTCCTTCTGTCCGGTGTGCCCGGAGTGGCGCCGGCGGAGGTCGTGATCATCGGCGGCGGCGTCGTCGGCACCAACGCTGCCAAGGTGGCCGCGGGGATGGGCGCCGACGTGACCATCCTGGAGATGTCGCCGGACCGCATGCGAGAGCTCGACGACATCTTCCTGGGGCGGGTCAAGACCATCGCCTCGAACCCCTTGACCCTGGAGGAGGGCTGCCGGCGGGCGGACCTGTTGATCGGTGCGGTGCTCATTCCCGGCGCCGCGGCGCCCAAGCTCGTCAGCCGGAAGCTGATCTCGCAGATGAAGCAGGGTGCGGTGGCCGTGGACGTCGCCGTGGACCAGGGAGGCTGTTTCGAGACGACCAAGGCGACCACGCACTCCGACCCGGTCTACACGGTGGACGGCGTCATTCACTACTGCGTCGCGAATATGCCGGGAGCCGTCGCCAGAACCTCGACCTTCGCGCTGACGAACTCGACGCTGCGCTACGCCCTGGAACTGGCCAACAAGGGTGTCAAGAAGGCCGTCGCCGACAACCCTCACTTGGCCGAGGGGGTCAACACCTACGAGGGCAAGCTCACCTACCGCGCGGTCGCCGAGGCGCAGGGGAAGGCCTATACGCCGCTGTCCCAGGCCCTCAACTAAAGCGGCCGGGCCGGCACGGCCGGTTTCCGGGGAACCTCCGCTCCGGCCGTGCGTACTGGGGTTTAGGAGGGAGGTTTTCATGAACCGTGCCCTGGCTCCCGCTCTGCTTTCGGCGGCTGCCCTGGCGGTTTCCGCCGGAATGGCGGCCGAAACCCGCATCGAAAAGACGTTGAAGCTCGCGCCGGGAGGCGAGTTCCGCCTCGACACCGACATGGGCAAGGTCACGGTCACCGGGAGCTCCGAGCCCGACGCCCACGTCGTCATCACGTCGAAACGCAAGGAGCTCGAGGAGCTCCTGATATTCCGGTTCGACGAGGGCGCCAACGGCGTGACGATCACGGCCCGCAAGCGCCACAAGTTCGACTGGTTCTCCAGCTCCGGCAGCAACGTCGCTTACGAGATTCGGGTCCCGGCGGAAACCCGCGTCTCCATCGACACCTCTGGAGGCGGGATCAACATCTCGGGTCTGAAGGGAGATGCGAAGCTGGACACGTCCGGCGGCGGCATCGGGGTCAAGGACCACGTCGGCAACGTCGAATGCGACACCTCGGGCGGCGGTATCGATCTCTCCAACATCCGTGGCAACGTGCGGGCCGAGACTTCCGGCGGCGGCGTGACCGCCGTCGGCGTGGAAGGATCGGTCAGCGCGGAATCCTCGGGCGGCTCGATCGAGCTCGAGCGCGTGACCGGCGACATCAAGGCCGACACCTCGGGTGGAGGCATCCGCATCGTCGGGGCCGGAGGCCGCGTGAATGCGGACACGTCGGGCGGAGGCATCGAAGCGAGCTTCGCCCGGGGCAACGCGATGGGCGGGAGCCTCGAGACCTCGGGCGGAGGAATCGAAGTCACGCTCGACCCATCGGTGGACCTCGCGATCGACGCATCCGGCAACGGCGTGCGTACGGACCTGCCGCTGCGCATTCGCGGCGAGGTCCGGCGCGGCAGCCTCTCGGGCGAGCTCGGCAAGGGCGGGAACACACTGCGGCTGCACACGAGCGGCGGGTCGGTCCGGATCCAGTCACTCTGACGCCGAGACGCGGCCGATAGAATGGGGCGCGTGGAGCCCCCCGTCGTCGTCGTCGGCGCCGGCCCGACCGGCATCGCATGCGCCATTGCTCTCGAGCGGCGCGGGGTTCCGGCGGTCTGCTGGGACCGGGAGTTTCTGCTGGCCTCGATCTACCGTTTCCCGGAAGAGATGCGCTGGTTCTCGACGCGCGACCTCCTCGACATCGCGGGCGTCCCGTTCGGGTCGCCGGACGCACATCCGACGCGGCTGGAAACGCTGGCCTACTACCGGAGCGTGGCGGAGCGATTCGCCGTGAAGGTCGAGGCCGAAACGTCGGTCGAGAGGATCGAGCCTCTGCCCGGCGGAGGCCTGGCGCTGGACGGGGTCTCGCGATCGGGACCATTCCGGCGCGACGCGCCGGCGGCAATCTTGTCGACGGGATTCTTCGGCAATCCGAGGCGCCTGGGCATTCCCGGCGAACGCCTCCCGCACGTTCACGCGCGGTACGTGTCGGGTTACCCCTTCCACGGCCGGCCGGTCGTCGTCGTGGGCGGAAGGAACTCGGCCGCCGAAGCCGCGCTGGACCTGTACCGGCACGGCGCCCGCGTGACGATGGTCGTCCGCGCAGCGGCGATCTCCGACCGCGTCAAGTACTGGATCAAGCCCGACCTCGAGAACCGGATCGCCGCCGGGGCGATCCGGGCGTTGTTCCGCTCGCGCGTCGCGGAGATCTCGCCGGAACAGGTCCACATCGACACGCCCGACGGAGAGCTGTCCCTGCCCGCCGAGGCCGTGTTCCCCTTGATCGGCTACGAGCCCGACTTCGCGTTATTCGAGCGCTGCGGGATCCGCCTCGAGGGCGACGCGCGCGTCCCGGCGCACGACCCCGAGACGCTGGAGTCGAACGTGCCGAACCTGTATCTCGCCGGAGCCATCCTCGGAGGCCGCGAGGTGGGGCGGATCTTCATCGAGAACAGCCGCCACCACGCGGACCGGATCGCCGACGAAGTCGCGCGGCGGGCGAAGGCGGTCGCGGCCGGGTAAACGCCGGATACTGCAACCATTCGCCCGCGGGCCGTGTTGTACCGCTCGGAGGGCGAGATGACGAGCGAGTTCGTCCCGGAGGCGGGGCGAGGCTCCTGGAGGTACGGGGGAGACTCGAGCCTGCGGCTGGTGATGGGTCAGCCGGAGCAGCAGGAGGACAGAACGGACGCGGCGCCGCACGACGGAGTGCTCCGGGAACGGCTGGTGGAGGATCTGGACGCGTCCTTCGAGGATCTCGTGCGGACATACCAGGACCGTCTCTATTCCTACGCGCTGCGCCTGACCGGGAAGCGCGAGGACGCCGAGGAGGTGGCCCAGGACGCGTTCGTGCGTGCGTATCGCGCGCTCGCTACGTATCCCGCGGAACGTATCGCGGGGCTGGCGCTGCGTCCCTGGCTCTACCGAATCACGCTCAACCTGGCCCGCAACCGTTTTCGCGGAAAGAAGCTCAAGACGGTCTCGCTGGACCACCCGCTCTCGTCCGGGTCCGACGCGCTCTGGGAGCCGGCCGACGATCCCGCGGAGCGGCCCGACGCCCGTTACGAGGGCGCGCGCCAGAGAGCCGACATCGCGTCGCTCGTCGCGAGCCTGCCCGAACGGTACCGCGCTCCCCTGGTGTTGCGGTACGTCGAGGGCCTGCGGCTGGAAGAAGTCTCGAAGGTTCTTGAGCAGCCACTGGGAACCACGAAGTCCAATGTTCACCGCGGAGTCAACGCCCTGCGCGAAGCGCTGTCGGCGTCCCGGCGGGGAGAGGTGCAGAAGTGAAGACGATGAAGGAGTCCCTGACGCTGGCCCGGGCGCTGCGGTCGATGGAGAGATACCGGGCCCCCGAGACGCTGCTTCCGGCGGTGCTGCGCCGCGTGGGCCTGGCCGACACGTACTGGCGCCTGGAATCGCCCGTGGGCCCGGTCTTCATCGCCCACAGCAAAGCCGGGATCTCGATGGTCACGCGCGCGAAGTCGGGAGCCGAGTTCGAGAAGGCCTTCCGGCGTCGGCACGGCCGCCCGGTATATCCGGAGAAGTCGGTCGCGCCGGCGAGGGTGCGCGCCCTCGTCCGCAATCTCAAGGGAGAGGGCCGGAAGGAGCTCCGCTTCGATCTGCGCGGGCTCTCGGAGTTCGAGCGCGCCGTGCTGATGAAGGCGCTGGAGATCCCGGCCGGCGAAGTCCGGCCGTACAGCTGGATCGCCAAGGAGATCGGGCATCCTGGCGCCGTGCGCGCCGCGGGCTCGGCTCTGGCCAAGAACCCGGTTCCCCTCCTGATTCCGTGTCACCGCGTCGTGCGCAGCGACGGCCACATCGGGAACTATTCCCTGGGGGGCGCGCGCAACAAGCGGACGCTCCTCGAAAGGGAAGGGGCGCACCCGGACACGCTCGAGAGGCTGGCCTCCGCGGGTGTGCGCTACCTCGGAAACGAGACAGGCCACTACTACTGCTACCCGACGTGCGGCGGCATCGAGACGCTGGTCGAGGCCAACACCGTGAAGTTCCACTCGGCGCGCGAGGCCATCGAGGCGGGCTACCACCCCTGCGGGGACTGCCGACCGATCGCCGTCGCCTCCTAAGCGGCGGCTCGGGTCGCCGGGCGCGATAAGCTCGGCTCGGTGTACAACGAGTTTTACGGCTTCCGGGAGGCGCCGTTCAACATCACGCCGGACCCGCGGTTTCTCTTCTTTTCCGACAAGCACCGCGAAGCCTTCAACCACGTCCTCTTCGGCATCCGCGAGCGCAAAGGGTTCATCCAGATCACCGGCGAGGTGGGTGCCGGAAAGACGACGGTCTGCCGCGCGATCCTGGCGGAGCTGGGCGATCACTGCAAGACCGCCCTGATCTTGAACCCGATGCTCACGTCGACGCAGATGATGCGGACCATTCTCGGGGAGCTGGGCCTGGAGGCCCGCAGAGCGGACCGCGCCGAGAACCTGGACGTGCTGAACCGGTTCCTGCTCGAGCAGGCGGCGGCGAACAACGACGTCGTGCTCTTGATCGACGAGGCCCAGGACCTCGACGACGAGCTGCTCGAGCAGGTGCGCCTGCTCTCGAACCTCGAGACCGATCAGCGCAAGCTCCTCCAGATCGTCCTGATCGGCCAGCCCGAGCTGCGCGACAAGCTCAATCAGAGAGGGCTCCGGCAGCTCCGGCAGCGGATTACGGTGCGCTATCACCTGTCGCCGCTCGACCGCGAAGAGACGGCGCGCTACATCGCGCATCGCCTCAAGGTCGCGGGCGCCGATGGCGTGCCGCGGTTTTCACCGTGGGCCATCCGTCGGATCCACGGCTATTCCCACGGCGTGCCGCGACTGATCAACGCCGTCTGCGACAAGGCGCTGCTCTACGGCTATGTCAACGGCACGTACGAGCTCAAGGGACGCGCCGTGCGCCAGGCGATCCGGGAGCTCGAAGGGGAGAGCGCGTGAGCCTGATCGACGACGCCTTGAAGCGCGCGCAGGAGGCTGCCGAGAAGACAGGTCCCGCGCGCGACAGACCGTGGGTGCCCGCGCCCTTGCCAGATCCCTCGATCGCGTGGCGCCGGCGCATCGTCCGGCTGCTCGCGTACGCGGCCGCGGCGGCCGTGGTCGTCGCGATCGGTGTCTGGGCGGTTCGGGAGATTCTTCGCTCTCCGGCCCCGCGTCCCTCGGACACCCCGCTCGAGAATCGCGCCGCGGTTGCTCCGGTTGTTCCCACGCCCCAGCCGACGCTCGTCGCCGTCGAGGTATCGCCTCCGCCGTTTGCTCCGCGGCCGGCGCGCGCGGCCCGGACGGCGCCCGACCCCGCTGCCGCTTCTGAGGAGACGGCCGCGCCCGACGAGAGCCCGGCGACTCCCCGGCCCGCTGCCGATCGCGGAGCGAAGATCCACGCCGGATCCGTCCTCCTTCCGGGCGGGGCGAGGATCGAGCTCGGCGGGATCGTGTGGTCGGAAACGGAGCCGCGCGCGCTGGTCAACGACCGGATCGTCGGCGTGGGCGGCTACGTCGAGGGCTACACGATCACGAAGATCGAAGAGGACCGGATCACGCTGGAGAAGGACGGAGCCACGCTGGTTCTCGCGGTCAAGTAGCCGCGCTCACCGCAGCCCCGCGAGATACAGTCCCGCCCAGATTTTCGGATCGATGACCGCACCCTCGGCCTGCCGGCGGCGCGCCCACTCGGGAAGCTCCGAGACAGGCACGACGTGCACGCGAATCTTGCCGACATCGTGCGGCGCCTGCGCTCCGGCGCGGACGGCCGGGCGAGCCAGAAAAAACGTCACCATCTCCGAGCTCTGTCCCGCCGACCCCGGACCGCGGTCGAGAAGGACCAGGCTCTCGGCGGCATATCCGGTCTCTTCCAGAAGCTCCCGGCGCGCGGCATCCGCCGCCTCTTCGGGACCCTCGTCGCCGATGAGGCCCGCCGGAAGCGAGACCACCGGCGCGTTGATCGGAAGACGAAACTCCTCGGCCAGCACGATCTCGGCGTTGGGCGTCAGCGCGACGACCATGGCGGCCTCGGGCGCCGTGCAGTGCTCGACGTACTCCCAGCCCTTGCGCCGGAGAAAACGCATGTGGCGTCCCTGGAGGAGAACCTCGGGATCGTCGCTCATCGGTCGGACATCCTAGCCCGCGCGCTCCACCGCCGCGATGAGCCCCTTCAGGTCTCCGGGCAGGGGAGCCACGATCTCGACCCACTCCTGCGTCTCGGGATGATGGAAGCCGACGCGCTCGGCGTGGAGGGCTTGCCGCGGGAACTCCAGCAGCCGCTTTTTCAGGGCCGCGTCGCGAATACGCGGATAACGCGGAGACCCGTAGACTGGATCGCCGACGATCGGGAGGCCCGATGCCGCGAGGTGCACGCGAATCTGGTGCGTGCGGCCCGTGACCAGCCGGCACCGAAGGAGCGCCAGGCCCAGCGGAAACCAGTCGCGCTCGATCTCGTAGAGCGTGCGGGCCTCGCGCGCGGCCGCCGGCCGATCGGACGCCGTCTCGCGGAAGGCCTTCATCTTCTTGCGATCTCGCGGGTCGCGGCCGATCGCCAGCGCAACTTCCCCCTTGCGCACGCGGGGCACGCCGGCCGAGAGCGCCAGATATTCCTTCCGGAGCGTGCGTTTGCGCATCTGGCGGGACAGCATCTGGTGCGCGCGGTCCGTCTTGGCGACGAGGAGAACTCCCGAGGTGTCGCGATCCAGCCGATGCACGATGCCGGGTCGGAGCTCTCCTCCCACGCCCGAGAGGTCGCGCACGTGGTGCAGGAGCGCGTTGACCAGCGTGCCGGACGCGTGCCCCGGAGCGGGATGGACGACGAGGCCGGGGGGCTTGTCGATCGCCAGCAGGTGGCCGTCCTCGTAGAGGATCGACAGCGGGATGTCCTCGGGCTCGAGCGTCGAGGCGCGCGGCTCCGGCACCTCGATCGAGACTTCTTCGCCGGCGCGAACGAGGTGCGCGCGTCGCGCGGCGGAAGATCCGACGCGGACGCGGCCCTCGTCGATGAGCTTCTGGATGCGGGAGCGGGACAGATCCGAGCACGCCCCGGCGAGGAAGACGTCCAGCCGCGTCCCCGCCGAAGGGGATCCGACCTGGAACCGCCGCTGCATCGAGGCGAAGCCTAGCAGGCCGCCTATGCTTCCGCGCGGCTCCTGCGCGAGAGGAAGAAGAGCATTCCCGCGGCGAGCGCCGCGGTCAGCAGACCGATGAACTGGGAGGTCGAAAGCAGGCCCGGGATCACGAACCCGCGCACGAAGTCTCCCCTCCAGGTCTCGAGGATTCCGCGGGTCACGGCGTAGAGGAGGACGTAGAGCCAGAAGACTTCGCCGTCGAACGTCTTTCGCCGGTAGACCCACTCCAGGATCAGGAAGATCAGGAGGGCATTGAGCGACAGGTAGATCTGCGTCGGGTGAAGCGGAACGTTGAGCGGCGTGCCCACCGCTTCGTGCGCGAACGGATCCGTGAACGTCACCGCGAAGGGGCCGTGGCTCTCCTTGCCGTAGCAGCAGCCGGCTGCAAAACAGCCCCAGCGGCCGATGGCCTCGCCCAGGGCGATCGACGGCGCCGCCATGTCCGCGATCCGCCAGCCCGGCAGGTCGTGCTTGCGCATGTACCAGATCGCGACCGCCGTGGCGGCGATCAGGCCCCCGTAGAAGACGCCGCCCGAGCGCAAGACTTCGACGAGATCCTTCGGATTTGCGGCATAGCGGCGCCACTCCACGGCCACGAGGAGGAGCTTCGCTCCCAGGATCGCGGAGGCCAGGATGTACAGCGACAGATCCAGGATCTTCTGCTCGGGCAGGTCCTCGCGGAGGGCCTTGCGGCGCAGGAGCCAGATCCCGGTCAGGTAGGCGATCGCCAGGACGACGCCATAGGTCGGCAGGTAGAAATTGCCGATGTGGATGAGACGAGGAAAAATCGGGTTATCCCCCCGGCGCGGTGTCGGGACGCGGCGTCTCGGCGTCCTCGTTGCGGAGCATGTCGAGGAAGAGCAGGCCCACGCCTATGCAGATGGCCGAGTCGGCCACGTTGAAGGCCGGCCAGTGATGCCCCGACAGCGAGAAGTCCAGGAAATCGACGACGTAACCGAAACGCACGCGGTCGAGCAGGTTTCCGACCGCGCCGCCCAAAATGAGCGCCAGGCCCACCTGGAGGCGCACGCTCTTGTGAGACGAGCGCAGCGCATAGGCCGACACGACCAGGAACACGATCACCGCCACGCTGTTCAACAGGATGGCTTTGAGTGACGAGTCGACGGAGGCGAACAACCCGAAGGCCGCGCCGCTATTGCGGACGTACGTCAGGTCGAAGACGTCGGTGATGACGGTGCGCGATTGGTGGACCTCCATCGTCCGCGTGATGATCCCCTTGGTCCACTGGTCGAGGAACAGAACCGCGAGGGAGACGGCGAGGTAGGCCCCGCGGTAGATCGTCGATTCCTTGAGGCGGGAGGGAGCGCTCACGCGGCGGCGCCTCCGATGACGGACCGGCACCGGGCGCACAGACCGAATTCCTCGACCTCCGGCTTGACCTTCCAGCAGCGCTCGCAGCGCCGGCCCCTCGCCTTGACGAAGGCGATCTTCAGGCCCGGATACGCCTGCGAGTCCCTCCAGTCGAGATCCGTCGGGGCGTCGCCGCCCTCGCGGGTCTCGGAAACGATGAAGAGATCGGCCAGGTCGGTTCCCCGGGCGCCGGCCTCCGCGCGGTCGGCCTCGAGAGTCTCATTCGCCGTCAGCGCGATCGCCCCTTCCAGGGAGGATCCGATGAGCTTCTGCCGGCGGGCTTCTTCGAGGATCACGGAGGCCTCTTCCCTCAGTTTCGTCAGGCGTTCCCAGGCGGCCCCGGGGGTTCTTGCGGTTGCGACGTCGTCCAGCGCATCGAAACGCGCCAGGTGCACGGATTCTTCCTTCTTTCCCGGCAGCGCGGACCAGATCTCCTCGGCCGTAAACGGGAGGATCGGCGCCTCGGCGGCGGTCAGCGCGCGTACGATCCGGTACATCGCCGTCTGCGCCGACCTTCGCTCCGGCGACCCGGCGGCCGACGCGTAGAGGCGGTCCTTCAGGATGTCCAGGTAGAACGCCGAAAGCGTCGTGGCCGAGAAGCTCACGAGCTGATGGTAGATCACGTGGAACTGGTAGGTCTCGTATGCCTCACGAACCCGTGTCAGAAC
>JBKOZO010000176.1:0-12332 GCA_046725935.1 Acidobacteriota bacterium | reverse complement strand
AGCCTGGCCAGTCAGCTCAAGCAGGTCTCCAAGGTCATCAAGCTCAACCAGACCACGCCCTCAGTCAACCTGCAGCTCCAGATCTTCTTCGTCTCCCAGGGCGGCTACGACACGCACCAGGATCAGATCGCGGACCAGGGCAATCTGTTCACCGATCTTTCCCAGGCGCTCGCGGCGTTCTACAACGCGACGCTGGAGCTCGGCCTCCAGGACAAGATCACGACCTTCACGCTCTCGGACTTCGGCCGCACGCTCGAGCCGTCGGGCTCGGGCACGTCGGTCGGCTCTGACCATGGCTGGGGTGGCCACTACTTCGTGATGGGCGACGGCGTGCTCGGCGGCAACTTCTACGGCACGCCCAACGGCTCGACGGGATCGATCTTCCCGGCACTGCTCAAGGGCGGACCGGACGACACGACGAACAACAGCTCGAGCGGCCGCGGCCGCTGGATCCCGACGACGGGGTCGGACCAGTACGGCGCGACGCTGTGCAAGTGGTTCGGCGTGGCCGACCTCGACATGGGCTCGGTGTTCCCGCTCAAGGACAACTTCCCGACTCTGGATCTCGGCTTCATGGCGGCTCCTCCGGCAGGCTGCTGAGACTTCAACCGCGGGGGCGGCACTCGGGCCGCCCCCGTTTTGCCCGAAGGACGGATGCGCCGCGTCTTCAAGATCGCCGCCGTTCCCCTCGCCGCGCTGGCCGGCGCATGGCTCGTGGCGGCGGCTCCCCGGCCTCCGTTCTCCATCGAAATCCTGCCGCCGAACCCGGTTGCGGGACAGCCCGCGCGCCTGCTCGAGACTTCGCGGGACGCGGGCGCCGGCGCGGCCTGGCTCTGGGACTTCGGCGACGGCGACTCGTCGGAGGCGGCCGCGCCTTCGCACGGCTGGGGCTCTCCCGGAACCTACACGGTCCGCCTGACGTCGGGGGGAACGACCGTCGAACGCGACGTCGTCGTTTCTTCCGAGGACACTCTTCGGCTGAATCAGGCGCACCCGTTCGAGGTCCAGCTCGAAGTCTTCGATCCTCAGGCCAGCGCAGGCACGGCGGCGCGGGCCTCGGCGCGGACCGACCTCTACGGCGGATTCCGCTTCTCCGACGCCAAAGACGGCGGCGAGGGTCTCGACTTCACGGTCCAGGTCGCCGATGGCGCCCGGGGCGGCCACTACGGAATCTACTGGACCGCAATCACTCCTTTTCCGTACATCCTGACGGTACGCGACGTCTCCACCGGGCACGTCGAGATGTACGACGAGAGGTCGGGCGCGGCGCGGGAAGGTGGCGATACGACGAGCTTCCCGGCGGAACCCTCGCGCGCCGGCGCCGACGCGCAGCCATCGACCACGTCGCGTCAAGTCGTGGAAGGCCCCGAGCGGGGCCAGCCGCGCGACGTCCCGCCGCGAGGATCGACGAAGACGCCCGCCGGACCGACCGCGACGCCGACGCGCACGCCGACCGGACCGACCCGCACGCCGACGCCCACGCATACGTCGGCTCCGACCTGGACGCCCTCGATCACGCCGACGCCGACGATCACGCTCACTCCTACGATCACCCCGGTCCCCACACCCACGTTCATCTCCCTCATGGCGGTCCAGTGGCGCTGGAAGTGGTGTCCTGGGCAGTATTACGCATGCCCCACTGTCTGCCCCGTCCCCTGTGGCGACAACGAGATCACACTGCACGTCGGAACGACCTACGACATATTCGTCTTCAGCGGGGACCCCGAGGGTGCGGAACCCCACGAGCTCTTCCCGGTCGACGAGCTCGGGCTGCCGGGAGGCTCGATCCCCCCGGGCGGCGCGCTACAGCTTCAAGAAATCACACCGAACACGCCCGGCGACTACACCATCAAGTGCGGCAACACGGCGTGCGGGCCGCCCGAACAGCACGAGCTCATGCTCGGTGTCATCCACGTCGTCCCCTGACGATCAACGCAGCGGAACGGCGAGCGCTTCCACCGGCATCGAGTAGATGTCGCCGAGACCGTTGCCGGGCCTGCGGATCGCTTCGAGGAAGTTGTCGTAGGTCATCGGCCCCGCGGGCAGCCGGTCGAAGACGCCTCTCTGGCTCGTGGAGTAGAACGTCTTCCCGTCGGGCGACAGGAGCGGCGTGTAGGGGCCGTACTCGGCGTTCCACTGTTCGCCCAGGTTGACCGGCTCCGTCCATCCACCCTCCTTCGGACGCGACAGAAACAGGGCCGCCTCCTTCGCGCCTGGCCTCTTCGAGAGGAAGATCATGTAGCTCCCGTCGGCCGGCAGATACTGGTTGGACTCCTCCTCGCCCGCGTCGATCGGGGGCGGCAGCGGCTCGGGAGTCTGATATCGGCCGTCGACGCGGCGGGAACGAAACAGGCGTCGTCCGGCGCGTCCGCCGTCCCGGCCCGCCGATGCGAAGTAGAGCGTGCCGTCGGCGGTGACCGATGTCGTCGACTCCGAGCCCGCGCTGTTGACGGGGGCGCCGAGGCTGCGCGGCTCGCTCCAGCCGGACCCCTGGCGCTCCACGACCCAGAGGTCGAAGTCCTTGCGCGGCTCCGTGGCCTCGGTCGGCCGCGTCGACGCGAAGAAGAGCCGTTTGCCGTCGGGCGAAAAGGTCGGGTCGATGTCCGAATAACGTCCCGAGAAGGGAGCGATCTCCGGTTTCGTCCAGACGCCGTCGCGCAGATGCGAGACCACGATCCACATCACGCGCTTCATTCCCGGGCTTCCCTTGCAGAAATAGACCGTTTTACCGTCGGCCTCGAAGGCGGGCGCGAACTCGATGTCGCCGGTGCTGATGACTCCGGGCGCGAGCAGCGTGGGCGAGGGCGCCGGCGCGGCGGCGGCGGAGGCGGCCGCGAGCGTGCAGACGGCGGCGAGTCGGCGGGGAATCCGAAGACTCATGAATCCCTCCTGATTCGTAACGGTGCCCGAGCCTAGCAGCAGAAGCCGCCCGCAGTCCTTGGAACGGGACCGGCGCCCATAGAATCGAGGCGTGACGACCGATGCGGCGCCGGGCTTTGCGCGTCTCCTATCGCTGCCGCGGTGGGCCTGGCGCCGTCTGAGAGGCCGGCCTCCTGGCGACTGGATGGGCGAGGATCCGGCGCCCTCGGCCGCGGCGCGCGCCGCGCCGCCCGCGATGGACGACCGTCATGAAATCGTCTTCTTCGACGCGCCCGTCTCAGCGGGAGCGGAGGATCGCGCCCGTGACCTTGCCCGTGCCAGCCACCGGGTATTCCACATCGCGTCGGCCGGGAGAACTGGCGGTCCCGATTACGTTCTCTCGGAGCGGGAGCCTCACCTCTACGAGGTTTCGCTGCGCGACGACGGTGCGTTCGAAGGCCTCGACGCCCTGCACCGGGACCTCGGCCTCGGCGCGACCGCTGCGGTCGTGCGCGATCCGTCCCGCGCCGCGCTCGCGGCCCGGCTCCGGGCGGAGCGTGCCTGGGCCGTCGTATCCGACACCTCGTGGCGCACCCTCGAAGAGGCTTCGGCGGCCCTCCGCGGCGCGTTCGCGAAACTCTCCGTCGTGGTCGTCACGTACAACAACCGGGATCTCAATCGCCTCTGCCTCGAGAGTCTCCTCGCGCGAACCGAATGGCCCAGCCGTGAGATCCTGGTCGTCGACAACGCCTCCTCCGACGGCACCGTCGCACTGCTGGACGAAATGTCCGAGCGGCACGCGGACCTCCGGGTCGTCAAGCTCGGAACCAACCGCGGATTTCCGGCGGCCGCCAACATCGGGCTCTCCGAGGCGGCCGGAATCCACCTGGTCCTCCTCAACAACGACACCGTTGTCCCGCGGGGCTGGGCGACGGCGCTGGTGCGGCATCTCGAGCGCGATCCGAAGCTGGGTCTCGTGGGTCCGGTGACCAACGCCATCGCCAACGAGGCGCGCGTCGACGTCGGTTATCGGGATCTCGCCGGCATGCCCGCCTGGGCCGCGGACTGGATGCGGCGCCACGACGGCGAGACGTTCCCGATCCCGATGCTCGCGTTCTTCTGCGTGGCTTTGCGCCGGAGGGTGCTCGACGAGGTCGGGCTTCTCGACGAGCGTTTCGGTGTCGGCCTCTTCGAGGACGGGGACTACAACCGCCGGGCGCGCGAACGGGGCTGGGAAGTCCGCTGCGCCCGCGACGCCTTCGTCCATCACTGGCAGATGGCGTCGTTTCGGCGGCTCGGCCGCGTGGAGTACTTGCGCGTCTACGAAGAGAACAAAAAGAGATTCGAAGAGAAGTGGGGTCGGCCTTCCTCCTGATTGCCGTCATCCCGAGGAGCGAAGCGACGCGGGATCCCGAACTCGCCGCGCCGACAATCGAGCACGGGATCCCTCGCTGCGCTCGGGATGACGGCGGATACCGAGGAGGCGCGTCCTAGACGCTCTCCGCGAGCCAGCCGGCGAGCGCCGCCGCCACGCGCTCCCCGTTCTCCAGGATCAGGTCCTTGTGGTCTCCCGGGACCCGGACGATCGGTCCCCGCCCGGAGAGCCGCGTCCACGCCGCGCCGAAGCCGCGACGCCCGGCCTCTTCGCTCTCGACGACGTGGATCGCTCCGTCGTAGACAGGAGGGCGCCACGCGAGGAGCGCGCCGACGTAGGACGCGCGGCGCTCGAGTGACTCCTTCTGCCGCGTGGTCGCCGGAGCTGAGACGCCGCGGGCCCCCACGCCCGCGACCCTGAGCGCATAGCCCACGCGGCCTCGCGGGAGCGCGCGCAGGACGCCTCCGTGATACCGCAGGCGATCGAAGAAGTATCGCGCGCGTTTGGACAGCCGATCCGCCCAGGGAGCATGCGACGCGAGCCAGCCGCAAAGGCGTTTCGCGCCGGCCGGGTAGGGCGTGTCGAGAAGCACCAGCAGGCCGACCTCCTCTCCCTGCGCCCGCAGGCTTCGCGCGATCGCAACCGCGAGAATCCCACCCACGCAGTCGCCGATCAGACGATACGGCCCTCGGGGGGCGATCTCGCCCATCGCTCGAACGCATCTCTCCGCCATCGCCTCGATCGGAGGATGCGGCGCCGGCCCGGAGCGGAAGCAGTAGAAAGAGTGCGATCCGCCCGCCAGGCGCGCGAGGCGCCGCGCGGCGAAGAGATCCTCGCCGTCTCCCCCGCCGCCCGGCACGACGAACACTTCCCTGCCCTCGCCGCCGCCGAGCCGGACGAGACCCGGCACGGCCGGAGTCGATTCCGCGCGTGCCCGCGCGGCGAGACCCGCCGGCGTCGGCGCCTCGAGAAAGTCGGCTGCCGTCAGCTCGGCTCCGAGGCCGTCGGAGAGGACAGCCAGGAGCTCCACTGCGGAGAGCGAGTCGCCGCCGAGCTCGAAGAAATCGTCGTCGACGCCCACGGTGTCGAGGTCGAACACGCGCGCGAAAGCCGACGCGGCGAGATCCTCGGCGGGATTCCGCGGCGAGACGAAAGGCGTCGAGAGCTCGGGACGCGATCCGCCCGGCTCCGGCAGGGATTTCCGGTCGATTTTCCCCGACGCCGTGCGCGGCAGCGCGTCGAGGAAAACGAATGCGGACGGCACCAGCGCGTCCCCCACGCGCGCCGACAGGGCGCGGCGCAGCCGTGCGACTCCGAGGCGCTCGCGCGGATCGACGGCGATCCAGGCGATCAGGCGCGCGCCTTCCGGGCGATTCCTCCCTTCCACAGCCGCCTCGCGAACTCCCGGCAGCGCGAGCAGTGCGGCTTCGACCTCCGCGATCTCCACGCGGTGTCCGCGGACCTTCAGCCGCGCATCCCTGCGCCCCGCGTGCAGCAGGCAGCCGTCCGGCAGCATCCGGCCGAGATCGCCGGTGCGATACATCCGGAAGCCGGGCCTCCCGGCCACCGGCAGAAAGGCGGCGGCCGTGCCGGCAGGATCCTTCCAGTAACCCACGGCGAGAGTTCGCGCGACGACGGCGATCTCCCCTTCGTCCGGGTTCTCCCGACCGTCTTCCTCGAGAAGGAGGACCTCGGTCTCGTCGACCGCGTAGCCCAGCGGAACGCCGCCCGGCCAAGGCGTGTCGTGACCGGCGGACCAGTGGCGGATGAAATGGAGCTCCGTGGCGCCGAGGCTGACGTGAAACCGGCAGCTCCTCGGGAACCGGTTCTTGTAGAGATCGAGGTCGGAGGCGAGAACCGGCTCCCCTCCGAGCCGGACGGCCCGAAGGCTCGAGAGATTCTCGCTGCCGTTCAACGTGGCGGCGAAGCTTCGGAAGACGCTCGGCACCGAGTGGTAGACCGTGATCGCTTCGCGCTCGATGTAGCCCGGCAGACGGCGCAGGCCGTCGCCCGAGAGCGCATATGGACAGAGCGAAGCGCCGGTCAGGAGCGCCCCGAAAACGTCGGAGACCGACGCTCCGAAACTCGGCGAGGACAGCAGCGTCAGCCGATCCGACGGCGTCAAAGAGAGCCCGGCCGCCAGCTTGCGCACGTTATGAAGGAGATTGCGGTGGCTCTGCATGACGCCCTTGGGCTCGCCGGTCGATCCCGAGGTGAACAGCACGTAGGCGAGATCGTCCGGCGTTACGCCGCCCACGGCGTCGCCGCCGGGAGACCCCGCCCGCATTTCGTCCACGAGCCAGACCGGCCCCAGGCCTCCCAGGCGCGCGGCGAGAGGCGCCGACTCCGCGTCTGCGATCACGGCCGCGCCGTCCAGCCGCCGGGCGATGGCCTCGAGCCGGGCGGGGGGAAGCCGCGGATCGAGCGGAACGTAGAAGCGGCGCGCGCCGAGGGCCCCGAGCATCGCCGCGAAGAGCGAAACGCCTGGTGGAAGCAGCAGCGCGACGGGAGCGTCGGCGGCATCCGGCCGCTCCGCCAGCCGACGCCGTATCCGGCTCGCGGCGTCGGCCAGCTCCTCGTAAGTCGTGACGCCGCCGGGTTCCCGCACGGCGGGCCGCGATGGAAACGCGCGCGCAACCTTCTCGAACCGCTCCGGAATCGATCCTTCGATCTCCGAGCGGTCGAAGCCGAGAGGCTCGAGGTCCGCCGACTCGCGCCGCGCGGTGGACACGCTACGCCTCTCCGTAGATCGCCTGCAGACGGCCGTAGAACTCCACGTCGCCGGGTCCGTGCTCGGGGGGACCGAGGCCCGAGGCCTTCCAGCCTCCGAAGGGAGCGGACGCGTCCGCCTCGGCGGTCGACGAATTCCACTTGAGGATCCCGGCCTGCGCGGTCCGATCGAACTCGGCGCGCCAGGGGCCGGGGCGCGAGAAGAGCGCCGCGACCAGACCGTGGCGGACTCCGTTGGCCAGATGCATCGCCTCGTCGAATCGGTCCGCACGCTCGACGACCAGGACCGGACCGAACGTCTCTTCCTGGACGATGGCGCTCTCGTGGGCGGGCCCGACCACGATCGTGGGCGGGTAGTACGCGCCGGACGCGCGCAGCGACGCCGCGTCCGCGGCCGCTTCGTGTGGAGTGAGAATCCTTTCGGCGCCGGGCGCGGCGCGCTCGACCGTCTCCGCCACGCGGTCTCTCGCCTCCACCGACACGAGCGGACCGACGTCCGTCGCGGGGTCCAGCGGATCTCCCCACACGAGCGCGGCGGCCTCCGCGGCGAGCCGGTCGAGAAAGCGGTCGAACAGCGTTCCCTGCACGACGACGCGCCGGTTGGCGGTGCAGCGCTGCCCCGCGAACGCGAACGCGCCTCGCGCGACGAGCGCGGCCGCCTGCCCGACGTCCGCGCCTTCCCAGACGATCGCGGCGTTGTTGCCGCCGAGCTCGGCCTGGAGCGGGATGCGACGCCGGGCGCAGATCTCCTGCGCGGCCCAGCCGGCCGTGGAAGAACCCGTCAGCGACACCGCATCGATTCTCGGATCGCTCATCAACGCGACCGCCGTGCGGTGATCTCCGGTGAGCAGGCTCAGCACCCCGTCGGGAACGCCGGCGTCCCGCGCCATCTCCAGAGTGCGCCGAGCAAGATCCGTCCCCGCGGGGGAAGGCTTCCATACGACGGCGTTGCCCAAGACGAGGGCCGGCGCGATCTTGCCCCAAGGGATCGCCACCGGGTTGTTCCAGGGAGTGACGGCGGCGACGACGCCGAGCGGCACGCGCCGGTACGTCGAGTTGGAGCCGCCCGGCGCGTCTTCGAAGCGCAGTCTCGTCGCGTTGCGGACGAGCGCCGCGCCGCGCCGCGCTTCCTGTTCTCCGAGAGAGATCGGCTTGCCCACGTCCACGGCCAGCCGGCGGCCGAGGTCGGCGGCTTCACCCTCCAGCCGGTCGGCCAGCCGGGCGAGCCGCGACGCACGCTCCGCGGCGGGGGTCCGGCGCCAGGTTTCCGCCGCTTCGCGGGCGGCGGCTCCGGCCGCAGCCGCCTCCGCCGCACCTCCGGTCGGAATCGAGAAGAGAACCTGTGTCGTGTCTCGGGGACTGCGATGCACGCGAATTCCGGGCTCGTGACCGCCCAGGCGCGCAAGCAGCTCCTCGACTGGTGCGAAACGCGCGGCGCGTCCCTCAAGGTACCGCCGCGTGACCGCTGCGTGCAGAGGATCGTCGCTCGCGACGGCATCCTCGGCGATCCAGACCTCGAGGCCGCGCTGGTACGCGTCGAGGACCGTCGCGCGAATGCAGCCGTGAAGATGCACGCCCGCGACCAGGAGCGTGTCGGCACCGGCGCGCGACAGCGCGGCATCGAGCCCGGCCGCGGAGAACGCCGAGAAAAAAGTCTTCGAAACCACCTCTTCCCGTCCCGCCTGAGCCAGCTCCGGCGGCGATTCGTGGCCGCGCGTGCCCCGCACGCACTTCCAGGTTCCCGCGGCTTTCCAGTGCGGCATGCAGTCGGCGCCTCCCGCCTCAACCGACGTGAGGGCGTGCACGACCGTCAGGCCCCGCGCACGAGCCCCGCACAAGAGCCGGGCCGCCTGGCGAACGACCGCGGACCGCTCGGGCTCGAGTCCCGGAGCGTCGAGGAAGTCGTTCTGGAGATCGACCAGGAGGAGGACCGGCTTCATTCGGCCGCGCGCGCCTTCTCGGCGACGGCGGCGGCGATGCGCTCTCCCAGCTCCGCCGTCCCGCACACCCGCGCCCCGGGCTCGGCGATGTCGAACGTGCGGAATCCCCGCTCGAGCACGTCGGCCACGCCGGCTTCGATCCAGCGGGCCTCGCGGTCGAGGCCGAAGCTCTCACGCAGCATCATCGCCAGCGACGCCACCTGTCCGATCGGATTGGCGCGCCCCTGGCCGGCGATGTCCAGCGCCGATCCGTGGTTGGTCTGGTACACGGCCGCGCCTTCTTCCGAGAAGTTTCCGGAAAAGGACATGCCGCGCGAGGACACCAGAACCGCTCCGACATCCGCGAGCACGTCGCCGAACAGATTCGAAGCGGCGATCACGTCGAAGGACAACGGATCCTGGATCAGGCGATACGCTGCGAGGTCGATGTCGACGAAGCGGACGTCGACGTTGGCGTTGGCCGCGGCTTCCCTTCCGAGATCCCTCCAGAGGCCGCTGACCCCCGGAATGCCTCCGTCCTTGACGATCACGTCGAGCCGCCGACGCCGCGCGGCCGCCAGAGCCGCCGCCACGGCGAGGAGCCGGCGCACCTGGCGCTCAGAGTACCGATACGAATGCACGCAGACGCGGCCTTCCCGGCCGTCGCTCGTTTCCAGCCATTCCCCGAGGTATTCGCCTCCGGCGTTCTCGCGAACGACGAGGACGTCGGCTCCGGCCACCGCGTGCGCCTTCAGGCGCCCGGCCTCGAGGAGAGGCTCGATGGGCCGCACCGGGGAGATCTTGCAGAACAGGTCGAAGCGCCGGCGCAGGTCGTAGACGAATCGACCGCCTCCCGGCCCGGCGAGGATCGCGCCGCCGGCCGTGAACACGTCTTCGCAGAAAGCCGAGACCTCGTCGGTCAGGGGACGGCCGGTTCGCCGCTCGGCATCGAAGCCGATCGGCCCGCCCGTACGGATTTCGAAGCGGGCGCCGTTGGAGGCTTCGACGGCCGAAAGGACCGAGAGCGCCACAGAGATGACCTCGGGGCCGATGCCTTCCCCCGGCAGCACGCCCACGGTCAGAGGCCCCGCGGACGCGCTCCGGCGGCTGCGGAAGACCGCATCAGTCCAGCGGCCCGTGCTTCCTATGTTGCCGGATTCGAGGTCCACGACGTGCTCCTCGTGGGCGGGCAGAGTCTATAACCGCCCTTCGGTCGCCGTGCGGGCCCGTCGCATAGACTTTGCGGGTCCATCCGTTTTTCAACGACTGGAATGACGACTCCGAAGCGGCATCCGTGGCTGTTGGCCCTCGCGGCGTGCGTGATCGCCGCCAGCGTCGTCTGGGTCCTGTTCCTTCTCGGACGGGCGTTCCCGCCGCGCCACGTCGTGATGGCGACCGGCCCGGAAGGAAGCACGTACCGCGAATGGGGTGAGCTCTACCGGCGGTCGTTCGCCCGCGAAGGCATCCGGCTTCAGCTTCTCCCCACCTCCGGAGACGTCGAGAATCTCAGGCTCCTCGCGATCCCGAAAGGCTCGGTCGATGCGGGATTCGCCTCCGGAGGCTTGACGACGGAGACGAAATCCCCCGACCTCGAATCCCTCGGCACGCTCAGCTACGAGCCCCTGTGGGTTTTCTGCCGGGGGCTCGACCCCGAACAGCTTCCGGAGCTGGGCGGAAAGCGTGTCTCGATCGGGCCGGAGGGAGGCGGGACGCGCGCCCTCATGACCGAATTGCTCGAAGCCAACGGACTCACGAACGGGGTCCAGACCCTCGGCGACTCGCTCGAGGAGGGCCGCGACGCCCTGCTCCGCGGAGAGATCGACTGCGCCTGCATGCTCACGGGTGCGGACTCGCTGGTCGTCCGCAAGCTGCTGACGGACGACGGTGTGAACCTGATGCCGTTCCTGCGGGCCGACGCCTACATCTTCCGCTTTCCCTTTCTCCGCAAGGTCGTCCTTCCGATGGGCGTCGGTGACCTCGCTGCGAACCGTCCTCCGCGCGACACGCCCCTCGTGGCCTCCGCCTCGAGCCTTCTGGTGCGCAAAGACCTGCATCCCGCGATCCAGTTCCTCTTCCTCGAGGCAGCCCAGGAGATCCATTCGGGCCCCGGCATTCTCCGGAGGCCGGGCGAGTTTCCGGAGGCCGAGCCTGTCGACGTGCCGCTGTCGGAGGAGGCCCGCACTTACTACAAGTCGGGCGGCACGTTCCTCCAGAGGCACCTCCCGTTCTGGCTCTGGGTCTTCGCGACGCGCGTCCTGCTCGTGATCATCCCTCTGGCCGGTATCGTCTATCCCCTGGCGCGGGTGGTTCCCCTCGCGGTCGCGGCGTGGACGAATCTGCGTCTGAACCGACTGTACAAGGAGCTGCAGGCCATCGAGGCGCGCGCGAATGCGAGCGGCCCCAACGATGCGGTCGTCAGAGATCTCGTGCGTCTGGAAGAACGGGTGCGCGCGACGCGCGTGCCGTCCTCTCAGGCGCGGTTGCTCTACACGCTCGCCGGCCACATCGGCCACGTGCGCGACCGGTGGGTGCGATCGGCCTCTCGTCCGCCATAGGATGGGGTCGGCATGAGTGCCGACGCTTCCGCCGTCTGGCTCGCGGCCGGCCAGCGCACTCCTTTCGCCCGGGTCGACGGGCCTCTGGCGCAACGCGATGCTCTGGGCCTCGCCGTTCCGGTGGTGCAGGCGATGGCCGCACAGGGTGCGGGACCGATCGACCTCGGCGTCTGGGGCTGGGTGGCGACGACGCTGCTCTACAGCAACCTCGCCCGCGAGGTCTGGCTCGACGCGGGCCTCGAGCCGCACGTGCCGACTTTCACCACGATCCTGCAGTGCTGCACGAGCATGGCCGGCGTCTTCGAGGCGGCCGGAATGCTGCGCCGCGGAGGGTCCGCTCTCGCGCTCGTCGGCGGGTCCGAGAGCATGAGCCGCATTCAGGTGGGCCTCTCGCCCCGTCTCTCAGCCGAGCTTCGCCGGGTGATGCAGGCGCGTACGCCCTCGCTGCGGCTCCGAGCCCTGCGCGCCGTGCGTCCCCGCGACATCCGGCTTTACGTACCCCAGATCAAGAACCGCGTCACCGGCAAGAGTATGGGCGAGCACTGCGAGGAGATGGCGAAGACCTGGAAGATCGGCCGACGCGAGCAGGACGAGTACGCCCTCGAGAGTCATCGAAAGGCGATCGACGGGCAGGAGCGCGGCTTCTTCGCGGACGCGGTCCCGGTCGACGGCCTCGACCGCGATCAATTCCCGCGGCGCGACACGTCTCTGGAGAAGCTCGCGGCGTTGAAGCCGGCGTTCGACCGCGTCCACGGAACGATCACTGCCGGGAACAGCTCGCCGCTGACCGACGGCGCCGCCGGCGTCTGGGTCGCGACGGAAGAAGGACTGTCTCGTCTGCCGACGTCGCTCCCGCGCGTCCGGCTCGTCTATTGGGAGATGGCGGCGGTGGAC
>JBKOZO010000175.1:0-10714 GCA_046725935.1 Acidobacteriota bacterium | reverse complement strand
GTATAGAGCAGGAGCGCGTCGCCCTTCTGGAAGGCGAGGAACCCGCGGCTGTAGGCCGATGTGCCCGAGGGGCCGAGCACCATCCCGGTCTGCTTCAGGGTCGTGACTCCCTTCGCGTGGAAGTGGAGCGGGGGCGGATGACCTGCGTTCACATAGATGAAGTTCCCCTCCTCCTCGATCTCGCCGTAGAAAAGCGACACGAACTTCGTCGTCATCCGCGACTGGTGGATGATGCGGTTCAAGCGCTCGACCGTCCGTACGATCTTGAAGTCGCGGGCGACCCCCATCCGCAGGCCCGTGTAGACGTCGCGCACCTGGAGGGCCGCCGGCAGTCCATGGCCGGACGCGTCGGCGATCGCGATCCCGAGCAGGCGGTCCGAGACCGGGATGAAGTCGAAGTAGTCGCCCCCGACGAGCTCCGCGGGCGTCGTGAAGCCGGCGGCCTCGAGCGAGCCGCGGCGCAACGCCCGCTTGGGCAGGATCGACATCTGGATCCGCCGCGCCTCCTGCAACGCCGACACGTACCGGTCCTGCCGCAGCTTCTGATCCACCGCCAGGCGAAGGATGCCCAGGGACGACAGCAGGTCGTCCTCGGGAGCGGACGGGTCTACGCTGAACGACAGGATGTACTGCTCGTCCCCGACGGCGATCGCCGCGAATCGCTCCGCGCCGAGCTTGCGCTCGAGATCGGCGTCCACCCCCGGCGCCGAGAGATCCATCACCACCACGCCCTCGTCCACGACCTTCTCGATCGGCGCGTAGTCCTCCGGAATGAAGAGGCCGGGCGCGATCTCGGGAACACCGCCGAAGGTACGGACGAGCTCGTACCCGCCGTCGCGCCGCACGTAGAGACGTCCTCCGCGGACGCCGAGGACGCCCGAGAACTGCTCGATGACCGTCGAGGCGGTCTGCATGATCGTCGCCGACGGATCCGCGGCGCGCTCGATCGCCTGGATCGCCTTCTCGACTTTGCGGAAGAGGAACTTGCCTGTTTCGGCCATCGGGCGCCGGATTCTAACCCGGCCGCCCGCCGGTCGCTTAAAATCGCCGCCATGACACGAGCCGCCGCTCCGGGTTGGGCGCGCGCGCTCGCTCTTCTGGCGGCCGCCGCGCTCCTCTGTCCGGCGCTCTCGTGCTCCCGAGGCGAGAAGCCCGCGCGCGTGATCGTCCTCGGCCTCGACGGCGCGGATCCCGAGACGATCGACCTCCTGATGTCGGAGGGCAAGCTTCCCAATTTCGGCAAGCTCCGCCGCGAGGGCGCCTACGCGCCGCTCCTGTCCCAGAAACCGCTGCTCTCTCCCGTCATCTGGACGACCATCGCGACCGGCAAGACGCCGGACCGGCACCGGATCGGCCACTTCGTCGCGGTCAACTCCGCGGGCGAGTCGCTTCCGGTTACGAGCCGGATGCGGCAGGCCCGCGCTCTCTGGAACATCCTTTCGGACAAGGGCCGATCGGTGGACGTCGTCGGCTGGTGGGCGACCTGGCCGGCCGAGGCGGTGCGCGGCGCCGTCGTCTCGGACCACTTCGCCTATCACTTTCTGATGGAAGAGAGTGCCCAGGCGGCCGAGCGCGCGTCGCAGCCCGGCACGACGTACCCGGCGGAGCTCGAGGCCGAGGTCTCGAAGCTGCGCCGGAAACCCGGAGACCTGAAAGCCGAGGATCTGTCGGGCTTCGTGGACGTGGACGCCGCCGCGATCGCCCGACCGTTCGCGTTCGACGACGACCTCTCCCACTTCAAGTGGGCCCTCGCGACCGCCGAAACGTACGCGGGCATCGGGCTTCATCTCTGGAAAAAAGAGCGCCCCGACAACCTCCTCGTCTACATCGAGGGAGTCGATTCCACGTCGCACCTTTTCGGGCATCTCTTCCGGGCGGGGGATCTCTCCGGGGAGCTGGCCGAGCAGAAGAAAAGATACGGGAAGGCCGTCGAGGCCATGTACGTCTACGCCGACGGTCTCGTCGGGCGCTTCATCGACGCGATGGACCGCGACACGACCCTCGTGGTGCTCTCGGATCACGGCTTCCAGCTCGGCAAGCTCCAGGATGACCCGTCCAAGACGCGCGACATGCGCCGCGTCAGCGAGGCCTTCCACCGCACCGAAGGGATCCTCTACCTCTACGGCAACCGCGTGAAGCCCCACACGCGTCTGAACCGCCCCACGATCCTGGACGTCGCGCCGACGGTCCTCGCGTTGAACGGCCTCGGCCGTGGCTCCGACATGCCTGGTCGCGTGCTCGCCGAGGGCCTGGACATCACCGTGCCCGCGCCGGTGCCGACGTACGAGACGGGCGCTCCGCCCGCCCCGCAAAGCGCCGCGGCGGACGCGCAGGCCGACCCCGAAATCGTCAAGAAGCTCCAGAGCCTGGGCTACATCGGAGCCCGGTCGCCGACCGGAGACCGCAACCTCGCCGGGCTCGCGTTCGAGGCCGGGCGTTACGCCGAGGCCGCGGCGGCCTACGAACGACTGATTCGCGAAAACCCGGACGACGGAGCGCTGCGCGCAAGCTACGCCGGCGCTCTCGGAGCCCTGGGCAAGTACGACGAGGCGCTGGAGCAGCTGACGCGGGCGATCGCGCTGGAGCCCTTGAACGTCGAGGCGTACCACAACCGCGCCGTGATCCACGAGCGCCGCGGCGAGACCGCCGCCGCGATCAAGGACTACCAGACGGCCGTCCGCTACAACCCCCAGTACGAGCCGTCGATCAAGGCCCTGGCGCGCCTGAACGCGCAGCTGCCGCAGGCCCCTAAGAGCGACGCCGAGAAGCGGGCGGTCGCGTTGGCGGATCTCGCGGCCGCTGCGGCCCGCAGAGGGGACTACGCCGAGGCCGCGCGCAGGCTCGACGAGGCCGAGTCGATCGCTCCGCGTCTCGCCCTGATCCAGCAGTACCGCGCCAACGTCGCCTACCTCAAGGGCGACAAGCCGGCCGCCGTCGCCGCGCTGAAGAAGGGCCTCGCGCTCGAGCCCGACAACGCCCTCTTCCGCGAAAACCTCAAGCGCCTGGAGTCGCCGGCTCCGCGCTGAGCGAGCGTCCTTCGCATTGATCCCGAAGGAGAAGCGTGAGACCTGGACGACCGCGGGAGTCGCGGCCCTGCCGCTCGTGGTCTACGCTCTCGGGGCCTGCCGGACCGTCTACGTCGGCGACTCGGGCGATCTTCTGACCGCGATCGCCGTGCTCGGCATTCCGCACCCCTCGGGCTACCCGCTCTACGTCCTGGCGGCGAAGCTGTGGTCGCTGCTCTTCTTCTTCCTCCCGCTGCCTCTCTCGGTGAGCCTGTTCTCGGCGGCCTGCGGCGCCGCGGCCTGCGTCGTCCTGTATCGCGCGGCGCGGGAGTCCGGCGTCGACGCCATTCCCGCCGCGGGCGCGGCATGGCTCTTCGCCTTCGCGCCGAGTGTCTGGGCCGAGGCCAACATCCAGCGGGTCTACACGCTCAACGCTCTTTTCGTGGCGCTGGCGCTTCGCCTCACCTTGCGCTGGAGCCGCGAGGCGCGCGACCGCGACTTAGTCGCCGCGGCGTTCGTGTGCGGCCTCGGCGCCTCGAACCACCTCGAGATGGGAGTCGTCGGCGTCGCCGTCGGCGTCTTCGCGATCGTCTCGCGCCCGGCGACGATGCGGCGATGGAAGCTCCTCGCCGCATGCGCGGGGGCCGCGGTCCTCGGGCTCCTTCCCTACGTATACCTCCCGTTGCGTGCGCGCGCACATCCGCTGCTCGACTGGGGACACCCCGTCACCCCGCGAAGCTTTGCCGCGGTCGTGCTGCGGGAGAGCTTCTGGGGTCGGGCCTGGATCCGGGAGCCGGGTGATCTCCTGCCGATCCTGAAGGACTACGCGAGCGGCCTGCTGACGGAGTCGGCCTGGGCGGGAGCGGGCCTGGCCGTGATCGCAGTCGCCGTGGCTCGCCGCCGGGGCTGGCCGGTCGGCCTGCCGCTGCTCGTGATGGCGGCCAATCTCGTCGTCCTCGCCCTTCACGGATCGCGAAGCGATCTCTTCATCTGGCACCGTTACTACATCCCGTCCTACCTGTGCCTGGCCCTGCTCGCCTCCTGGGGATGGCAGACGTTCGCGGGGATGTCGCCGCGCCGAATCCTCGAGCTCGCCTCCGTGCTGCCGCCCCTGGCGCTGCTCGTCCTCGGCTGGCGGCAGAACGACCGCAGCCGTTACTCGATCGGCGAGGATTACTCGCGCCAGCTGCTCTCGACCCTTCCCCCCGGCTCGCAGCTCATCGCGTCGGACGACAACATCCTGTTCGTCCTGATGTACCTGAACCTCGGAGAGCAGGCGCGGCCCGACGTGCACCTGATCCTCGAGGGTGTCGGGGGCTCAAACCTCCCGGCGCTCTCCTTCAATCCCGACGTGGATCCGGTCTACCTGACGCATTACCCCAACTGGAAGATCGCGACCCTCGACGCGGTTCCGGTCGGCCTCGCGTTTCGCGCGTGGCGCGTGGGCAGCCCGATTCCGCCGGCCTCCTCCGTTCCTGAACACCTGGACGGAGAGCTCGATCCACGAGTTCCCAAGGACTACCTGACGCGCAATCTGATCGGGAACTTCCACCAGATGCGCGCCATGACGTTCGAGGCGCGCGACTGGAAGGCGGCCCGTCGGGAGCTGGAGCTGGCGGCGGAGTCGGCTCCCGACAACGACGTGCTGTTCTACAACCTCGGCCTCATTTACCGGCGCAACGGCCTGCTCGAGAACGCCCTCGCCGCATTTCAGAGGTCCGCCGCGATCAATCCCCGGGAGATCGCGAGTCTGTCGAAGCCCCGCGCCGCCGACCGCGCCGCCGAGGTGCAGGCGGAAATCTTGGAAAGGGATCGCCTCCTGGAGGAGCTGTCCCGCGACCCGGCGCTCCAGGGCCTTCCCCCAGGGAGCTCCCAGTATCGGGCGGTGCTGGCGCGCCGCCTCGGAGCGCTCGGCAAGCCCTCCTGGGCCCGCGGCGTGCTCCTCGCGATCCCTTGATTGGCCGTGACGAGGCCGACGAGATGAGCTAGACCGAGGCCGGGGCCTCGACGCGCGCGCGCCTCGCGGCGGGCACGTTGGGCGCGTCGTCCCAGATCTGGCCGTCCTTCAGGCGCACGATGCGCCTCGCGTGGGCGGCGATGTCCTCCTCGTGCGTGACGACGACGATCGTGTTGCTGCGGGAGTTGAGCTCGTCGAAGAGGGCCATGATCTCGGCGCCCGTCTGGGAGTCGAGGTTTCCCGTGGGCTCGTCGGCCAGGAGGATCGAGGGATCGTTGATGAGTGCCCGGGCGATCGCGACGCGCTGGCGCTGGCCACCCGACATCTCGTTGGGCGTGTGGCTCATCCGGTCGCCGAGGCCGACGGCCTTCAGCGCCTTCACGGCGCGCTCGCGTCTCTCCTTGCGCGAGAGACCCCCGTAGACGAGCGGAAGCTCCACCTGCTGGAGCGCCGAGGTCCGTGGAAGCAGGTTGAACGTCTGGAAGACGAATCCGATCTCCTGGTTCCGGATCGCCGCGAGCTCGTCGTCGGTCATCCGGGCCACTTCCTTGCCGTTCAAGACATAGGAGCCCGAGGTCGGGGTGTCGAGGCACCCGATCAGGTTCATCAGCGTCGACTTGCCCGAGCCCGACGGGCCCATGATCGCGACGTACTCGCCGCGTTCGACGCCCAGGTTCACGCCGCGCAGGGCGTACACGTTCTCTTCGCCCATCGGGTACACCTTGGTGATGTCGCGGATGTCGATCAGCATCGGGCCCGCCGTCCTTTCCCTGCCAACTTATACGAAATCCCGGCCGTCCTGTTTCGAGGACGTCACGCGAACATGGCCACCACGCCTGCCTTTCCAAGCACGTACAACGCCCAAACCGACACGACCAACGCCGCCACCCGGCCGCGGGGCGCCTTCGTCGCGAACGACAGGCCCAGCACGAGAAGGGCCATGGTCCAGAACGACAACAGGTCGATCGAGGACAGAAGCGAATGGGCGGCCGCGGCGGTGCGCGAAACCAGAACGCCGAGGTGCGTCGGCAGCAAGTCTTCGACGGCCTCGGGGTCGATCGAGGGCCTTCGCCAGAGGATGCCGAACAACGCGATCGCCCCCAGGACGTGCGGGAGAAAGGCGTGAACCGTCACGCCGAACGACTGCCGGAATCGCAGCTCCATCCCGAACGCATGGCAGGCCGCCCACATCACACCGGCGGTCGCCGCCGCGATCACACCGGGAAAGAGGACCCAGAAGACTTCCCCGATCCACGCAAACTTCTTGGCCTGCTCGGCCATCGCGTCGAGCTGCGCGTCGCTCATCTTCTGGCCGCGCTGCTCCATCTTTCGGGCGAGCATGCCGCGCATGTCCGAGCGCGTCGTGACGAGCTCGGCGAGAAGGAAGGAGCATGCGGTCCAGAGCAGGAGCGGCAGCAGCCACGTCGGCTTCGCCGCGATCGCCCGAAACGTCCGGACCGGAGACACGAAGACCCCGACCAGCCGCCCGAAAGCGGAGTCGGGGCCCGGCGCCGCGGGCGGCGCGGAGGCCGCTGTGGCGTCCGTCGAGGTCAAGGCGCGGCGACCAGGGCCGACGACGCCGGAACCACGCGCGCCTCGATCGGCGGCAGCGGCTTCGTGACGTCCCGGGGCGGGATCCCGTCGATGATGATTCCCTTCCAGTCCAGGATGTCGGCGATCGAGTTGTGGTACGCGGAGATCGCCTTACGGTAAAGCGCCAGGGCGTTCAGGTACTTCGACTGCGCGTCGGAGAGCTGCGACTGGATCTGCGAGACCTCGAACGAGGTCGTCATGCCGTTGTCGTACTTCTTGCGCGCGGCGTCGAGGTTGCGCTCGGCGAGCTCCTGGCCCTTGGCCGCGGCGTCGATCTGGAGGTTCGCGGTCTCGATCGCGCGATGGGCATTACGCACGTCGAGGACGATGTCCTGTTCCAGGACCGTCAGCTGGGACTTGGAGGTCTCGAGATTGTATTTCGCCACGCCCCGGGCGCCTCGCGCCGCGCGGTTCAGGATCGGGTAGGAAAAGACCAGCCCGACTCTCCAGTTCTTGAAGTTCTCGCTGAAGAGCTGGTCGGCGGCGTCCCACCAGTTCGTCCGGTCGATGACGACCGGGGGTGACGTATTGGGGTCGAAGAACGTGCCCCCGAGCCCGTTCTTGCCGTACCCCGCGACGAGATCGAGCTGCGGAAGCGTCTGGTTCTGCCAGAACTCGTAGCGCAGCTCGTTGCTGGCGACGGTGGAATTCTGGACCGCGATCTCGGGCCGGTGCTCCAGCGCGGTGGTCACCCCGGCCGCGAGGTCGAAGGGTTTTCGCTCGACGTTGAGGCTGTCGGTCGCCACGATCGTCGTGGTGGTCGGCGTGGCCGCCTGGAAGTTCAGGTTGCGCCGGAGCGAATCCTCCGCGAGGCCCACGACCGCCGCGGCATTGATGATGTCCTGCTCGGCCGTGGCGATGCCGACTTCCGTCTGCACGATGTCGATCGGAGCGAGCGAGCCGACGTCGATCTTGATCTTGGTGATGCGGTTGAGCTCCCGGGCGATGTCGCGCGCCTCGATCTTGACGGCCAGGTTCGCGCGAGCGTAGACGAGGTCCCAGTACGACTGCTCGACAGCGTTGACGACCACCTGGACGCTCCGGACGAACGTCTGGTACGACGCGTCGCGGGTGTTGCGCGCGGTTTCGATGTTGAGCTCCGTCGGGACGCGGCCGAAGTTGCGCAGAAGGGGCTGCGAGATCTGGAGCGAAAGCCCCGCCGTCAGTGCGGGGTTGACCGTGGCGAACGAGCTGGTCGTGACGTCGCGCGAGCCGACGAGCCCTCCGATGACCGTGCCTCCCCACGGCGTCAGCTGTTGAATGCCGATGCCCGCGTCCCACGTGTCGTTGCGAACGACGGCGCCGCCAGCGAGCTGAGAGGAAGTCGGCGTGTCGGTGTGCGACCGCGTGACGTTCGAGGTCAGCAGCGGGTCGTAGATCCCCATGTTCTGGAACAGGAAGAACTGCGACGCCTCCGCCGAGTTGATCGTGACGTTCAAGTCCTCGTTGTTGGCAAGCGCGATCCGAATCGCCTGGTCCAGGGTAAGGTGAACGCCGTCGGCTTCGGGCGGCGGCACCTCGAGCGGCTGGCGCTGGCCCGGCTGGGCGCTGACGGCGGGCCCCGGCGCCTGTGCGGAAAGAACCCCCGTCGTTACGATGAGGAGGACGGCGGCGGCGGCCGCACCGACTCCCGGAAACCCGAGCGATCTCTTCATGCCAAGACTCCTTTGCTCAACCCACACTACGCATCGGCGGGAGGAATGTTTCTCTTAAATGTTCATATCACGGCAGTTCGCCGGGGAAGAAGCACGCCACGCGGCGGCCGCCGCCGGCGTCCAAGAGCTCCGGCCGTTCCTGCTGGCAGCGCTCCCGCGCGATCGGGCAGCGAGGGTGAAACGGGCAGCCGGAAGGGGCTTGCTCTGCCGACGGAGGCTCTCCGGCGAGCGCGCGCGACTCCCTCGGCGCGTCCGGCCTCGGCTCCGGGACCGCCGCGATCAACGCCGCCGTATAGGGATGCAGCGGCCTCTCGATGAGCGCCGCCGCGGGGCCTTCCTCGACGATTCGTCCCAGGTAGAAGACGGCGATCCGATCCGCGATTCGCGACACGACGGCGATGTCGTGTGCGATGAACAGGTAGGCCAGACCCGAGCGTTCGCGCAGCTCCAGCAGAAGATTCACGATCTGCGCGGCGATCGAGACGTCGAGGGCCGAGACCGGCTCGTCGCACACGACCAGTCGAGGCCCCGAAGCGAGGGCCCGCGCGATCGCGACGCGCTGCCGTTGGCCCCCGGAGAGCTCGGAGGGGAAACGGAGCGCGGCGTCGGCGGAAAGCCCCACGTCGGCGAGCAGCTCGCGCACGCGGGACGAGAGCGCCGCGCCCGACGCGAGGCGGTGAATGCGCAGAGGCTCTCCGATCTGATCGCCCACACGCATTCGCGGGTTCAACGATGTCTGCGGATCCTGGAAGACGACCTGCAGCTCGCGCCTCTTGCGCCGCAGCTCGCGCCCCTCCAGAGCCAGCCAGTCCACGCCGTCGAAGCGCACGGCCCCGGCGTCCGGCTCGACGAGGCGCGCGACGATCCGCCCCGCGGTCGTCTTGCCGCTGCCCGACTCGCCGACGAGCCCGAGCGTCTCGCCCACCCCGACGGTGAAGCTCACTCCGCGCAGGGCCGGCAGATTTCCGCGGCTTCTCCCGAGGACACCCCGTCGCACCGCGTAGCGCTTCGCGAGCGCTTCGGCCTCGAGCAGCGGCCGGACCGAAACGCGCGGAGCGGTCATCGCGACGACGCGGCGGCTGCGTCGTACAGAAAGCAGCGCGCCCGCGACGGCCCGGCGGCGTAGAGCTCGGGCTCGCGCCGCTCGCACGGCTCGAAGCGCTCGGGGCAGCGCGGAGCGAACGCGCACCGGCCGGCGGGACGCCCCGAGAGGTCCGGGATCGAGCCGGGGATCGCGGCATAACGCCGGGCGGGGCTTCGCGCATCCCCCAGCCGCGGGACCGAGGCGAGGAGGCCCTTCGTGTAAGGATGGAGCGGCGCCGCGAAGAGGTCGCGCACGCCGGCCTCCTCGACGATCCTTCCCGCGTACAGGACGATCGCGCGGTCGGCATGGCGCGCCACGACGCCGAGGTCGTGCGTGACCAGGAGAAGCGCGAGCCGGCGCTGGCGGCGGAGATCGTCCAGCAACTCGAGGACCTGCGCCGCGACGGTCGCGTCGAGGGACGCCGTCGGCTCGTCGGCGATCAGGATCCGGGGCTGCGGCGCCAGCGCGGCCGCCAGCAGCGCCCTCTGGCGCAGACCCCCGGAGAGCCGGTGGGGATACTCGTCGAAACCGCCCGCGGGATCCGGGAAGCCGACGTCTTTGAGCGTCTCGAGCGCCAGCGTCCGCGCGCCCGCCGCCGACACCCGCCGATGCAGACGAATCGCCTCGACGACCTGCGCGCCGACCGTCCGCACCGGATCCAGTGCGGATGCCGGCTCCTGGAGCACCAGCCCGATCTGCCCTCCGCGGATGCCGTTCCTATCCCGCTCCGGAAGCGCGAGAAGGTCGCGGTCCTCGAACACGACGCGCCCGGAGACGCGGCTCCCCTCCGGCGACAAACCCAGGATCGCGCGCGCCAGCTGCGACTTGCCGCAGCCGCTCTCGCCGACGAGCGCCACGGCTTCTCCCGGCGCGAGCGAAAACGACACGCCGTCGACGGCCGGGAAGAATTCGTCTCCGACGGGAAGCGCGACGCGGAGATCCTCGACGAGGAGGAGGGTGTCTCGAGCGGCGCTCGACGCGCCGACGGCAGCGAAGGAATCGGGTCGGCTCCGTCTCGTCATCGTGGCGCCCAACGAGAGCTTCCGCCTACGAGTTCTTGCGGACTTCCTCGAGATCCCGGACGCGCTGGACCACGTCGCGATAGTTCGCGTTCAAGCCGTAGACCTCCTGGAACGTCTTGTAGGCGAGGTCGGTATCGCCCGTGTCCTGGTAGACGGAGGCGAGGTCGTAGAGCATGCCGGCCGTGGCGGCATCCTCGATCGCCGGCGTCTCGAGCCCCTTGCGAAACCACTTGATGGCGAGCTGGGGCATGCCCTTCTCGAGGAAGCAGTGGCCGAGCATGCTGCAGCATTCCACGGCGCGGCCGGCGTCCTTGCTGGCCAGCTGGAACTCGCCGATCGCCTCGTCCACGAGGCCCATCTCCTTGTACGCGATGCCCAGGTTGTAGTGCGTCTCGTAG
>JBKOZO010000174.1:0-24398 GCA_046725935.1 Acidobacteriota bacterium | reverse complement strand
CCATCCCCGTGGCGGGCGAGGAGCGTGTCGAGGGGCTTGGCGTCTCCCATCGCGAACGCGGCGCCCCCACGCTCGAGCTCTCTCCACCGCGCTGCGATGGCCGCGGCGTCCTCCTCGAGGATGTAGGTCTTCCCTCCGGAGCTCACGGCGAGCAGCGCCTGATCGGCGCGGGTCAGGAGCGCGGCGCCCGCCTGGCCCTGGATCGCGGGAATCGGACTCCCCGCGGCGAGGCGCTCGGCCGTGATCTCCGGCGCCACCGCGGCCTCGCCCTGGATCTCGGCCGCCAGAGAGTGGAATTCGAGCCGCACGAAGAGATCCTTCAGGCGGCCGTAGTCGGGCTCGGAGCGGCGCAGGGCCGTCGGATCGAAGGGCACCGGCAGGTCCACGGGAATCTCCACCAGCCGCCGCGAGAGCAGCGCGTCCTCGTGGTGCGCGCGCAGGCTCTCGCCGACTTTGCCCTTGATCTCGCCGGCGTGCTCGTAGAGCGCCGAGAGGTTGCCGTACTCGGAGATCCATTTCTTCGCGGTGACCTGTCCGACTCCGGGCACGCCGGGGACGTTGTCCACGCTGTCGCCCATGAGAGCGAGCACGTCGGTGACCTGGGCCGGAGAAACGCCGAAGAAGGCGGTCACGCCGGCTTCGTCCAGGAAGATCTCCTTGCCCGTGTGGAACACGCGGATCCGCTCGCCCGAAACCAGCTGCAGCATGTCCTTGTCCGCGGTCACGATCACGACGTCGTAGCCTTCCGACTCGGCTTTCTTCGCGAGCGAGCCGATCACGTCGTCGGCCTCGAAGCCCGGCAGCTCGATGATCGGGATCCGGTAGGCCGCCAGCGCCTCGCGAATCTCGGGAAGCTGCACGGCCAGGTCGTCGGCCATCGCCTGGCGGTTGGCCTTGTACGCGGCATAGGCCTCGTGGCGCTGCGTCCGCTGCGGACCATCCCAGGCCGCCGCCAGCAGGTCCGGACTGTGTTCCCGGACCATCTTCCGCAGCATCGTCACGAAGCCATAGACGGCGTTGGTAGGCCGTCCCGCGGAGGTGGAGAGACGCTGGATCGCGTGGTAAGCGCGGTGGATGTTCGACATCGAGTCGACGAGATAGAGGGTGGGGCGGGCCGAGGACATGGAAGTCGGATTCTATGGCGCGGCGGCGGAGAGCGGCGGCCGGCGCGAAAAGCGTGCATTGGCGCGGTGATTCGGAGGCGTCGCGCTGTGCCGCGCGTGGCTTTTCGGCGACCCCGGAGCCGCGAAGTGATCCGTGCTCAGAAGCTTGGCGAGAAATGAGGAAGGGGGGAAAACAAAATCGCGCGACCCGTTTCCGGTGTCGCGCGATTCAATAGAACAATTCTATGAAACGGGCACGCTCATGTCAATCAAAAAACGAACGATTCAAGCGATCGTCTTAACGATCTCTCATTCAGAGAGTTAGTACGCTCCCGTGCGCGGCCGCTACTGGGTGCAGTCGGGTGCTCGCACCGGCTTTGCCTCGACGATCACGCCGGCACTGGTGCACGTCCAATAAACGTTGCCGTTCCTGGCAACCGCCACGTCTGTCGGCTCCGGGTCTCCCGCGTGGACCAGGTTTTGCTTCATCGTCTTCAGGTCGAGCTCCCAGACTTTGTTGCTCCCTCCTGCGCTGCCGGGCAAGCCCGGGGTCGGGACCTCGGTGAAGAAGAGCCTCTGGCCCTTGTGGTCGAGAGCGATGCCCGTGGGATGGTCGAGGCCGTCGAGCAGCGTCGTCGTCACGCCGCGGACCTGTTTGAGGATCACACCCGCGCTCTTGCAGGTCCAGTACAGCTCGCCGTCCCGGCTGATGACGATGTCCGTCGGCTCGGGCTCACCCTCGTGAAGCACCTTGATCTGTGAGCCATCGAAGACCGAGACCTTGTTGCCAGCGCCCGGCACACCGGGCGACGGGATTTCGGTGAAGTACACACGGCCCTGTCGACCGACCGTGATGCCCGATGGCTTCTGGAGCTCGTCGAGCAGCGTCTCGGTCGTTCCGTCTTCGTCCTGCCTCAGAATGACTCCGGCGGTCTTGCAGGTCCAGTAGACGTTGCCTTGTCGGTCGAGGGCGATGTTGACAGGTTCCGGCTCTCCCATATGGAGCGTCTCGATGTCACACGTGTCCAGCTCCAGCCTCTTGACCGCATTGGCGCCACCTCCGACGCCCGGTGTGGGGATTTCGGTGAAGTAGATCGTGTCGTTCCCCCCCAGCGCGATTCCCACAGGGCGGGAAAGGCCTTGAGCCACGACGCGCGTCGTGTAGCCCTCTGCCGCAGAAAACCCGCCGCTGAGAAGCGCCGCGGCGACGGCCGTTGCTCCCCATCGCAGACACACTTTGCCCATGGCGTCCTCCTTCGCGCTTTGGAGTCGCGCGCCGACCGCGCGCCTCCTCACTAGAAGAAACAGAGAGCGACCCCCGAAAGGTTCCGCATGCTGACCGAAATTTGAGGACGGTCGCGTCCCACGCAACGCTAGACTGTGCTCGTCTTCGTCGCGCTCATGAGTAATGCCGATCTCGACCGGAGAGCAAGATTCGAGCGCACCGCGCTTCCGTTCCTGGCCGCGGTCTACGGCATGGCCCGCCGACTCGCTCGCAATGCCGAGGATGCCCGCGAGCTCGCGCAGGAAACCTATCTCCGCGCCTTCCGAACATTCGAGAGCTTCCGTCCCGGAACCAACTGCAAGGCGTGGCTGTTGACGATCTTGTACTCGATCTTCATCAACCGCTACCGCAAGGCGAAGCGGGCGCCGAAGACGGTGCCGCTCGAGGGGCTGGAAGAGCGATTGGCCGCCGCCCCGCCGTCGGCGGAACACCGTGCGCCCGTCGGCAAGCCGCCGGAGTGGTCGAACGCGGACGTGGAGGCGGCATTCGCGAGGCTTCCCGAAGACTTTCAGGCGGTCGTCTTGATGGTGGACGTGGAAGAGCTCACCTACGACGAGGCAGCCGAAGCCCTGTCGTGCCCGGTCGGGACCGTGCGTTCGCGCCTGTTCCGTGCGCGCAAGCTTCTGGCCGCAGCGCTCGAGGAGCACGCCCGTCGGGCGGGCTACTTCGGGGGCGGGGGGAACGGGCGATGAGCGACCCGCGCCATCTCAACGACGAGATCCAGGACCTGCTCGACGGCCGGCTCGCTGGAGCCGAGCTCGAGCGTGTCGAAAGGCACCTGGCCTCCTGTTCGGAGTGCAGCGCTTCGCGCGACGCAATCGCAGCGGTTAAGGCCGCATCGTCACGCGCACTGAGGGCCGAGGATGTCCCCGACCAACTGATCGCCGAGATTGCCGGCGCGCTCGACCGCGAGACGAATCCCATTCGACGCCGGTGGGTCTTGGTCGCAGCCGCCCTGGCAGTCGTGGTCGCGACGGTCGGCCTTGCGTTCCTTCTTCTCCGGCGCCCGGATCTGCCGGATCTCGCGGCGAAGGATTTCGCGAGGCTCGCGACCGGCACCCTCGACCTGGAGCGCCGCACGGATTCTCCAGGAGACCTGGAGCAGTTTTTCGCAGAACGGCGGGTTCCGTTCCGGACCCGCGTCCTCGACCTCGGAATGATGCAGTACCGCCTCGTCGGCGGCCGCGAACATACGCTGGCTGGGAGACCCGCTGTACTCTTCGTATACCGAGGCCCGGGCGGCCGACTCCTCGTGTGCGAGATGTATCGGGGCCGGCTCGAGGAGCTGCCGGACGGCGCCCAGCGTTTCGAGCACGGTGGATTCGAGTTCCTAGCCTACCGTCGCAAGGGATCGACCCAGGTCTTCTGGCAGGAGGGAGACGTCACCTGCGTCCTGATCTCGGACGCTCCCATCGAGGATGTCGTGCCGCTCGCCTTCGCCAAGGCCATGAAAGCTTGAAATCCGTGATTTCTGTCGAGGACCGCGTCAGAACCGACGGCGAACGAGCGCGACGACCTGCGAGCGGAGCCGCTGCGCCTCTTCCTGGACCACGGCGGTCTCGCGCTGCATGAGGGCGACGAAGGCGGGGTCTTCGATGCCCGAGAGGTTGATGCCCACGTTCAGAAGCGCTCCCTCGACGCAGGCGTCGAGGAGCAGGGCCGCGGCCCCCACGTCCGACACGGCGTTGGGATTGCCCTTCTCGGCGAGCTCGGGGAGCGCCGCGAGCAGGCGCACGGCCGCCTGCGCCGTGCGCATCGGAACCTCGGCGGCCTTGCGGTTGGCGACCGCGATCTGGTGCTGTCGGGCAGCCTTCTCGGCATCCGTTTCCTTGGGTAGCCGGCGCGCGGCGACCACGCCGTCGTAGGCGTCGGAGTCCTCCCGGGCGAGCCGCAGGAACTCGGCGCGCGCCAGCTGCGCGGCCTCGGAGATGGGACGCACGGCGTCGTGCGACGACGCGTACTTCTCCTTCGCGAGCGTCAGCTGGGCGACCATCTCCGCCAGCGCCGCACCCATGGAGCCCGCGACCGCTGCGGCGGTGCCGCCTCCGGGCGTGGGAGCCGCGGAAGCCAGGGCGGACAGAAACCGGTCCAGCGTCAGCGGTGCGAAGTCGGTCACGGGCGGTTCGTCATCACCACGCGGCCGCGGACGACGACGGCGGCGGCGAGGTTGGTGCCCCAATGATAGACGAGGTGCCGGTCGTCGGGAGCCTCGAGGAGCAGGAGATCGGCGGACTTCCCGGGCTCGATCGAACCGATCTCGGCGGCGAGCCCGAGCGAGGCCGCCGCGTTCAGCGTCATCCCCGTCAGGGTCTCCTCGACGGAGAGGCCCGAGTCCAGGCAGGCGTGCGCCGCCACGGCGGGCAGCGATTCCGTGTAGCAGGTCCCCGGGTTGGAGTCGGACGCGACGGCGACCGGGACGCCGGCAGCGATCAGGTCGCGCGCGGGAGCCCGGCGCGACCGCATCCACCAGGCCGTTCCCGGAAGCAGCACGGCCACCGTCCCGGAGCGGGCCAGGGCTGCGATCTCCTCGGCCCCGATGAAGAGAAGGTGATCGGCGGACGCGGCCGAGAGCTCCGCTGCGAGCCTCGCGCCGCCGGAAAGTGCGAGCTCGTCGGCGTGGACGCGGAGAGCCAGGCCCGCCTTGCGCGCCGCTTCGAGGATGCGCCGCGACTCGGGCACCGTGAAGACGCCCTCTTCGCAGAAGACGTCGCAGAAGCGCGCGAGGCCTTCGTTCGCGACTCGCGGGACGATCCTCTCGACGATGATGCGGATCCACTCCTCCCGGTTCTCGCGAAACTCCGGAGGGATCTCATGCGCCGCGAGCAGCGTCGGCACGATGCGCGGCAGACTCTCGTCCGCCGAGAGAGCCTTCAGTATCCGGAGAGCGTTGAGCTCGTCTTTCTCTGTCAAGCCGTAGCCGGATTTGGCCTCGGCAGTGGTGGTGCCGTGCGCCCGCATCGCCTCGAGTCGGCGCCGCGCCGCGGCTTCGAGCTCTTGGTCGGAGCCGGCCCGCGTCGCGCGGACCGTGGCGTTGATTCCGCCGCCCTCGGCGGCGATCGTCGCGTAGCTCTCGCCGGCGAGCCGCTGCCCGATCTCCGCGCCGCGGTCTCCGAGCCAGACCGGATGCGTGTGGGCGTCGACGAGACCCGGCACGAGTGCGCGTCCGGCCGCGTCGAGCGTCTGCGCCGCGGGCCTGCCCGAATACGCGCGGGCGTAGTCGGCTTCCTTCCCGGCGAAGACGATGCGCCCGCTCTCGGACCGAACGGCCGCGTTCTTGACACGGAGGATTTCGCCCTGCGCCTTTCCGCGCCGCGCCTCGCGGCCGAGGGGCGTGGCGAGACAGCCGATGTTGCGGATTTCGAGAACGTCGGGCGTGTCGGACGCAGGCATCGTCGTCGCGTCGTAGGGGCGGCCCTTGCGGCCGCCCTCGGGCGGGGGCGAGCCCCGCCCCTACGCTGGTTTTCTAGCCCGCCGTCTCTTCCTTGTCCGCCTTGCGCGTGAGGTAGGAGATCGGGCGGTCCTTCTCGTCCTCCTCACGATCGAAATCGAGGACCTGCTGGAAGAGCTCGATCATCTTCTGGAGCTGCAGCCGGAAGTTCGCGCGCTGGACCTTCAGCTCGTGGATCGCCTTCTCGATCTCGGCCGACCGCTGCAGCGCGCTATGCGTCAGCTTTTCGGCGGAGTCCTGGGCCTCGCGCACCACGAGCTCGGCCTCTTTGCGGGCCGCCGTCCGGATGTCTTCGGACGCCTGCTGCGCCGAAAGCAGCGTCTGCTTGAGGATGCGCTCGCGCTCCCGATGCTCGTCGTTCTCCTGCTCGAGAGCCCGCAGGCGCGTCGCCAGCTCCGCATTCTCCCGGGCGAGGTGCTCCATGTCCTCCGCGACGTCCGCCAGGAACGTCTGGACCTCGACGCTGTCGAAGCCTTTCCATTTCTTCGAGAACTCGTGTTTCTGAATCTCCAGCGGGCTCAACCGGGTTCGCATGGATGCACCCTCCTAAAGGGGAAGCTTCGAGAGTTGGGAACTGATGAAGACCCTCAGAAAAAAAATGATCGCGAGAACGAAAAGGGGAGAGATGTCGATCCCGCCCGTGCGCGACGGCGGGACCAGGCGGCGGAACGGGCGAAAGAGCGGCTCGGTGATGCCCCACAGAAAGCGCACGATCGGGTTGCGCGGGTCGGGACTGACCCAGGAAATCAGCACCGCGATGATGATCAGCCACTGGGCCCCGTTCAGGATCCAGAGGATGGTTTCCAGAATCGCCCGGACGGCCGAGCCCCCCACCTACGCGGCCTCCCGCGGTCCGAAGAGCGCCGTCCCGATCCGAACCTCCGTGGAGCCCTCCTCGACGGCCACGGCGAAGTCGTGGCTCATGCCGAGCGAGAGCTCGCGCAGCGGCCGACCCAGGCGCTCGGAGAGACGGTCGCGCAACTTCCACATCGCGGCGAAGTACGGGCGCGACCTCTCGGGGTCGGGATCGAACGGCGGCACGGCCATCAAGCCGCGCATTTCCAGGTGCTTGCAGGCGAGGACGGCCTCGGCCAGCTTCTCGGCCTCTTCCGGTACCACGCCGGACTTGCTCGCCTCGCGGCCGACGTTGATTTCCAGAAGCACGGGCAGCGAGCGGTCCTGCTCCCCGAGCAGGGCCTCGAGGCGGACCGCAAGTCTTTCCCGGTCCAGAGTTTCCACGGATCGGAACCATTGTAGCGCCGTCGTGGCCTTGTTGGTCTGAAGAGGACCGATCAATCTCCAATCCAGCTTCGGGAATTCGCCCGCGAGGGCCTGGATCTTGGCGACGCCTTCCTGCACGCGGTTCTCGCCGAACAGCGTGATTCCGGCGCGCGCCGCGCGAGCGACGACTTCGGCGGGCTGCGTCTTCGTCACGGCCATGAGAGCGACCTGTTCGGGGCCTCGCCCGGATCGCCGGGCCGCGTCGGCGATCGTCTGAAGGATCTCGGCGCGCCGCCGGGCGATCGGGTCCTCGCCCTCCGCGGTCATGGGCCGAGGCGCTCGCTCGCGTCGGCTCCGAGGTTGGCCAGACGATCCGCCAGCTTGTTGTCCTCGCGCGGCACGTGCGCGATCGCGAACCGACGGAAGCTCTTCGCAAGCCGGAGCGCGTCGATGAAGAGAGGCTGGAGGTTCGGCGCTTTGACCCGGTAGCGCCCCAGCATCTGCTGGACGAGCAGCAGGCTGTCGGAGGCGATCGAGACGTCGGTGGCGCCCTTCTCCTCGGCGCGCTTCAAGGCGAGCAGGAGCGCTCGGTATTCGGCGACGTTGTTGGTTGCGCGTCCGAGGGCCTCGAAGTGCTCCTCGGCGGGCGCGTCACCTTCGGCGCGGACGTAGACGCCCGCGCCGGCGGGCCCCGGGTTGCCGCGCGCCGCGCCGTCGATGAACGCCCGGAATCTCATGGGAAGCCGGGCTCAGGACGACTGCGGCTCGTAGTAGAGGATGCGCTTGCACGTATCGCAGTAGACGATGTCGCGTCCCTGCTTGAGCTGCTGCATCGCGGCCGGGCGAACCTTGACGTGACAGGCCGAGCAGGAGCCGCCGATGACGAGGACCACGGCCAGCCCGTGCTTCTTGTCGACCAGGCGGTGGAATTCGGCCCGATCCCGCGGCGGGATCTCCGACTCCAGGCGCTGGATCTCGTCGCGGGCGCCGGCGAGCTCTTCGTTGATCGCTTTCTGCTCGGCGCGCCAGTCCTTGAGCCTCTCCTCGTGCTGCTCGGTCTCGGCCGGGAGGTTGGCCTCGCGGTTCGTCAGATCGGTCCGGGCCGTCTCGATTTCCTCCTCGAGCTCGAGAAAGCGGTCCTCCGTCGATCGGATGGACTTCTCGACGGCGTCGATCTCGTTCAAGGCGGCGGAGTACTCGCGGCTGGACTGGACGTTGCGAAGCTGCGTCTGAAATTTCTTGAGCTTCTCCTTCAGGTCCGCCAGCTCGCCCTCGGCCTTGCGCCGCTCGAGCTCCGCGTGGACGAGCCGTTCCTTCAGGCCGGCCACGGCCTGGACCTTTTCCTGGTACTCGCGGTCGACCTCGACGAGGTCCGCGGGGACGGTGTCGCGCTTCTTCTCGCGCTCCTGAACGAACCGGATCCGCGTCTGCAGCCGATAGAGCTGGCCGAGAAGGTCGCTCATCGCGACGCCCCGCACGGGAAGAGCCCTGGAATGAAAAAGGGTGTTCCGGTTGGGGAACACCCTTGTATCGCCGACGCTTTTGAAATCTGGTCTCGGATCAACAGCCTCAATTCGTCGCCCTTCGTCTGGTGGGTCCACCCGGATTCGAACCGGGGTCTGACCGGTTATGAGCCGGTGGCTCTGGACCGCTGAGCTATGGACCCCTGTGAATATAACAAAGAGGGGTCTTCTGCCAAGTGTAGACGGCAGACTCCAGAACCCGGACGGCAGACTCGAAGCCCTTCTGCCGTCCGCGGTCTGCCGTCTGCGCTCTGATTACCGTATCGTCTCGAGAAACGGCTTGAGTTTCTTGGCCCGCGAGGGATGGCGCAGCTTCCGCAGGGCCTTGGACTCGATCTGCCGGATCCTCTCTCGGGTCACGTTGAAAGACCGGCCGACCTCCTCGAGCGTGTGCTCGGAACCGTCGCCGACTCCGAAACGCATCTTGAGAACCTGCTCCTCGCGAGGGGTCAGCGACTTGAGCACACGTCGCGTCTGGTCCTGGAGGTTCGACACCAGCACCGCGTCGATCGGCGAGAGCACCTGCCGATCCTCGATGAAATCGCCCAGATGCGAATCCTCCTCCTCGCCGATCGGGGTCTCGAGCGAGATGGGCTCCTGCGCGATCTTCATGATCTTGCGGACCTTGGACACCGGCATGTCCATTCGCTTGGCGATTTCCTCGGCGTTGGGCTCGCGGCCCAGCTCCTGCACCAGCGATCGGGACGTGCGCGTGAGCTTGTTGATCGTCTCGATCATGTGGACCGGGATGCGGATCGTGCGCGCCTGGTCGGCGATCGCCCGCGTGATGGCCTGGCGGATCCACCACGTGGCGTACGTCGAGAACTTGTACCCGCGGCGGTGCTCGAACTTCTCGACCGCCTTCATCAGGCCGATGTTGCCCTCCTGGATCAGGTCCAGGAACTGGAGTCCGCGGTTGGTGTACTTCTTGGCGATCGAGACGACGAGCCGGAGGTTCGCCACGATCAGCTCGTGCTTGGCCTGGTCGGCCTCCTCCTCGCCCTCGCGGACGCTGCGCAGCGTCTTCTTGACGTCCTCGTGCGAGACGCCGAACTTCTGCTCGAGCTCGCGGAGCTGCTTCTTGTACTTGGCGATGCGCCGGCGGTAGAAGTCGAGGCGCGTCGGGTTCTTCTCTTTCTTCAGCGTGTTGGTGTCCTGCCGGATCGTGATCTCCGGGACCGACATCTGGCGGTCGATGTCCTTCAGGATCCCGATGGCCCGGTTCAGGACGGCCGGCGTGAAGTCGGCGGCCCGGATCAGCCGCGCCATCTCGGCGATCTTCCGGTCGATCGAAGCCTCGATGCGCGCCAGGGTCTTCGTGCCCTTCTTGATCGTGCGCGCCTTGAACTTCATCCGCTTGATGTCCTTGTCCAGCGCGCCGATCTTGCGGAAACTGCCGAGGATGTTCTCGATCTTGCGCGTGGCCCGGTCGTCGAGGCTCTCGTCGGGCTCCTCGCCCTCCTCGTCCTCGTCGGAGACGTTGACGATCTCGGTCGCCATCCGGGAGTCGCGGCCCGCGTTCTCGAGGAGCTTCAGGATCTCCTCGAGCACGACCGGGTTATTCGCCAGGGCCTGATAGATCTTGGCCTCGCCCTGTTCGATGCGCTTGGCGATGCGGACCTCGCCCTCGCGGTCGAGCAGCTTGACCGTGCCCATCTCGCGCAGGTACATGCGCACGGGGTCGTTGGTCTTTTCGACGGCCTCCCGGGCGTCTTCCGCCGATTCGGGCGCGTCGGCGGCCCGGCGGCGCGCGGCGCGGTCGGGATCGGTCACGATCTCGATGCCGACTTCGAGGAAGCGACCGTAGATCGACTCCAGATCCTTCGGCGCGGCCGTGGCCTCGTCCGAGAGAATCGTGTGGATCTCCTCGTAGAGGAGATAGCCCTTTTCCCGGCCGCCCTTGAGCAGTACTCCGACTTCCGGGAACTTTTCCTCAATCGCCAAGTTCGTTTCCTTTCCGCGACTTCAGCTTCGCGATCCGCCGATCCTTGTCCTGCTTTGCCCGCATGAGCCCTTCGAGCTCGGAGCCCGCGCGCCCCTCCGCCTCCGCCTGTCGGATCGCGTTCTGCAACGCGGCGCTCTCCCCGGTCAACTGTTTGATTTCGAGGGCCTTGAGGAGCCCGTCAACGTCCCTCTCGGTCGGCTCGGGAGAATCTTCCAGCGCGATGCCAGAGAGAAACGTTCGCTCTTCCTCCGTAAGGTCTGCGATTTGCCTCTGAAAATCAACTGATTCCGAGGCGCCGGCGCCCCTCCGGAGCGCCGAAACAACCCTCCGGGCCCTGGGGTCCGTCAGGAGCTCATCCTTCAAAGTACTGAGAATCAGAGAGTTAAGCTCTCCCCCCGCCACGAGCACTTGGAGGAGCCGGTGCTCCAACTTCGGCAGGGCCACCGCTGATAACGCCGTCTCATTCCCGGGCGTTCCCACACCTGTAGAACGCACGTTTTCAGGCTGGAGGTTCGCTTTCTCACCGCTCCAAAGGATGTCCAAAGGCACGCCCACGTCCCGGGAGACCTTCCGATACTCCTCGTAGCGGAGGATCCGGTCGGGGATGGCGCCGAGGATCTCGAGGATCCGACCCACCCGTTCCCGCTTCTCGGTCGAGGTCAGACCGGGCTCGGCCGGCCGGACGTCCTCGATCAACCACGTCAGGTAGTCGGGCGCCTCGTCGACCGCGGAGGCCAGGCGCCCCGGACCCTCGCGGGAAAGCACGTCGTCGGGATCCTCGCCCGCCGGGAGACGCACGACGGCGACTTCGAAGCCCTGGGCCAGCAGGAGCTGGAGCGCGGAGCGGGTCGCATTTCGGCCGGCCGGATCCCCGTCGTAGCAGACGATTGCGCGCGGTGTGAGCCGACGCAGCTTCTCGGCCTGCTCGGGAGTCAAGGCGGTGCCCATCGATGCGACGGTTTCCTCCACACCCGCCCGCAGCAGCGCGAGGTGATCGAAGTAGCCCTCGACGAGCACGACCCGGTCCCGCCGGCGGATCGCCTCGCGCGCTCCGAAGAGACCGTAGAGGAGCCGCTTCTTCGAGAAGATCGGCGACTCGGGGGAGTTCAAGTACTTCGGCTCTCCCTGAGGCGAGAGCGCGCGGCCCCCGAATCCCACCGGCCGTCCCCGCTCGTCGCGCACCACGAAGAGGAGCCGGTCGCGGAAGCGGTCGTAGGCGCCCTTGCCTTCGGCGCGCGGCTGAAGGAGACCCGCCTCCACGAGCAGGTCCTCCGGAAAGGCGCCGCCGAGTCCCTTCGCCAGCGTCTCCCAGGCGTCGGGAGCGTGTCCGAGCGAAAGGGACGTCCACATCTCGGGCGGCACGCCGCGGCTTTCGAGGTACTTCGCCGCGGTATTGCCGGGACGCGAGAGGCGCTCGGAGTAGAAGCGCTGGGCGGCGGCCATCGCGGCGAAGAGCCGGTCGCGCCGTTCCTCTCGCGGGCCACGGCGCTCGCGGCGCGGGATCGTCACGCCGAAGCGGGACGCCAGGACCTCGACGGCTTCGGGGAACTCGAGCCGGTCGATCTGCCGGACGAAGTGGATGACGTCGCCGCCGGCGCCGCACCCGAAGCAATGGTAGAGGCCCTTGTCGCGGTCCACCGTGAAGGAAGGCGTGCGCTCGTTGTGGAACGGGCACAGGCCCTTCCAGGAACGGCCCGCCTTCTTCAGGCGCGTGTGGTCGCCGATGACCTCGACGATGTCGGCGGCGCTGCGCAGCTCGGCGAGAACCGAATCGGTGATGTCGAGGTCGGAAGCCATGGACCGTCTTCTTACCTCAGTTCCAGAATCGTCGCGCCGTTTCCTCCCTCGGAGCGATCCCCCGCGCGAAGCGACGCCACGGCGCCGTGCTTTCGGAAGTGCTCGCGCAGGCCGTCACGCAAGCGGCCCGTTCCGTGGCCGTGGACGAGCCTCAGGTGCGAGGCTCCCGAGAGAAGCGCCTGGTCGAGCGCCTTCTCCGCCGCGTCGACGGCTTCTTCGAGACGCTGCCCGATAAGGCGGACCTCGGGGATCGCGCCGGAAAGATCCCGTCCGGCGGAGACCGTGCGGCGCGCTCCCGCGGACCGCTGCGACGACGGAGACGAGGCACGAGGCGCCGGCCGGCCGCCGACGACCGGCTCGAGATCCGAGCGCTTCACCTTGAGCTTCTTGCCTCGCATATCCAGGTGCGCCCAGTCCCCTTCGAAGGAGAGCACCGTTCCTTCGGCGCCGAGCCCGCGCATCCGCGCCCGGTCGCCTTCCGAGATTCCGCGGGCCCGCGCCTCCTCGATCTCACGCGCCTCGACGAGGACGCGCTCTTCGCGCGCCGCAAGCTCCGCCTCCTCCATCAGACGGGCGGCCGAAGCCTGAGCCAGCCGTGCGGTCTCCCGGCGCGCGGTGTCGAGCTCCTCCTCGAGTTTCTTTGCGAGGGCATCGCGGGCGCGCTCGAAGCCGGCCGCGCCCTCGGCGAGCATCCGCGAGCGCTCTTCGGCGAGCTTGCGCCGCTCGGCATCGAGCGCTGCGGCTTCGCGGCGCGCACTCTCCCGCTCGCGCTCGAGCTCCCGCTCGGCCGCGCGCAGGCGCTCCAGCGCCTGCTCGGCTTCGGTTTCGGCGGCTTCGCGCCGTTTCCACGCGTCTCCGAGGATCGCGCGGGCGCGCTCGAGCACGCGCTCGGGAATGCCCTGCTCCTCGGCCACCGAGAGCGCGCGGCTGCGCCCCGCCAGACCCGAGTGGAGCCGGAAGTTCGGACGCCCCGTCGCCTCGTCGAACTCCATCGCCGCGCACAAAGCATCTTCGCGCGCGGAGGCGAACGTCTTGACGGCGGACAGGTGCGTGGAGACGAGCGCTCGCCCCCCGGTTTCCAGGTACGCCTCCAGAAACGCCACCGCGAGGGCGCTGCCTTCCTCGGGATCGGTGGCCCCACCGATCTCGTCAATCAAGGCGAGCGAGCCGGGCCCGGCCTCGCGCAGGATCCGCGCCAGGATCTCCATCGAAGAGGAGAACGTCGAACGGTCCGAGAGAATCGCCTGCGCGTCTCCGATCTCCGTCCGGATCGAGCGAAAGACCGGCAGCCGGGTTCCCGCCGCCGCGGGGAGGGGGAGACCGCACTGCGCGAGCATCGCGAAAAGCCCGACCGTCTTGAGCACCACCGTCTTGCCGCCCGCGTTGGGGCCCGAGACCGCCAGGAGGCGGCGTGCCGGTTCCAGCTCGACGTCCAGCGGGACGGCGTCGCGGCCTTCGCGGGCGGACTCGCCGAGAACCCTTCGCCGGAGCGTCTCGAACCGGCGGTCGAGCAGGGGATGGCGAGCGCGGACGAGAGCCAGGCCGCCGTCTTCGGAGATCTCGGGAAGCCGCCCCTCGGCCATTTCGCCGAAGGCGACCTTCGCCTCGAGGGCGTCGAGCGCGGCGAGCGCGCGCTCCGCGGAGCGCAGAGGGGCCTCCCGCTCGAGAATCGCGAGGCCGAACTCCCGCAGCAGTCGATCGACTTCGCGGCGCTCCTCGGCCGCGAGCAGGGCCAGGTCGTTATTCGCTTCGATGACCTCCATGGGCTCGACGAAGACCGTCTGCCCCGAGCCGGAGCGATCGTGCACGATGCCCGGCACGCGGCCACGCGAGGACGCCTGGACCGGCAGGCAGTAGCGGTCGTTGCGCAGCACGACGACCGCGTCGCCCATCGCGTCGCGCCGCTCGTCGAGGAGCTTCTCGAGAACGCGCGACACCTCGCCGCGGCGCTTGCGCAGACGCGACCGGATCGCCGCGAGCGCGGGCGAGGCGTCGTCGCGCAGCTGTCCGTCGGCGCCGAAGAGCCGGCCCGCATGAGCGAGGAGCGCATCGAAAGAAGGAAGACCGTCGCGGCGTTCGGAAAGGAGCGGCGTCTCGGCTCTGCCCAGCGCCTTGCGCACCGCGTCGGCCGCACGGGCCGCGCGCACGACCGGACGGAACAGCTCGGGGTCGCCGGCGCCACCCGCCGCCGCGAGCACGTCGAGGATCGGCCCGATCTCCTCGAGGCCGGACAGCGGCAGGCGGCCGTGGCGGATCTGGAACGCGGTGGCTTCGCCGGTCTCGGCGAGGAGCCTGCGGACAGCGGACTCGTCCGGAGAGGGGCTCAGAGACAGAACCGCCGCCCTTCCGGGCGGCGTGCGGGCCAGTGCCGAAACGAGGCGGAGAACGACGCCGAGCTCGAGAGCTTCCCGGTCGGCGCCGTTCCCGTCTCCCGGGCTCAGAGAGTCGCTCGGCGCTCCTCGGAGAGCTTGCGGAGCATCTTCTTCCGGGCCTGGATCATCTTGCGCTTGCGCTTCGCGCTCGGCTTTTCGTAGTGCTGTCTTTTCTTCAGCTCGGAGAGAATGCCGGATTTCTCGCACTTGCGCTTGAAACGCCGCATGGCGTTCTCGAAGGACTCATCCTCCTTGACGTGGACCAATGGCACGGACACTCACCCCCTTACCCGAGACTTCAAGCGAGCACGACATCTTAGAAAGGGCCGGCGGAGGTGTCAACGGCAGCCGCGCTATCCTCAATTGAAAGAATGGTTTAGAATATGGCGAATCTTCCGGACAGCTTTACGAAAGGCGTGGCAACTCCGATAATGCCATCGATGACCGACGCCGAAGCCGAAGAGCGGCGGCGCCTGCTCGAAACCGAGATCGAGCGCCGGTTGGCGGAGCGATTTGCCGCCCTCCGCGACGAATTCGACCGCCTGCGGCTCGAGACGGACCGAAGGTGGTTCGGCTTTCTCGAACGGTTCGATCAGGACCTGAAGGGAGTGGTTCCGGGAGAGCTTCTCCCGACCGGAGTGTCGGCCGCTCCGGGCGCGCCGCGGCCTCCGGGTGCCGTTTCGATCGGCGCGGCCCGCGGACTCGACCAGGCAGCGACACAGGTCGACGTCCTTCATCGTTTTCTCGACGAGTGCCGGCGTCACTGCTCGCGGGCGGCGCTGCTCGTCGCGCGCGGGGGCGCGATCGGCGCATGGAAGGCCGTCGGCTTCAGCGCGCACGGAGCCGACGACGACGCCGTCCGGCAGATCTCCATGCCCCTGACCGACGGCGGACTCCTCTCGAAGGTGATGACCGGGAACGCGATGCGGCTGCCCGCATCCAACGAAATCTCGTCACTTCTGCGCGCGTCGAAGGTCTCCGACGCGATCGTGATTCCGATGGTCGTGCGCGAGAAAATCTCCGGCGCTCTCTACGCGGACGTCGTCCTGGGGGAGGAGGAGATCTTCGACGCGGAGGCGCTGGGCTTCCTGACGTTTTTGACGGGCCTCGTCGTGGACCGGCTGGCGGCGAGGAAGCTCAAGCCCGCGCCCGCGCTGCGCCTGCCGGAGTCGGTCAAGAAGCCCGAGCCGGCGGGGATGTGGATGAACGAGGAGGCCGCGGTCGAGGAGCTTCCGCAGTCCGCGGAAGTCGGCATCGAGACCGGGCCGACTCCGCCCGAGCCCGCGCCTCCGAGCGAAAGACCGCGCCCGCACTTTTCGGAGCCCGTCCCGTCCCTGGACGTCGAAGCGCCGAAATCCGGCTCGTTCTCGCCGCCGCCTCCCGCGCCCGCGCCGGAGGTCGTGGAGGGTCCGCGGCGCCTCGGCGGTCCGCTCTCCCAGCCGGTCGGCGACGAGCGGCGAGAAGAAGCGCGGCGCTTCGCGCGGCTGCTCATTTCGGAGATCAAGCTCTACAACGAGCGCGCGGTCCTCGAAGGCCGCGAAGGCGGCAATCTCTATCAGCGGCTCAAGGAAGACATCGATCGCAGCCGACAGATGTACGACGAACGCATCCCGGAAGACGTTCGCAATTCGAGCGACTTCTTCCACGAGGAGCTCGTTCGGATCCTCGCCGATGGCCGCCCCGAGGCGCTCGGGATCTAGCCGGGCTGAGATCCGCCTTTCCCGGTGATCCAGCTTCCGCGGCCCCTCTTTCTCTTCTTCGCCGCTGCCGTCTTCGGCGCGGCGCGGACGCTTTCCGCGGAGGCGGGGGCCGTCGCGGTGTCGAGCGACTTCGACGCCGAGTTCGCGCGCGCAGCGGACCTTCTCGAGGAGGGTGAACGCGCGAAGGCCGAGGAGTTCCTCGAAGCGATCCGCCGCCGGACGAACGAGCCGGCCTGGACCACGCGCGCCGCTCTGCTTCTCTCCGCCGACGACCGCCGTCGCGGTAACGCCGCGCAGGCGGCCGCGCGCCTCGCGTCCGTGTCCGCGGCGCCCATCGGGCTGGAGGCGTACCGGCAGCTCGCCCGCGCCGAAGCGCTCGAGAACGCGGGAGAGATTGGAGAAGCGACGGCCGCCGCGAAGAGCGCCTTCGAAACGGAGAGCCCCTTCGCATTTCGCCTCCGCTCCGGACTCTTTCTGGCGTCGCTGCTGGAGAAGCAGGGCCGGTCGCGCGACGCGCTCGACGTGCTCACCCGCGCGTCCTCGATCGCGACGACTCCAGGCGAGGTCGCGGAGGTCGCGATCGCGCGGATCCGGCTGTCGCGCGCCGTCGGGGATTCGGCCGCGTCCCGCGACGCGGCCCGCGATCTGTACCTGAAGGCGCCGGGCTTCGATGCGCTGCCGTCCACGCCGGTGTGGGCGCGCAAGGCGGCGTCAGCGGCGGAGACCACGCTGACCGCAACGGAGCGCGGACGGCTCGGCAGCGCCCTCGTGGCCGCGGGAGACGCCCGGCGCGGCGTGGCGATGCTCGGCCGGGACCGGCCCGCGGAGTGGCCCGAGGGGGAACGCGCCGCGAACCTGCTCTCCCTCGCGCGCGGTCAGCTCGCTCTGAAGAAGAAGTCGGCCGCCGAAGCGTCGGCGGCGCTGGTTCCCGACGACGGGACGTTGGCGTCGTACCAGGCCCGACTCTTTCGGTGCGACCTCGTCGCGTCGCGTCTGCGCGAAGGAAAGAATCCTCCTTCGGCCGACGACCCGAGGCTTGACCCGGTGCGCCGGGGGCTCGAGGCGCTGACGATGCCCGCGGCTCCGGCTTCGGTCCGTCGGGAGGCGCGGGAACGCCTGCTCCGCATGGCGGCCGACGCCGGACGCTTCGACGAGGCCTTCGCCATTGCCCGCGAGCTGACGGCCGAAGACTCCGTGACGACGTCGGGATTCGAGCCGCTCTGGCTGCTGTCTTGGGATACTTTCCGCGCGCGCGACTTTCCGCTGGCCCGAGCCCGCTTCGAGGCGATGGCCGGCATCTACACGGACGTTCCCCGGGTGCGGCGGCTGACCTACTGGCGCGCCCGATGCCTGTCGGCCGAGGGCGACGAGAAGGACGCGCGCCGTCTCTTCTCGGGCCTCGCCGCCGCGAGGCCCCCGGACGTCTACGCGAGCTTCGCGCAAAAGCGCGTTGGCGGCGACGCTCGCGTCTCGACCGAGGCCGTGCGAGACCCGTCGACGGCGACCGCGGCCTTCGCCCGCGTGGACGAGCTCTTGAGGCTGCGGATGTTCGAGGAGGCGTCGGCGGAGGCGCGGGCTCTGCGTCCGTCGCGCGGCCGGGACCTGCGTCAGGCTCAGGCGGACTTCGCGATCGGCCGGTTCCTTCCGGCGGCGGCGGCCGTCAAGCGCGCGCTGCCGGAGATCGGCACGGCCGAAGAAGGAAGAGTGCCCGACGCCTGGCGGCGGCTCTACTACCCGATCGAGGAGGGGAGCTTCCTGACGGAGTGCGCCTCGGAGTTCTCGCTCGACCCTTCGGTCCTGCGCGGGCTCGTGCGGCAGGAGAGCGTCTTCGACGCGCACGCGAGGTCGCGCGCCGGGGCGATGGGTCTGACGCAGCTGATGCCGGCCACCGCGAAGACGCTCGCGAGGTCGGTGCTGCGATCGCGGTATCGCCGGGCGTTTCTCTACGACCCCGGCGTCAACGCGAGGCTGGGCGCGGCGTATCTGCGCCGTCTCCTCGACCAGTTCGATGGTTCGTCGATCCTGGCGCTCGCCGCCTACAACGGCGGGCCCACCCGCATCGCCCGGGTCGTTCGGGAGAACCCCGGGCTGCCGGAGGACGAGCTCTTCGAGTCGATCCCTCTCTACGAGACTCGCGACTACGTCCGCCGCGTGCTGCTGTACGCGGAGTCGTACCGGGAGCTGTATCCCGAAACGAGTTCCAAGTTACAGGTTTCAGGTTCCAAGTAGAACCCGGAACCTCTTTTCCTACCAGCTCCCTTCCGGCACGACGAGGATCGAGCGCCCGCACTCGCGCAGCAGACGGCGCGTGACGCCGCCGCCCGCGGGTCCCGCGCCGATCACGACCAGGTCGTGAGGTCTCTCCGAAAGCTCAGCCAAAATTCCCTCCGTCGGTCCCCCGGCCGGCCGCACGGAGTAGCGGCTGGCGACTCCGAGCTCGCGCAGCGTCGCGACGCCCCGCTCCAGGTGCGCGAGGGCGAGCGACTGCGCCGCCTCGCCGGGCTTCAGCACGTGGAGCAGCGTGGCCGTCGCGCCCAGGCGCCGCGCGAGCCAGCCTCCGGCGCGCACGTCGGACTTGCCCGGTTCACCGACGGCCGTGCAGATCAGGATGCTCTCGGGCTTCTTGGGCCGGCCGCGCGCGGTCAGGAGAGGGATGCGCATGCTCGGGAGCAGTTCCTCGGCCACGCTCTCGGAGCGCCGAAGTCCGCGCAGGGACTCGATCTCCCCGGCGCCGACGACCACGAAATCGTAGGGAGCCTCGGTCTGCTCGTGGGCGATCTGTTCCGCGGGGTCACCCCGGCGCACGCGCACGGCGGCGTCGGCGATCCCGGCCTCCGCGGCCCGGCGAGTCAGGGCCTCGCGCATTGCGTCCTGATGCCGCTCGTCTTCGGCGACGCCGAGGATCGTCGCCATGCCTCCGAGCGGCCGGACGATGTGGCCCGCGAGCTCGAGGGCCGGTGCGATTCCCGACCCGTCGTCGCACACGAGGAGCCGGGGCGTGGGCTGCCGGAGAATGTGCCACTGCTGGAGAACCACCCAGGGACGGTCGCCGGCCGGAGCCGCCTGGGCGGGTACGGCGACGTCGAGGAGGACGCTCTCCTCTCCGAACGGCAGCGCCGGCACGAGCTGGCGCACGCCGGGCAGGGGCGGCAGTCGCACGCGCACGCGCCTCGAGGCGCCCGCGAACGTCTGTTCGACAATCTCTCCGCGGCCCAGCGACGGCGCGTCCGGCGCCGGCGCGGATTCGGCGAGAGCGACGTGCTCGGGCCGGATCAGAACCCGCACGCGATCTCCCTCGGCGTGGCGGATCTGCGGCGGGATCGGAAGGGACAGGGACCCGAGGCGCACGCGATGATCCTGGGCGCTGCCGACGAGAACGGTCCCTGCGCCGAGGAACGTCGCGACGAAGAGCGACTGCGGGCTTTGGTACAGGCTGTCCGGCGGGCCAACCTCGAGCAGCCTCCCGCGGTCGATGACGCCGATCCGGGTTCCGAGCTCGAAGGCTTCCTCCTGGTCGTGCGTGACCAGGATCGTCGTCACGCCGAGCGTTTTCTGGATCTCCTTCAGGCTCTGCCGCAGCTGCCCGCGGATCTTGACGTCGAGGGCGCCGAAGGGCTCGTCGAGCAGCAGCACGCGCGGACGGTAGGCGAGGGCTCGGGCGAGCGCGACGCGCTGCCGCTGTCCTCCGGAGAGCTGGTTCTCGTAACGGCCGCCCAACCCGCCGAGGCCGACGAGGTCCAGCAGCTCCTCGCGGCGCTTCCGGCGCTCCGACGCCGGCACGCGGCGGATCCTGAGCCCGAACTCGATGTTCTCTTCCACGGTCATGTGGCGGAAGATCGAATAGTTCTGGAAGACGAACCCGATGTCGCGGCGCTGCGGCGGCAGGAACGTCACGTCGGTGCCGGCCAACCGGATCGTCCCCTCGTCCGGCAGCGTGAGCCCCGAGATCATCCGGAGGATCGTGCTCTTGCCGCTGCCGGAAGCGCCGAGCAGAACGAAGAGCTCTCCCGTCTCGACCTCGAGGGACACGCGGTCGACGGGGACCTGCGTCGCGTAGCGCTTCGTGACGTTCTCGAGCGTGATCGACACTACGTCTCCCGTTTTCCCGCGTACCGCACCAGGAAGAAGAAGATCAAGAACGAAAGCGCCGCGAGGACGGCAGCCACGGCATTGGCCGTGGCGAGGTTGCCGGCTTCGAACTGGGCGAAGATGTAGAGGGGCGCGGTCTGCGTGCGGAGGCGCAGGTTCCCTGACACCATGACGGTCGCGCCGAACTCCCCGAGCGAGTGTGCGAAGGTCAGCAGCGCTCCGGCGAACAGTCCTCCCTTCAACGTCGGCAGGATGACGTGGCGAAACGTCTGCAACGCGCTCGCGCCGATCGTGTACGCGGCCTCCTCGTAGGTCTCCTCGAGTTCGTCGAGCACGGGCTTGACGGCGCCGAGCATGTACGGAAACGTGACGAAGAGGTGGGCCATGAGCACCCCCGCGGGGGCGAACATCGGTTGAATGCCGAGCGGCTCGAGGAGGCGGCCGAGCAAACCGATCGGGCCCCAGAGCAGCAGGAGCGACGTGCCGACGACGACCGTCGGGATCGCGACCGGAAGGTTGACGATGATGCCGAGGATCCTCTGACCCCGGAAGCGGTATCGCGACAGAACGTACGCCGTGTATGTCCCCAGGACGGCGTTGATTGCCGCGGTCGCGACAGCGATCAGGAGGCTGAAGCGGAGGGCGAACTGGGCCTCGGGCGAGGAGAGGGCCGCCCAGAACGCCTTCGTCCCGCCCTTGAATGCGAAAACGAAGACCGCGCCGAGCGGCATCAGGATGAGCGGAAACAGGAAGAGCACCACCAGGCCTGCCGGGACGGCGGCGCGTCTTCCCCGACGGACCATGGCGACGGGCGCGGTGTTCAATTCGTGGGCGCGATCTTCATCACGCGCCGCTTCCAGACGTCGTCCACGATCTCTTTCTTGGCCTTGCGCCACCCGCCGAAGTCCGAGATCGTGAAGGGATCCTGGATCTGGCCAAATTCCGCGTGGCCGGCGTTGAGCTCGTCCTGCACGCTGCGGAAGCCGTACTTGAGGAAAATCCTCTGGGCCTCTTCGCTCCAGAGAAACTGCGCGAAGCTCTCGACCAGCGCCTTGTCGCTCGCCGGAACGTTCTTGTCGATCACGACGAGCGTGTGCTCGGAGAGGATCGTCCGGCGGGGATAGACGACGTCGACGTTGAGCTTGCCGCGGCTCTTGTCGTAGACCGCCTCCTGCTCGTACGTGATCAGCGCGTCGCCGAAGCCGTTCTCGAACTGCGTGCGCGCGGCGCGGGCCGACGCGGCCTGGGCCGCGACGTTCTTCCAGATTCCCGCCAGCATCGCCTCGCCGGCCTCGGGCTTGCCTCCGGACTCGCGCACGCCGGCTCCGTACTCCGCGACGACCGCCCAGTTGGCGCCGCCCGAGGTCAACGGATCGGGATGCACGATGCGCACGCCCTTGCGGGTCAAGTCGGCGAAGTCACGCACGCCGAGCGGGTTTCCGGGACGCACGAAGATGACGAACGGCGTCCGATTCACGACTCCCGCGTGCGGAAGCTTCTTCCAGCTGCCGTCCGGGACGACCTTCGCGTCGGCGAGGCGGTCGGCGTCGCTCTCGAGCGAGAGCAGCGCGAGCTGCGCCGGCGCGCCGAGGATGATCTGGTTGGTGATGGTTCCCGAGCCGGCGAAGGAGCTGGTGAACGTCACGGGCCCGTGCCCCTCGGCCTGCCACTTCGCCTGGAACGCCGGAAAGATTCCGCCGTTCATCGCCTCTCCGAGGATGCTGAAACCGTAGAAGACGATCGTGGTGGGCGCCTTCGATGAGGCCGTAGCGGGCGTCTTCGAGGATGCGGTCTGGGAAACCTTCTCTCCCCGGCACGCGGAGAAGGTCAGGAGCGCCGCGAGGAGGAGCGCGAACACGGGGCCGCGGCGAGTCAACCGGTGAGCGTCCATGAGAACCTCCTTCTCAAAATGCGCCGAGGATATCCCCTTAAGATTGAGAAATGGCCGAGCACGCGGAATTTTCAATACGGACGACACGCAAGATCGAGCGTCTGGACATCACCAAACAGGTGGGAAAGGCGGCCGCTTCGCTGCCCGAGGGCGCAGGGGCGCTCCTGATCTCGACGCCGCACACCACCGCGGCGGTGACCATCGGTGAAGCCTGGGATCCGGACGTCACGGGCGACCTCGAGCGCGCGCTCGAGGCGTGGGTGCCGAACGTGCGGTTCGACCACGGCGAAGGCAATTCGGCTGCGCACTTTCTTTCCGAGGCGATCGGGAATGCACGCCTCGTGCCGCTCGAAAGGGGACGCCCCGCGCTCGGGCGCTGGCAGGGCATCTTCTTCGTCGAGCTCGACGGGCCGCGCAAGCGGACCGTCACGGTCCGTGCGCTCGCCGCGCCGGGCTGAATCTCGTCGCTTCCTTCGCGTCCCGAACATTCGCCGGTGATTCCACGCGTTCGCGCTCCGAAGAGATCCTTCGCTCCCCACGCGTCTGCGTAGGCTTAGGAGACGTTCGTCGGCCGAGTTCGCGGTCTACAATCGGCGCGGTTCGCTCGGGGGGTGGGACGCCGGTGACTCAGCCCGGAACTCTGCTCGAAGGCAAGTACGAGATCCTCGACAAGATCCGCGAGGGCGGAATGGGGGCGATCTACCGCGTGCGGCACCGCCTCCTCGACGAGGTTCGCGTCGTCAAGGTCATGAAGCCCAGCGTCGTCGCCGACGCGGACCTGCGCCGCCGTTTCACCGAGGAGGCGCGGACCGCTACGCGCCTGAAGCATCCCAACATCTGCACGATCCACGACTTTGCCCTCGATCCGGACGGGATGGCGTATCTCGTCATGGAGTACATCCAGGGCGTCAGTCTGGCGGATCTTCTGAAGACCCGGGGCGTGCCGTTGCTGGCGCTGACGATCGAGGTCGCGCACCAGGCGCTGCTCGCCCTCGGCTATCTGCACCGCAAGGGGATCGTGCACCGCGACGTTTCCCCCGACAACATCATGCTGACCAACGACGAGGAAGGGGCGCCGCTGGTCAAGCTGATCGACCTCGGAATCGCCAAGGTCGCCGACGCGCCGATCGAGGCCACGGCCACCGGGGTCTTCCTCGGAAAGCTCAAGTACGCATCGCCCGAGCAGTACGGCTCGCTTCCGCGAGGCACGAAGCTCGACGGCCGAAGCGATCTCTACGGATTCGGCATCGTCCTGTACGAGCTCCTGACTGGCGTCCTGCCTTTCGACGGCGACACGGTCGTCGAGCTCCTGCGCGCCCACGTCTTCGCGCCGCCGCGGCCCTTCTCGCAGTCAGACCCGCAGGGCCGCGTGCCGACGGAGCTGCGGGGGGTCGTGCTGAAGGCCCTGCAGAAGAACCGGGACGACCGGTTCGCCACGGCCGAGGCCTTCGACCGCGAGATCCTCGCGCTGCGTCGCCAGTACGTGAAGCCCGAGCAGGTCGAGGAGACGCGCGTGTTTCTCCGATCCGTCCGTCCCTCGACGGACGTTCATCTCCAGGCCGTGACTCCCAGCGCCCAGGATCGGATCGACCGCCAGTTCGGCGGACGGACGCCCACGCCGTCGCAGGTCAAGAAACCCGAGACCGGCGTCACCGGTGGCGGGGAAGAGACGGAAATAGCGCCGGGATCGCTTCCTCCGATTCCGGCGCCGCCGCCCACGACGCGCCTGCCTCCGGCGACGGCTCCTCTGCAGGCGCGCCGCTCACCGACGTGGCTGTGGGTTGGGGCGGCGGCGGTCGCCGCGATCGTCGCGGCGCTGCTGCTTCGTCCGTCCAGGCGCGAACCCGCTTCGGCCGCGGTGTCCGAGCCGCGGGCGACGTCCGTCGCCGCCGCCGTGCCCTCGCCGGCTCCGGCGGTGGAGGAGAGCCCCGTGCCCACGGGCGCTCCGACGGAGGAGCCCACCTCGCCGCCGACGCCGGAGCCGACCCCGATCCGACGCCCTACGCCGAAGCCTGCGCCTGCGG
>JBKOZO010000173.1:0-9296 GCA_046725935.1 Acidobacteriota bacterium | reverse complement strand
ACCCGTTGCCGTCGTCGAGCAGCAGGTCGTTGGAGATGCCCGGCTGAAATGCGTACGACTGGATTTCGACCGAGGTCATGGAGTCCGTGCCGAAGTTCGGCTCGTCCGTCGAAGTCGTCTTGACGGCGAAGGTACCCGCCGCCATCGCGTCCTGTCGGATCTTTGCGATCTGGTGGCGCAGCGTCGTCCTGTCGGCGGCGCTCGCCGTGGCGGATACCAGGACCATCAGAAGCGCCGTGGCCGCTGCCGTTGCGGCTCTCCGCGATCGATGCCGGAGATTCGAACAGGGGACCATTGGTTGGGTCATGGATGCCTCCTGCGGGTAACCCGCTCCATTGGACTGGCCTCGAGTCACCCTTGAGGTGAGGCGGGAAGGCGAACTATCTCAGTGCCTCCGGGTATCAGAGTCGCCGATCCGAACGATCGACGTCTTGATTCCGGGAGATCCGGGATCTAGTGTCCCGGAAGGATTTTCCGGCAGATGACAAAGAGTCTCGCCGCCGTCGCGGCCGCGTTGTTGGGCGCCGTGGGCGTCGCCCTCCTGGCCCGCCCGGCAGGAGATCCTCCGCCGTCTATCGACCGCGCCGCGCTCGCCGCTCGGGTTCGCGAGGAGCTCGCGCAGTCGTGGCGCGCGTACGAGCGATATGCCCGCGGGCATGACGAGCTGAAACCCGTCAGCCGCACCGCTCATGACTGGCATGCCCGGCCGCTCCTGATGACGCCGGTGGATGCCCTCGACACGCTGATCCTGGCCGGTCTCGACGCGGAGGCGCAGAGGGCCCGCGAGCAGATCGCCGGGTCGCTGTCGTTCGACGCCGACATCGAAGTGAAGAACTTCGAGATCACGATCCGGATCCTGGGCGGGCTGCTCTCGGCCCACCAGCTGACGGGAGACCCGAGGCTGTTGCGGCTCGCCGACGATCTCGGCACGCGCCTTCTCCCGGCGTTTTCCTCGCCGACAGGAATGCCCTACATGTACGTCAATCTCAAGACGGGGAAGACGCGCGGCGCACGGTCCAACCCCGCGGAGATCGGCACGCTCGTCCTCGAGTTCGGCACTCTCTCGCGCTCAACCGGCAAGCCCGTCTATTTCGAAAAGGCGAAAAACGCCCTGGTTCAGCTCTACCGGCGGCGCTCGGCGATCGGTCTGGTCGGCGAGGAGATCGACGTCGAGACGGGGAAGTGGGTCAGCCGCGCGAGCCACGTCGGAGGAGGGATCGACTCGTACTACGAGTATCTCTGGAAGTGCGAGCGGCTCTTCGGCGACGTCGAGTGCGGACAGATGTGGGCCGAGAGCCGCAAGGCGCTCGACGCCCATCTCGCCGACGACGCGCCGACCGGTCTCTGGTACGGGCAGGTGGACATGGAGATGGGCAAGCGCACGGCGTCCGAGTTCGGGGCGCTGCACGCCTTTCTGCCCGGAGTTCTCGCTTTCGGCGGCGACCTCGACCGCGCCCGGCGCCTTCAGGACTCCTGCCTGAAGATGTGGCAGCTCAAAGGCATCGAGCCGGAGCTCCTCGACTACCGGAAGATGAAGGTCCTCGATCCGGCCTATCCCCTCCGACCCGAGATCATCGAATCAGCCTATTGCCTCCACCGCGCGACCGGCGACCCGCGTTATCTGGAGATGGGGAGGATCTTCTTCGAAGCGCTCACGGGGCGCTGCCGAACGGACGCGGGATACACCGTCTTGAGGAGCGTCGTGACCGGAGAGAAGGGCGACCTGATGCCGAGCTACTTCCTGGCGGAGACGCTGAAGTACCTCTACCTGCTCTTTGCGGCGGATGAGACGCTCGACTACGACCGCGTCGTGTTCAACACCGAGGCGCACCCGTTCCGGCGGGCGAGTCAGGGTCCGTAGAGCACCAGTCCGAACGTCTTCGTCAGGAACGGGGCCATCTGCCCGCGCGTGTTGGGATTCGTCGGGCAGAAGTTGCCCCCTCCGCAGCCCGCGGCGATCCCCCGATTGGACAGATCCTCGATCCAGTCGGTGAAGAGCCCCGGGCACGGCACGTCCGCGAAGATTCCCGCGCACGCGGGGGGCGTGTAACTCGACGTCAGCAGCGTCCGCAGCAGGAAGACCGCCATCTGCTGCCGCAGGACCGGGTCGTTCGGGCAGTAGTTGGGTCCGCCCGGCACGCTGCAGCCGGCCACGACGCCGCGGTTGTAGAGCTCCTCGATCCACGGAGCGAAAGGGTCGGACGCCGGCACGTCGTTGAAGATGCCGACGGCCGGCGGCGGCACATAGGAGGATCCCTCCTTCGCCTTCAGCACGAAGACCGCCATTTGCTTGCGCAGCGCCGGGTCTCCCGGGCAGTAGTTCAGTGCGGCGGCGCACCCTCCCGTGACGCCGTTGTGAAAGATCGTCTCCACGAACGGATAGAAGAGCTGATCGACGAGGACGTCCGGGAAGCTCTCGCCGACGTGGAGCGTCCACGTGTGCGTCGGCGAGGGAACACCTCCGCCGGGGGGCGGCGCCATCGTGGTCGTCTCGTCGAAGGTCGCGTCCCAGTGCTGCAGAGGCCGGGCGCCCGTAATCTGGAGCGCGAAGCAGGAGGCCGTCGCGTCGTGGCAGTTGGTCGTCGCCAGCGGTGCGAGAGAGCCGTAGTCCGCGGCGTTCGTTGCGATTGCATAGACCGGTCCACCCGGTCCCGTGAAGTTCGACGCGAGACCCGTCAGCGAAAAGGGCGTGGCTCCCGGATTCGACCACGAAGTCTCGACCTGGACCGTCTCCCCGGCCTCGAAAACCCCGTTGAGATTGGACACGACCGAAGGCCCGTCGTGCTCGTCCACCCGCAGCGGCGAGGCGGGGAGCGCCGTCGTGACCTCCTGGCCGCGCACGTTCATGACGATGTGCATGTCGGGCGCGTTGATGGGGGGATCGGCGAAGTCCGTCGGCGTCACGATCCCGCAGTCGGGCGCCGTGAGGTAGCCGGGCGCAGTCTGCCCCGCGGAATTGGATCCGATCGCGAACGCGGAGAGGTTCGTCGCGCCGTCTTCCGAGGCCACGTCGACGACGAGCTGGGTGTCGGGGGGAGCGGTGCCCGTAACGGGAATCGTCACGTAAGACTGGTCCTGATCGTCGATCTGCAAAGTCGCCGTCCCGATCGGCGTCAAAACGCCCCCGGGAAAGGAGCCGCTCGGCGTCCAGTAGAGGTAGACGGTCAGCGTCTGGGTACCGGCGACCGAGAGGGCCGCCTCGACCGCGACCTCGACCTCGCAGACTGCGAAGCCGCTCTGGATCCCGAAGTCGGTCAGCTCGAACGCCCGTGTGTAGTGGTTCTCGAACGTGAAGCCCGACATCGGGTCGGTGCACGCGATCGAGTTGCCGCTGACGATGCTCTGACTCACCGACTCGGTGATCACCGTCGGACCGCAGGGCTGCGCGGCGAGGGGACGGGAGAACGGAAACACGATTGCGAGGCCGAACAGCCAGGACCGCGGCTTAGTCTTCATCGGGACACTGCGCCGTGTTGCCGGCGCCCTCCGGTTGTTTTGGAGCTGTCCCGCTATTCTACGCTTCGACCCGCGTGCGTCCGTTCCTGGAGGTGACCCCGGTCACCCTTCGTGCGCCTCGGATCCCCGAACGATTCCGTCACAGGAGATCGTCGCAGCGCGGATCCCCGTGGAGCGTCCAGAACATCGGATCCCACGCGGCATCGCCGGGGAGGTTTTGCGAGCGCCATCGCACTCTCGCCGAAATCGGTTCCGGAACTCTGCCGTGGATCATATCCTTCCGCCAGTGCTTCGACGCTTCCGAATCGTCGTCGTTGCTGCGTTCGTGTGCGCCTCCGCGGCCGAGAATGTCCGCGCGCAATCGGAGACGCAGACGCAGTTCGATCCCGAGATCGACACATTCTTCAAGCTCAACGACTCGAGCCGGCTCCTCGTGGTCTCTTCCGGAACCGTGGCGCCGGAAGCCTCGCAGGAGAACGCCTATGCGTCGCTGTCGTGGGACCAGCGCGTGACTGACCGGTTCTCCCTGCGCGGCGGCTACCTTTTCCAGTACTCGTGGGGCGAGCCAGTGCAGAGAGAGAACCGCATCCAGCTCGCCGCGGACGTTCAGATTCCGCTGGCGTTTCGGCTCCTCGCGAACATCCGAAACATGGTCGAGCTGCGTTGGATCAACGGAGACCCTTCGCAGCGCTACCGTGGCCGTATCTCGGTCGAGCGCGAAGTCGTCGGCCCGTTCGGCAAGGCGCACACGCTCAGCGGATCGGCCGAGTTCTTTTACAGCATAAACAACGGGACGTTGAGCTACGCGCAGTACACGGCCGACGTCTCGACGCTTCTGTCCCAGAAAGTCGCGCTCGACATCTACTACCAGAGGCAGAACAACAACCAGTCCCAGCCGGCGCACGTGAACGCTGTGGGCCTCGTCCTGACGCTCTATCTGGATCTGCGCAAGCCGGCGGCCACCGGCGTCGTCATCGAGCGCTAGCTTCGGCGCGGCGGATGCAGCAGTCCAGCAGCTCGAAGACCCTGTCGATGTTGCCTTGGACGTCGACGAGGTTCCGGCGAATCGCCCCGGAAAGCGTCTCCGTTCCGCGGACGATGTTCAGGATCGTTCTTCGCCTCCCGGAGAGGACCGCGACGGCGGTCTTCGGAAGGCCCTCGACCACCTGGATCTTTCCCCTGTCGAGAGAGATCGTGAAGTCTTCCTTCGTATCGATGGCCCGAACGCCGATCACGACCTGCAGCTCCTTGGCCTTGTCCGTGACGATCCGCGTCTCGACCTCCTTGAGGATCGAAAAAGTGGTCGGCGTCGGAGTCCGATCGGGCGCCGCAATGACGGGCGCACACGCGACGACGAAGCTTGCGGCGGACAGCAGGGAGCGCAACGCGGAGCGCGGCATGCAAGGACCATATCTTAGCGGTGCATCCCAAAGTCCTTGACCGGCTTCCGGGCGCGGTGATCTGATTCATCCAGTTTATTTTCTGCTTATGCGAGGGAGACCCATGAGGACTCGGCATGTCCCGGCGATCTTCGTAGTCGGCTTCGCGTTCGCGTCCTTGGTCTCGTCGGCCTCGGCCCAGCCCAATCCCGACAAGGACGCATACTTCGGAGAGACGCACGTTCACACGAGCTGGTCGCTGGACGCGTGGCTCGGCGGCGACCGCGTCACCGACCCCGGGGATGCCTACAAGTACTTCAAGGGAGAAACTATCAAGCACCCCATGGGTTACGACGTGAAGATCGACACGCCGCTCGACTGGGCGGGCGTCACGGACCACTCCGAATACGTCGGCGTGATCAAGCTGGCGAACGATCCCAAGTCGTCAATCAGCAAGCTGCCGGTCGCGCAGCCCATGATTCTCAAGAACAACAGCGTGGCCGAGTTCGAAAGGGTGTTCGTTTACCTGGTGAACCTGATGGGCGGGCCACCCGTCAAGGCGCTCATGTCCCCGGAGGTCGCCAGCACGGTCTGGAAACAGAATGTCGCGCTTGCCAATGCGGCCAACCAGCCGGGAAAGTTCACGGCTTTCTGTTCGTACGAATGGACGTCCATGCCAAACAACATGAACATGCACCGCAACGTCTTCTTCAGGGACTGCGCCAAAGTTCCCCCCATGCCGTTCAGTGCGCTGGATTCTCGTTACACCGGGGACCTTTGGAACTGGATGGACGGCCAGCGCAAGGCGGGCAACGAGCTCCTGGCGATCTCCCACAACGCCAATCTCTCCGACGGCCGCATGTTCCCGACCGAGGTCGACGAGAACGGCCGCCCCATCGACGCCGCCTACGCCGCGTCGCGCGACCGCAACGAGCGGCTGACCGAGATGAAACAGCTCAAGGGCACCTCCGAGACGCATCCGGTGCTCTCGCCGAGCGACGAGTTCGCGAGTTTCGAGATCATGTCTTTCTTGCTGGGCGACCCGGTCGGCCGCATACCGCACATCGCGGGCAGCTACGTCCGCCAGGCCTGGAAGGACGGCCTCAGTCTCCAGGACACGAAGGGCTTCAACCCATATAAGTTCGGCGCGGCAGGTGGCTCAGACTCGCACAACACCGCGGTCTCCTATCGCCAGAACAACTTTTTCGGCCAGGCCGGAAATGCCGACGGCACCCCCGAGTTGCGGATGGCCGGACGCATCGTCGCCGGGATGGATCCGCGTGTCATCGGCACTGGAGGCCTGACGGGCGCATGGGCGGAGGAAAACACGCGCGCCTCGATCTTCGACGCGATGCAGCGCAAGGAGACCTTCGGTGTCAGCGGCCCGCACATCAAGGTTCGCTTCTTCGGCGGCTGGGCATATACCGCGGACATGATCGCCGACAAGGCTTGGGTCAAGACCGGCTACTCGAAGGGTGTGCCGATGGGTGGCGATCTTCCGCCGGCGGGAGAGAAGGCGCCGACCTTCATGGTCTGGGCGGTGAAGGACCCGACCTCCGGAAACCTCGACCGCATTCAGGTCGTCAAGGGCTGGTCGAAGAGCGGGCAGAGCTTCGAGAGGGTCTACGACGTCGTGTGGGCGGGCGACCGCAAGCCGAACAACTGGACCGGTGTGGTGCCGCCGATCGGCAACACGGTGGACGTCGAGAACGCGACCTACACGAATACGATCGGAGCCGTCGAGCTGAAAACCGTGTGGACCGATCCGGATTTCGATCCGAGCCTGCACGCCTTCTACTACGCCCGCGTGCTCGAGATCCCCACGCCGCGGTGGACCACGATCCAGGCCAAGCAGCTCGGAATCGCGCCTCCGGACGTCGTCCCCGCCACCCTCCAAGAGCGGGCGTGGAGCTCACCGATCTGGTATACGCCGAGCGCGGAGGCGCGAAAGAGCGCGAAGTCCAATCCGACCGTGGCGGACCTGAAGACCAAGGGTGCGGTGGCTCTCGACGACGCCGCGCTGCGAGCCCTCATCGTCGACAAGAGCCTCTGGTTCGAGAACCTGGTGACCGGCGACAAGTACGAGGTCGTTTACGCCGCGTCGGGTAAGGACGCGGCGGCGAAGCCCGCGATACCGGCGGAGCCGGGATACATGACCGAGCAATTTGCTTCCAACCAGGGGCAGATGCAGATCCTTCACGTGGGGAAGAGGTCGACGCTGCCGAGCCTCACGGGCACCGCGGCTCAGGCCAGCTACCTCGGCACCTCCAGTCCGTACTACATCAACAATGGGAAAATCGTGACCGAGCTCGTCGGCACGCCGATCGAGATCAGCGTCTACAAGATGGGCGACAAGTATTTCGGCGCGCGAAGCAACGAGTTCGGCTACGCCAACTACCAGCTCACACCGGCCGTGGCCGAGCTGGCCCCGCTGATGGGACCAATAAAGGCTCCGGTGCATTGAACCGACGGCTCGACATGAAAACCGGGGACCGGCCGCGGGATTCTCGATTCGGGAGGTGAGCTCCGTTCCGGAACCCCGGGGAGCACGGCCCGCGGCCGACAGCGACGGACCACGCGACTCCCTGCGACGAGCCGCCGCGCGCTGGCTCCGCGAGCCGCTGCTTCACTTTCTCATTCTCGGGGCGGTCCTGTTCGCAATCTCGCGCTCCCTGAATCCCTTCGCGGGCAAGCCGGCGCCGACTCGCCAGATCGTGTTCACCCTCGACGATCTGCGCCAACTCCAGATCAGCTTCGTCGCGCAATGGGAGCGGGCGCCGACGCCGCAAGAGATGGTCGGGATGCTCGAGAACCGGATCAAGGAGGAGGTCCTCTACCGCGAGGCGCTCGCCATGGGACTCGACAAGGACGACACCATCGTGAAGCGCCGGATGGCGCAAAAGATGGAGTTCCTCGCCGAGGACGTCGCCAGCGCGCACGAGCCGACGTCGGAGGAGCTGAAGGCCTGGTTCAAGAAGAACACCGCACTCTTCGCGAATCCGCCGCGCGTCTCCTTTCGAACGGTCTATTTCTCTCCCGATCGCCGCGGCCCGCACGCCAAGGAAGACGCGGCGAAGGCTCTGGAAAAGCTGTCCGGCAAGACCGCGACCTGGCCGGGCGCGGCGACTCTGGGCGATCCTTTCATGCTCCCCGACTACATGGCCGACCGTACTCCCGACCAGGTCGCCAAGGACTTCGGCCCACCCTTCGCGAAGGCGCTCTTCGACCAGAAGCCGGGAGCCTGGACGGGACCGATCGAGTCGGGGTACGGCTGGCATCTCGTGTTCCTCGACTCACTCATTCCATCGCGCACTTCGGCGTTCGAGGAGGTCGAACAAGACGTCAAGACCGCATGGCTCGCCGCGCAGAAGGCCGAGGCCTGGGACAAGGCCTACAAGACGATGCGCGCGAAGTACGAGATTCTCCTGCCGGCGCCTCCCGCGGAGCCGGCCGCCGCCCCCGGCCGGCCGTGAGCTCTACGGCAAGGAGCGTCGCTCGCGCCGCGTGGATCCTTTTGCTCGGCCTCGCGCCGGCCGGCGCGTTCGCGCACGAGGCTCGCCCCGGCTACCTCGAGATCAAGGAAACACAGCCGAACCGCTTCGAGATCCTCTGGCGAACGCCCGTGCTCTCGGGCATGCGGCTCCCGGTTGCCCTGCGGCTTCCGGAGGCAGCAAAGAACCTCAAATCGCCGACCGTCCAGGAGCTGACGGATTCCCTCCTCGAACGGCGATCGGTCGAAGTCCCCGGCGGTCTCGCGGGCCAGCGGATCGAATTCCCCGGGCTCCAGGTCACGATCACGGACGTCCTGGTTCGGGTCCAGATGCAGGACGGCCGAAAGTGGACGACCATCGTCCGGCCCTCTCAGCCCTGGGTCGAGATTGCGGCAGCGCAGAGCGCAGCGGGGCTTCTCGGCACTTATCTGGTTCAGGGGATCCGCCACATCGCCTTCGGGCTCGACCACCTGCTCTTCGTCCTGGGCCTGCTCCTGATCGTCCAGGACCGCTGGACGCTGATCAAGACGATCACCGCATTCACGGTTGCGCACAGCCTCACGCTGGCGATCGCGACGTTCGGCTGGGCCGACGCTCCGGTCCTCCCGCTGAACGCCGCGATCGCGCTCTCGATCTTCTTTCTCGGGCCCGAGATCGTCCGGTCGTGGCGCGGGGAGACGAGCTTCACGATCCGCCACCCCTGGGTCGTGGCGTTCGCCTTCGGATTGATCCACGGCTTCGGGTTCGCGTCGGCGCTGACGAGTGCCGGACTGCCGCGCAAAGACCTCCCGCTCGCTCTGCTGGGGTTCAACGTCGGCGTGGAAGTCGGGCAGGTCGCGTTCGTGATCCTGATCCTGCTGCTCGAGAGGTCCTTCCGGCTGCTGCAGATCCGCTGGCCGCGCTGGGTTCAGGCTCTACCGGGTTACACCGTGGGCACGCTGGGCGCGTTCTGGACGATCCAGCGCACGGC
>JBKOZO010000172.1:0-9812 GCA_046725935.1 Acidobacteriota bacterium | reverse complement strand
GCCCAGAGCTGCGAACGGTCCAGCGTGCGCACGACGCGTCCTGCGGCGGCCTCCTTGATCGTGTCGGCGACGGGGATCGCCGCGATCGCTGCGCCGGTTTTCTCCGCCGCCCGCAGCACCGCGCGAATCTCCTCCTCCTTCACGAAAGGGCGCGCCGCGTCGTGCACGGCCACGACGTCGTCCGCCGCCGGCCCGAGCGCCTCGACTCCGAGGCGGACCGAGGCCGACCGCGTCTCTCCGCCCGGCACGACCCTCGCGCGGCCCTCCACGAGCGCGGTGAACTCCGCCATGCGATCCGCCGGCGCGATGACGACGAGCCGGTCGAGCCGCACCGAGGCGAAGACGTCGAGCGTCCAGGCGAGGAGCGGCCGTCCCGAGAGCCGCGCCGCTGCCTTGGGTTCCCCGCGCCCGAGGCGAACGCCGCTCCCGGCAGCCGCAATCAGCCCGACGAAACGACTCAAAGGCTTTGCGCTCGTCCGGTCTGCGGGGTCAACGACATCGGCACCGAGAACGAGGTTACACCGCCAGGATCTCTTGCTCCTTCGCCTTGAGCAGGTCGTCGACTTCCTTGACCTTGCGATCGGTCAGCTTCTGGGACTCCTCGAGGCCGCGGCGCTCATCATCTTCCGAGATCGCCTTGTCCTTGAAGAGCTTCTTCAGGCGGTCGTTGCCCTCGTGGCGGTAGCGGCGGATCTCGACGCGCGCCTCCTCGGCCATGTGGTGCGCCTTCTTCGCGAGATCCTTCCGGCGATCCTCGGTCAGTGCTGGAATCGGGATCCGCACGAGCTTTCCGTCGGACTGCGGATTCAGACCGAGCTCGGACTTGCGGATCGCGCGTTCGATCTCGACGGCCATCTTCGGGTCCCACGGGGCGGCCACGATCAGAGTGGGGTCGGGGACCGACAGGTTGGCCACCTGGTTGATAGGCACATCCGCGCCGTAGGCCGACACCAGGATGCCGTCGAGCATGCCGAGGTTCGCGCGGCCCGTGCGCAGCGTCTTGAAGCGCTCCTTCAGCGCGACGATGGCGTCGGTCATCTCCTTCTCGATGTCCTTGAGCTCCTGCCTCATGCCTCGGCTCCCCCTGCGGAAACCAGCGAGCCGATGTCTTCTCCGGCGACGACCCGCTGGATGTTGCCCTTGATCTTGAGATTGAAAACCTTGATGGGGATTCCGTTTTCCATGCACAGGGCGACGGCGGCGGCGTCCATGACCTGGAGGCCGGCGTCGAGCGCCTGCCGGTAGGAGAGCGTCTTCAGGAACCGGGCGTCGGGGACACGGTCGGGATTGGCGTCGTACACGCCGTCGACCTTGGTGGCCTTCAGCAGGACGTCGGCGTGGATCTCGTTGGCGCGCAGCGCCGCCGCCGAGTCGGTCGTGAAGAAGGGGTTGCCCGTGCCTCCGACGAAGAGCACGACTCGGCCCTTCTCGAGGTGGCGGATCGCGCGGCGGCGGATGAAAGGCTCCGCGATCTGGCGCATCTCGACCGCCGACATCAGCCGAGTCCGCACCGCCCGCTTCTCGAGAGCGTCCTGCAGCGCGAGGCCGTTGATGACGGTGGCGAGGAGCCCCATGTGATCGGCCGCCACGCGATCGATGCCCTGGGCCGCAGCGGAGACTCCGCGGATGATGTTTCCGCCTCCCAGGACGATCGCGGTTTCGACGCCGAGGTCGTGGACCTCGCGGATCTCGTCGGCGAGCCGCGCCACGAAGTCCGGCGCGATGCCGAACTTCTGCTCCCCCATCAACGCCTCCCCCGACAGCTTCAGGAGGATGCGGCGATAGGCGGGCTGCGTCATCGAGGCCGGATTATGTCGTCGCCTCCGCTGGCGCGCAATCTGGACGAGTGCCGCTCAGGCGGCTTCCTCGGCCCCCCGACCGAGGCCTTCGCCCAGCTTGAAGCGGACGAAGCGCAGGTCGAGGGCGCCCTTGCCGGCGCGCTCGGCGATGACCTGTCCGACGGTCTTCTCGGGCTCCTTGACGAAGGCCTGCTCGACGAGCACGGCCTCCTGGTAGAACTTCTCGACCTTTCCGTCGGCGATCCGCTCGACCACGTTGGCCGGCTTACCCGCCGCGGCCGCCTGGGCGCGCGCGATCTCGCGCTCCGTGGCGAGGACTTCGGCCGAGACCTCGGCCCTCGAGGCGAAGCGCGGATCCGAGGCCGCGATGTGCATCGCCAGGTCCTTGCCGAGGGCCTCGTCGCCGCCCGGGACGCCGACGAGCACGCCGATGCGTCCGTTGCCATGGATGTAGCTGGCGAACTTCTCGGAGGGCCGCGGCACCAGCCGCGCGAACCGCCGCACCTGGATGTTCTCCTTGAGCGTCGCAATCAACTGCGTCACGGCGTCGCCGACGGTCTCCCCGCCCGGCCACGAGAGCTTCGAAAGCTCCGCGACGTCGCCGGCGCGCGTGTCGCCGAAGGCGTCGTGGGCCGCGATCCGGTCCGCGAGCTTCTCGGCGAAGATCCGGAAGTCCTCGGTCCGCGCCACGAAGTCGGTCTCGCAGTTGACCTCGACGAGGACCGCGCCCTTCACCGTCACGTGGGCGACCACGAGCCCTTCGGACGCCGCCCGTCCCGCCTTCGAGGCGGCCGCCGCCAGACCCTTCTTGCGGAGGATCTTCTTGGCCTCCTCGAAATCCCCGCCGGCCTCCACCAGCGCCTTCTTGCAATCCATCATCCCGGCGCCGGTCTCGCCGCGCAGGTCGAATACGAGCTTGGACGAAATCTCCATGACTCCCTCGATCAATTCACAGTCCGGCGTCGGCCGGCGGCATCCGCCGTCTGCGGGCCGCGGCCTGCCGACTCTTCGTTACGACGCGTCTGCGACGACGGCGGTCTGCGACAGCTCCGGAGTGCGGGGCCTCTCCTCGGCGGAGGCAGCTTCCTCGGCCTCGCGCTCCCCGTGGGCATGCAGGCCCTCGAGGACCGCGTCGGCGACCTTCTGGGTGAACAGCCGGATGGCGCGGATCGCGTCGTCGTTGCCCGGGATCACGTGGTCGATCAGGTCCGGGTCGCAGTTGGTGTCGACCACGGCGACGACCGGGATCCCGAGAATGTTCGCTTCCTTGACCGCGATGTATTCCTGCTTGGGATCGATCACGAATAGGGCGTCCGGAAGCTCGTCCATCTCCTTGATGCCGGTCAGGTTCTTCTCAAGCTTCTCCTTCTCCCGCTCCAGGCGCAGCCGCTCCTTCTTGGTCAGGTTTTCGTTGTCATCCTGCGCGAGGATGCCCTCGATCTCCTTCAATCGGTGGATCGACTTGCGGATCGTGGAGAAGTTGGTCAGCGTCCCGCCGAGCCACCGCGTATTCACATAGAACATCCCGCAGCGGTTGGCCTCTTCATAGATCGCATCCTGGGCCTGGCGCTTCGTGCCGACGAACAGCAGGTTCTTGCCCGCGGCGGCAAGGTCGGTCACGAACTTCGAGGCTTCCTTGAACTGCTTGAGCGTCTTCTGCAGGTCGATGATGTAGATCCCGTTGCGCTTGCCGAAGATGAACTTCTTCATCTTCGGGTTCCAGCGCTTGGTCTGATGACCGAAGTGGACGCCAGCCTCGAGCAGTTCCTTCATCGAAATCAATGCCAGATCACACCTCCCTTTCTGAAAGCCGTTACGTTTGAGATTACCGCTTGCTGAACTGGAACCGGGCCCGCGCGCCGCGCTGCCCGTACTTCTTGCGCTCTTTCATGCGCGGGTCGCGGGTCAGGAAGCCTTCCTTCTTGAGCTTCTTGCGCAGCTCCCCGTTGTACTCGGTCAGGGCACGCGCGATGCCATGGCGGATGGCTCCGGCCTGGCCGGTGGGACCGCCGCCCGCGACGGTGACGTGGATGTCGAACTTCTCCGCCGTCTCGCTCGCCAGAAGCGGCTGCTTGATGACCATCTTGAGGACGTTGTTGGGGAAGTAATCGTCGATCGAACGTTTGTTGACCGTGATCGCGCCGGTCCCGGGCACCAGCCGGACGCGCGCCATCGAGGTCTTCCGCCGTCCGGTGGCCCTGTGTTGGATGTCGACTGCCAAACTCTCCTCCGAGCTCTGTTTCCGCCTAGGCGGAGATCTTCAGGGGCCGCGGCTGCTGGGCCTCGTGGGGGTGACTGGCGCCGCGGTAAACCTTGAGCTTCCGAATCTGCTTGCGGCCCAGCTTGGACTTCGGGAGCATGCCGCGCACGGCCTCTTCGATCAGCCGCTCGGGATACTTCGCCTGCAGGTCGCGGGCTCCGGTCGTGCGCAGGCCGCCGGGATAGCCCGTGTGGCGGCGATACACCTTTGCGTCGAGCTTCGTGCCGGTCAGCCTGACCTTGTCCGCATTGGTGACGACGACGAAGTCGCCCATGTCGAGGTAGGGCACGTAGTTCGGCCGGTGCTTGCCCATGATGATCCGGGCGATCCGGGTCGCCAGGCGTCCCAGAACCTGGCCGGACGCATCCACCACGAACCAGCCGTGGCGGACGTCGGCAGCCGATACTCTTCCTGTGCCAGAAGCCATCTCAACCCCTAAGTAACCGACTTTCAAGACGGCCCGCGCCGTGGCGAGCCCGGACGGGTCCTCTTTCGAGGGCGCGTAAGAATACGCAAGCGGGCCGGGGGTGTCAACAACCGGCCCCCCGGGGGCTAGGGTTCAACCGCCCGAGGCCCGAGGGTCCGGGTCGCCGGCACCGTCAATCCGCTCGGGAGGAACGCGTTGACCAGGAAGCTCGCCATGTGCTGCCGCTTGACCAGTCGCAGCGGACAGAAGTTGCCGTTCCCGCAGCCCGCGGTGATGCCTTCGGCAGCGAGCCGTTCGATCCAGTTGGCATAGAGGCTCGGGCACGGCACGTCGTCGAAGACGCCGGTGCAGGCGGGAGGCGTGTAGTTGGGCCCATGCTCGGCCCGAAGCACCATCACAGCCATCTGACGACGGGTCACGGGCGAGTTCGGGCAGTAGCGAAGAGGATTGGTGGCGCAGCCGGACGTGATCCCCCGGGCGTAGATGTCCTCGATCCAGGCTGCAGCGAATGCGTTCGCGGGCACGTCGGCGAAAACGGTTCCCGTGGCCGGCGGCGGCTGGTAGTCCGGGCCCAGAGACGCCTTCAAGAGCAGCACCGCCAGCTGGGCACGCGTCACCGAGGAGGTGGGGCAATAGAGGCCGCCTCCACAGCCGCCGGTCACGTTGCCTCTGAAGATCGTCTCGATGTCGTCGTGGAAGGGGCTGTTCTGCGGCACGTCGCCGAAGTCGGAGAACCAGCCCTCCGCGAGCGCGCCCCACATGTTGCCGGGGTTGGTCACCCGGACGTCGTCGAGAGTGCCGGCAGCGAGAGCCGGGGTCTTGCCCGTGACTTTCGTGGAGCTGACGACGACCACGTGGGTCGCGGGGACGCCTCCGATCTTCAGCGTCGCGCCGGCGACGAAATTGGTGCCCATGACGCTGATACTGCTGCCTCCTCCCGAGGCTCCCGACCCCGGAGAGACGGCAGAAACGATCGGCGCGCCCGGAAGCGGTGTAGGCGTTCGCGTGGGTGTTCGGGTCGCCGTAGGCGTCCGTGTCGGCGTTCGGGTCGCGGTCGGAGGAGCGCTCGTCGGCGTCCGCGTCGCGGTTGGCGGAACGCCCGTGGGCGTCCGCGTCGCGGTTCGCGTGGCCGTCGGCGGAATCGGAGTGTCCGTGGGCGTGCGGCTGGGAGTCCGCGACGGAGTGCGGGTGGCGGTGTGCGTCGGCGGAACCGCGGTGTTGGTCGGCGTCCGCGTCGCGGTGCGTGTGGGCGTGCGGGTCGGCGTCTCGGTGGGCTGCGGAGCTCCGTTCGTCGGAGTGCGCGTGGCCGTCGGGGGCACCGGCGTATTCGTGGGCGTTCGACTCGGAGTTCGCGTGGGCGTGCGGGTCGCGGTCGCCGGCGGAGGCGTGTCCGTCGGCGTGCGCGTCGCCGTGTGCGTGGGGGTCCGGGTCGCCGTGCGCGTCGGCGTGCGGGTCGCTGTCGGGGTCCTCGTCGCCGTGGGCGTCGACGTCCGGGTAGGCGTCGCGGTCGGCGTGCGCGTGGCCGTCGGCGTGGGTGTGCGCGTCGGCGTTCGTGTGGCCGTGGGTGTGGGGGTGCGCGTCGGCGTGTGTGTCGGCGTCGGCGTCGCGCCGCCCGTGAAGACGGCCGTGTACGTCTTGTCGTTGACCGGCGTCGAGATGTCGTGGATCCGCGTTCCCCCGTCCGACCACGATACGAACACGTTGTTGCCCTGCGGCGAAGGCGCCTCGATGGTGCGCGTGATGCCCTCGACGCCCACGACGCTGGCGGGCGTGACCAGCACCTCTCCATCGATCAGGATCTGAAGGCCCGGCGGGCTCGTCTGGAAAGTCATGGTCGAGGTCCGCGGCAGGATGTCCCGTGTCTTCTCGTTCGTCAGCCCCTGCGAGTCCATAGCCAGCAGGTGAATCCGATACCAGACGTTCGGAGAGGTCTCGCCTGTGGTCGGGATCACGAAGGAGCCTCCGCTGGCCCCGCTGGTCGGCGGCAGGAACGGGTGAAAGTGCGTGTCGTGATGAAAATTCACCCACCATGTCAAGGAGCTCGGAGGAAGGCTTCCGTCTTCGGGGTCCGTCCCGGAGCCGGAATAGTTGATCGTGTCTCCGCCCGCGTAGGTGGTCCCCGCCGGGGGCGCGCTGATCGTCGCGACCGGCGGCTGGTCGTTCAAGACCGTCAGCACGGCCTGGGCGCTCGTCGCGGTGCCGGCGGAGTTGGAAACGACGCACCGATACTGGTTCCCGTCGGCTCCGAGGGTCAACGTCGATGTCGTGTAAGTCGGCAGTGTGGCTCCCGAAATGTCGACGCTGTTCTTCTGCCACTGGTACGAGAGCGGGGGCAGGCCGCTCGCGGCGACCGTAAACGTGGCCGTCATTCCGACGCCGACCGTCTGGCTGTTGGGATCGTCCGTAATGACCGGCGCGTCGCTGGCCGTATACGTCACGGTATACAAGCGGCCGGTTCCGCGGGAGAGATAGTAGAGGCTGCCTGAGAACCCGACGTGCACGTCTACGGGCGCGCTGGCTTGGGTGGCGAACGTCGTGACGGTGAGCGTCTCGGGATCGATCCGCTTGATCCAAGACGTGCAGTAGTCGGCGAAGAAATAATTCCCCGTGTACTCCGATGGGAACTGGGGAACCTGCGGATTGTAGAAGTCGCCGCCCGTGATCGCACATCCATTTGCGTGGGTGTAGTAGTAGAACGGGTCCGCGAAATCGGGATGGCTGTTGGTGCAGGGCGTCGTAGTTCCCTGCAGATAAGGACCTTCGCAGATTGACCACCCGTAGTTGGCGCCGGACGCGCCATCGTCGATCTCCTCGTAGTTGGACTGCCCGACGTCGTTGATGAAGATGCGGCCAGTGAAGGGCTGTGTGGCGAAGGAGAACGGGTTGCGCAGGCCGTACGCCCAGATCTCGTGTCGCGCGCCGACGGTACCGACGAACGGATTGTCCGAAGGAATCGAGCCGTCCGAGTTGATGCGGAGGAGCTTGCCGAGCAGGTTGGAAAGGTCTTGAGCGTTGGCCCCATGGGCGTTCTCTCCGACGGCGATGTAGAGCTTCCCGTCGAGTCCGAAGTGCAGCGCTCCTCCGTTGTGGTTCAAGGCGCTGAGAGGATCGAGCTCGAGCAGGATCGTCTCGCTGCCCGGTACCGCCACGTCGCCGTTGGCTTTGAACCGGCTGGTGCGGTTGTGCGGGGGGTTGCTGACGACCGTGTAATAGACATAGACGTACTGGTTCGTCACGAAGTTCGGATCGAACGCGACGCCGAGCAGGCCTCTCTCACCCGCGGAATCCACGTTGAGAGAGACGAACGGCGTCGACAGGAGCGCGCCGTCCTTGATGACGCGAAGAGTGCCGGCCTGCTCGCAGACGAAAATCCGCCCGTCGGGTGCGATCGCCATCGCCGTCGGGTTCGTCAGCCCCCCGACGTACGTCTCCGTGAAGCCGGCGGGGAGGTTCGCCGCGGCGGCCCACATGTTGATTAAGACGGCTCCGGCCGCCGCGAATACCCACTTTCTCATCGTTCGCGCTGTACGCGTCAGGCTAAAGGTTTCGGCCTTGCACTGTCAATGTACCGAAGGACAGGTCAACCGTTAAATACTTGATACCATCGCTGCCCTCGGTCGAATCAGCGAAGATGGACGGGATGCGACAGTCGCACGCCGATTCGGGCGAGGCGCTCCAATCGGTGCCCGTGCTGGTTCTCGGCGTCGGCATTACCGCCCTGGGCGCGGTGCGCTGTCTGGGACGACGCGGCACGCCGCTCTACGTCGCCGGATCCTACGAGCCCCTCGTGACCCGATCCCGCTGGTACCGCCCTCTGCCCGGCGGGCCTCTCCGCGAGGCCACTCCGGAAGCGCTGCGCGCGCGCCTGGAAGCCCAGTCCATCGATCGCATGGTCCTGCTCCCGTGCACGGACGCGTGGGCGACCGCGGTCAGCGGCCTTCCCCCCGACCTGGCGGCGCGATTCCCGACCAGCATTTCTCCTCCGGGGGTCATGAAGCGGCTCATCGACAAGGGCGTCTTCGCGGAGACCCTGCACGAGCTCGGCTTGCCCCACCCCCGGACCGTCATCCTCCGAAACGAGGAGACGCTCGCCACGGTGACGGACGAGGTGCTGAAGAGCTCGTTTCTGAAACCCACGCGCACCCGGCCGTTTTCGGAGAAATACCACGCCAAGGCGATCCGCTTTCGGGACCGCGAGGAAGTCCGGCGCCGGATCACCGAGACCCGCGGCATGACGTTCGAGCTGATGCTCCAGGAGTTCATTCCCGGGCCGCCCGTGTGTCACTTCTTCGTCGAGGGTTTCGTCGATCGCCGGGGCGACTTCTCGGCGATTCTCGCGCGCCAGCGCGTCCGGATGTTTCCGAGGGAGTTCGGCAACAGCACGGCGACGCTGACGATCCCCGTCGAGCGGATCCCGGCGGCGACCGACACGATCCGCCGGCTCCTGGAAGGAATCGGTTATCGCGGTGTCTTCAGCGCCGAATTCAAGTTCGACGCGCGCGATCGCCTCTACAAGATCCTGGAGGTCAATGCCCGGCCGTGGTGGTACGTCGAATTCGCCGCCAGCTGCGGCGTGGACGTTTGCGAGATGGCGCGCCTGGACGCGCTCGGCGAGGACGTGACTCCCGTGCGGGACTATCCGGCCGGCCGGTGGTGCGTCTATCCTCGCCTCGACTACAAGAGCCAGGGCAGCAACGGGACCTGGCAGGTGTTCCGTTCCTGGTTCGGCGCGGATCAGCTGACCATGCGGGCCGACGATCTGGTCCCAGGAATCCACGAGCTGTACCGCTGGGGAGCGTCGAATCTCCGACGGTCTTTTCCATGGTGAGGGCCCTGGCGAGGTCCCGCATTCTTCCGCCCTCCGACTTCCCTCGCTGGAACGACCTCGTGCAGCGCTCCGAGGAGGGCGCGATCTACCAGACGCCCGAATACCTCGAAACGCTCTGCGAGGCAGCCGGAGGCACGTTTCGAATCCTCGCCGTGGAGAAGGGCGATGACCTCGTCGGAGGGGTCGCGCTCTACGAGCGCGCGTCCACGGCCGGGACCTACGTCTCCACCCGGCATCTCCTCTATTACAACGGCATCGTGCTGCGCCCGTACGAGACCCGCTATCCCTCGGAGCGCACGTCCCGGCAGAACGAGATTCTCGAGGCGCTGGCCGAGAGCCTTTCGGGCCTCGGCTACGGACGCGTCACCCTGAGGTGCCGCAGCCCCCTTTTCGACGTCCGCGTCCTCATCGCCAGGGGCTGGGCGGCCCGCCCCGACTACAGTTACGTGGTGCCCCTGACGGACATGGAGGCCCTGTGGTCGCGGATGGAGCAGAATC
>JBKOZO010000171.1:0-23025 GCA_046725935.1 Acidobacteriota bacterium | reverse complement strand
TCGTTTGACGACGTCACCGCGGGTGCCTCGGTCGAGGTCAAGGGCATCCTCCAGTCCGACGGGACGATCCTCGCGCGACAGGTTCGCATCGAGAGTTGAGACGCTTCACCGGGAGGCCGGAAGCCGGTCCTTCGGCACCTTGACGAGGACGGTGTAGAGCGGATCGACCATCTCGACGAGAGGGGCACGGGCGTTCTGCGACACGAACTGATACGCGTCGAGGACGTCCATTCCCGTCTTCTCGACGACCCACTGGACCATGTCCTTGAAGGCGATGCGCGCGGCGTCTTCGAGGGGACGGGCCGCGCCCAGCGACATCATCCACTGCTCGTTCTCGATGCGCGGCCAGGGCGTCTCCTTCTTCTTGATGAGGTCGACGGTCAGCTCGACGTTCATCGCGCCTTCGATGGCCGTGCCGATGATCTCGCCGTCCCCCATCGCATAGTGGCCGTCGCCGAAAGAAAGCAGGCCTCCCGGAACCCGCACCCCGAGGTACACCGTGTTTCCGGCCTTGACTTCGGGGCAGTCCATGTTGCCGCCGAAGTTGTCGGGCACGATCGTCGAGCGCGCCTCGCCGTACGCTGGCGAGACCCCGAGGCATCCCAGAAACGGCGCGATCGGCACTTCCCAGGCGTGCTTGCCGTCGGAGGAGCGCGTCCGCGCCACGTTCTTGGCCTTGTCCACTTCGTAGAACCACACACGCTCCGGCAGGTCGGGCTGCAGGACGGCGGTGCGGTCCGTGCCGTTCAAGGCGCCGAATCCGGGGAAGAGCGAGGAGATGCCGTAGGAGCGCGCCGGCTCCAGTTTCACGATTCGGATCGCGAGCGTATCGCCGGGCTCCGCGCCGTCCACGTAGAAGGGACCGGTCTGCGGGTTGTCGTGGCCGGGCGGCTGGACCTTGGAGGGCATCTGGTCGGGACGGGTGACCGCTCCGTCGTAACAATCCTCCGTCCAGGAGACGATCCGGGTTCCCGGCGCGATGTGATGCGTCGGAGGCACGCCCCCGAACGTGTACTTGAGCTCCTCATGCTTGGGTATGTAGCGAAGAGTCGGTGGCTCCGGAGCCGCCGCCGCTCCCGCATATAGGAACCCGAGGACCGTCGCCGTCCATCGCATCGCCTACCTCCCTGTGCCGCCGATTATCGAGCCGCCGGAGCCCCGTCTGTAAATGGCGTCCCGCCTGTTAATGTAGCGTCCGCTCCCGAGAGATCTCGATGCTGAAGACATTCCGCTTCACAGCAGCCGGTGTCACGGTCATCTTCGCTTTGGCCGCGATCGCGGCGGCCGACTCGGGCGGCGCCGCCTATCGCCGGACCGTCGCTCAGATCATGGCCGAGTCGTCGGCGCGCATCGGACCGCCGCGAGCTCCTTCGTCGCCTCCCCGCCTGCGCGCTCCGCGAGGCCGCCTGGTTCCGGAGGCTCGCGACCTCGCCGGCGACGCTCGTCCCCGCGCGGCCTCCGCCGTTCCTCCGGGGCCCGCGGCTCCGCAGAGCCTCGGAATCAGTTTTCGCGGCGCGACCCTCGCCGACACCAACGCCTTCCCGCCGGACAGTTCCGGCGCCGCCGGGCCGTCGCAATTTCTGGTCGGCCTCAACGGCCGCATCCGGACGTTCGGCAAATCCTCGGGCTCGGCCGACGGAGTCCTCAACACCGACCTGGACACCTTTTTCGCGCCGGTCACCGGAGGCAACTCCACGGCGACGCCGCACGTGCGCTACGACCGTCTCTCCGGGCAGTGGATCGTCACCGTCTCGAACTTCGGGCCTTCGTTCAGCAACAACCGCATCCTGATCGCGGTCAGCGACACAGCCTCCGGCGGAATCATCACGAACACGACGGTCTGGACATATTTTTTCTTTCAGCACAACCTGGTTCCCCCGACCGGGGACACGGATCTCTTCTTCGACTCCCCCAGGCTCGGCGTGGACGCGAACGCACTGGTCATCGGCGGCAATGTCTTCGACTCTCTCGGCAACTTTCAGGGCGCCACCGTCCACGTCGTCCGCAAGAGCGCCCTGCTCTCGGGCAGCGGAGGCGACCTGACTCCCGACGACGTCGAGGCGTTTCGCAACCTCACCGGCACGCCGTCGGGAGCCGGACCCTACGCACCCCAGGGCGTGGACGACCCCAACGGCGCGTCCACGACGGAGTCCTGGGTCGCGGGCGTGGACAACACGGGGTTCGGGTCTCTGGTGCTGCGGAAGATCACCTACTCGGGGCTCGACGTCTGGCCGCCGATCGGGATCTCCGCGAACCTGGTTCTGGCGGTCGACTCGACCTCGCTGCCGCTGACCGTGCCCCACCTCGGGAACACCGGCGGGGCGGCCGGCGAGCTCGACGCCGTGGACGACCGGCTGGGCTCTACGATGCGCCGCGGGGACCGGATCTGGACCGCGCACAACATCGCGGTCGATGCCTCCGGCACGGGCTCCTCTTCCGGCACGCGCGACGGGTCGCGCTGGTACGAGATCGACGTGACCGACGGCTCACCGACCCTGGCGCAGTCGGGCACGCTCTTCGATCCGTCGGCTGTGAATCCGCGCTTTTACTGGATCCCGTCGATCGCCGTCTCGGGCCAGGGCCATGCCGCGCTCTCCACCAGTGTCGCGGGCGCGGCCCGCCACATCGACGGCGCGAGCGCGGGCCGGCTCGCCGACGACCCGCCGGGAACGCTGCAGAGCCCGCTGCTGCTGACGACGAGCAGCACGGCGTACAACCCGCCCGCCGATCCGGGCCCGCCCCGGCGCTGGGGAGACTACTCGCACACGAGTGTCGATCCCGACGACGACATGACGCTCTGGACGATCCAGGAGTACTGCGACGCCACCGACTCCTACGGAGTGCGCGTGGCGCAGCTGGTGGCGCCTCCTCCGGCGGAGCCGACCTCGGCGACTCCCTCCGTCGTGGATCCGGGGCTTCCCTCCGTCCTCGTGGACGTGACGGGCACGCCTTCGGCCGGTTCCGGCTTCTTCGATCCAGGTGCCGGGTTCCCCGGGCGGCTCCAGGCCTCGGTTTCCCAGGGCGTGACGGTCAACGCCGTGACCTACAACAGCCCGACGTCGATCACGCTCGACTTGTACACCGTCGGCGCGCCGAACGGTCCGCGGACGATCACCGTGACGAACCCCGACGGGCAGCTCGTCACCAGCGCCTCCGGCGTTCTGACGATCGGGTTCCCGGGGGCTCCGTCGGTGACGTCGATCGACCCGTCGTCGGGACCCGCCGCCGGGGAATACGAAGTGACGTTGACGGGCACGGGATTCGTGGACGGCGCCTCGATCACGATCGGAGGCGTGGCCGCATCAAACGTCACGGTTCTCAGCGACACGTCGGCGACGGCCGTGAGGGAACCGCTCGCGCCCGGCACGCTCAACGACGTCAAGTTCACGAATCCCAGCCTCTTAAACGGGACGCTCTTTTCGGGGTTTTTCGCCGACTTTCTCGACGTGCCCCAGGGCGACATCTTCCATGCCTCGGTCGACGCGCTGTTCCGCAGCGGCGTGACGGCCGGTTGCACGCCCGGCAACTACTGCCGCGACGATGCGGTCACGCGCGCGCAGATGGCGGTCTTTCTCCTGAAGGCGAAGCTCGGGGCGGCGTACCTGCCGCCGCCGTGCACGGGCACCGTGTTCGACGACGTGCCCTGCATCGGGGGCAATTTCGATCCCTGGATCGAGGACCTCGCCGCCCGCGGAATCACCGGAGGCTGCGGCGCCAACGACTACTGCCCCGGCGCGCCCGTGACCCGCGCCCAGATGGCGCCCTTTCTGTTGAAGACCGACCTCGGCTCGAGCTATCTGCCCCCGGACTGCACCGGAACGGTGTTCGCCGACGTGCCGTGCGCCGGCGGAATCTTCGACGCGTGGATCGAGGACCTCGCCTCGCGCGGAATCACCGGCGGATGCGGCGGCGGCAACTACTGCCCGGACAACCCGAACACGCGCGCCCAGATGGCGGCGTTCCTGGTGATCACCTTCGGTTTATGAGTCCTGGCTAGTAGCCCTTCAGCAGCGTCGAGGGCGAGCGCTTGTAGATGCGCTCGGCGCCGTCGCGGTTCTTGATGACCAGGCGGCCTTCCTCGATCCGGAACGGGTATCGGCCCGGCGGCTGGCCGGTGATGTTGACCTCGAGGGTGTCGCCGGAGACGGTATAGGTCCCGCGCAGCACGGTTACCGGAAGGCGCACGAAGAGCCTCCCGTCAGAAGTGAACTGCCGGTACGTCGTCAACGTGTCGAGAAAGAGCGAGCACCACTGTCCCACCAGAGGCTGGTCGCTACCGGGGCGGTCGCCGATCCTCTCCGAGTATCCCTGCTCGGCGTCGTTCTCGTCTTTCTCGACGAACCGGTCGGATCCCTGGTATTCGATGCGGACCAGCGACTCCTGGAGCTTCCCGGTCTCCTCGTTGGTGTACGTCGTTCGGAGCCACTCTCCCTGGATCGCCCAAGTCGCGTCGCTCATCATGGCCGAGATCTGCGTGACCCGGCCGTCGGGAGAGAACTCGAGGATGTTGCCGATGCCTCCCTTGTTGCGAATCGCCGACTCCCACTGACCGGCCACGGGCGCGTCGGCGGTCTGACCCGGCGCCGCCGCGAGCGCCACCGCCATCAGGATCGAGAACATCCGGAGCTCCTCTCCCTCGCCGGCATCCGAGCCGGACGCGAGACGATACCGCCAATGTCACCCGCGGTCCAACGTCTCTGACAACGCGCGTCAGGTGACCGCGGTCACGCGAGCGCCAATCTCTTGGCTGCGCGGACCTTCGAAACGCACGCGCGATGGCCCGACTCTTGCGAATTCTCGGCGGCGAAGTCTCGCAAATCGACAGATCTGGGGGGAAGGACATGAGCGCATCCTTGCGGCGCGCGATTCTGTTCGGGATCGCGGCCATGACTGCCGCATTCGCGGCGGTCGCGGCGACGATCTCGAGTCCCTACCGACCGACGGCCTCGTCGGACGCGGCGGCGCGGCTGACCATGCCGGGCCAGGAGGCGCTCGATTTCGAGAGGGCCGTCCTGCTCGCGCTGCGCATCGCGGGAGCGGATTCCGTACGCATCGAAGAATTCCCGGTGGCGCCCGGCGTCGCCGGCACGCTCCTGCTCCGACGTTTCGAAGTGACGACGCCCGACGCGCGCGTGACCGTGTCTTCTTTGGAGGGCGAGCAGTCGTTCCCGTTCCCGTCCACCGCGCACTTCGCGGGGACGATCGAAGGCGATCCGGATTCGGCGGTCTATCTCGGCGCCCAGGAAGATCGGGTCGTGGCCTATCTGCGTTCCTCCGCCGGTTTCACCTACGTGGGGCCGGACGAATCCGGCGCCGACTTCGTGGTGCGCGCCGCTGAGTCTCCGTTGAACGACGCGGTGCGCGAGCTTCCGTTTGCCTGCCCGACGGAAGAGCTTCCGGCGGCCCTGACCGCGACCGCGGAACCGTCGTTCGCTCCACCCCTGATGCCGCTGGCCGGCCTCAAGCAGGCGGCCGTGCGCGTCGAGACGGACTTCGAGCTGTACAACAAGTTCGGCAACCCGACGGGTCTGGCCAATTACGTCGCGGCGCTCTACGGAGCGATCAACGTCGTCTACGAATCCAACCTCTCGTTGCATCTGGCCGTGGCCGAGGTCCACATGTGGACGACCGGCGCCGGATCGGATCCCTACGTCTCGACCGATACCCGCACGCAGCTCGCCGAGGTTGGCGACTGGTGGCATTCGAATCGTCCGATGGGCTCGAATCCCCGCGCGATGGTCCACTTCCTCTCCGGAAAGTCGGTCTCCGGCGGAATCGCATGGCTTTCGGTTCTCTGCTCGGGCGACTTCTCCGACGGCCAGGGCCACTGGGGAGGCGCCTACGGAGTCACGCAGGTCTACGGCAGCTACCCGTCGCTGCAGCTCTGGGACCAGTTCGCCACCGCGCATGAGATGGGACACAACGCGGGCTCGCACCACACGCACTGCTACTCCCCGCCGATTGACCACTGCTACAACGGCGAGCCGGGCTGCTACTCGGGACCGGTCGAGAACCCGGGCGCCGGCAACGGCACGATCATGAGCTACTGCCACCTGCTGGGCTGGCAGTACGTCTCGATGCAGTTTCACACGCGCTGCATCACGGAGCAGATGATGCCCGAGATCAACGGTGCGGCTTGCCTGACCCAGGCGTCCACGTTCATCGACGTGCCGCCTTCGCACCCGTTCTACCAGTACGTCGAGACGCTGGCGGCCAACGGCGTCACCGGAGGCTGCGGCGGCGCCTATTACTGCCCCGACGCGTCGGTCACGCGGGCACAGATGGCGGTGTTCCTGCTGAAGTCCAAGTTCGGCGCGTCCCACGTTCCGCCGACGGCCACGGGCGCGGTCTTCGCCGACGTAGCCGCCAATGCGTTCGCGGCGGCGTGGATCGAAGAGCTCGCGAACATGGGCGTGACGAGCGGCTGCGGTGGCGGCAACTACTGCCCCAACGCGGCGGTCTCGCGCCGCCAGATGGCCGCGTTTCTCCTGAAGACGAAGAACGGATCGGCGTACACGCCCCCCGCTCCGGCCGGTGTGTTCGCGGACGTGCCGGTCTCGGACGGGTCGGCCTCGTGGATCGAGGAGCTCTATGCCGAGACGATCACGGGTGGATGCCTGACCAATCCGCTGCGCTACTGCCCCGACAACCCCAACACCCGCGGGCAGATGGCGGTGTTCCTGGCCAAGACGTTCGATCTCCAATAAAGGGCTTCGCGGCGCCGCGATTGTTCAGACGCCGGCCGGACGGCCGGCGTTTTGACACTGCCGTAAAAGGCGAGAGAATTCCGGCCAGCATTCGGAGGCCGCAATGAAGCGCTTGCTACTCGCCGTTTCCGCGGTTTTCCTCGCTCTGCCCGTTTTTGCCGCCACTGTTCCCGACCTGTCCAGTCCCTATCGCACCGGCCGCCTGGACGCCAAGCGCGCGGCGGTCGGAGAGGAGCGCCTGGAGCTCGACGTGAAGGCTCTGGCGGCGCTGCGCGCCGCGGGCAGCGTGCCCCTCACCCTCTCCGATTTCCCGATTGCCCCGGGAACGCGTGCGCGCCTGATCATTCGACGCTTCGAGATCGCGTCGCCCGACGCGCGGATCCGCGTCACGGGCCCGCGCGGAGACACCTTCCTCCCCTTGCCTGAGATCGCGCATTTCTCGGGCACCGTCGCCGGCGAACCGGATTCCACGGTTTACCTCGGCGTGCGGCCGGACTTCCTCACCGGATCCGTCCGGTCGAGCGCCGGATCGTCCTACGTCGGACCCGACGAGGCGCGATCGGGATTCGTCGTCCGCGACGCCTCTTCGCCCGCCAACGCCCGCTACGCCGAAACGCCCTGGCGATGCGACCAGGAGTCCCTCCCCGAATTGCCGGCGCAACCCTCGCTTCGCACGAAGGCGACGGAGGCTCCCGACATCGTGGGCTTCCAGAAGGGCGGGCTAATCGTCGAGACCGACCAGGAGCTGCTCGCCAAGTTCTCGGGCGACATCGACGCGATGACGGCGTACCTGCTCTCGGTCTTCGCGCAGTTCAACCTGATCTACGAGCGGGATCTCTCGTTCCACCTCACGGTGACCGAAGTCCACGCTTGGACCGTGGCCGATCCGTGGGACGGGCCGGACCCGCTGTCCCAGCTCTACCAGCTCGGAAACTGGTACCACGCCCACCGCCCCCTCGGCAGCTACCCGAGGGCCACGGTGAACCTGACCTCGGGCCTCCCGGTCGCGGGCGGCGTCGCGTGGCGGCCCGCCCTCTGCATCGCGGACATCATGGTGGGCCCGAACTGGGCGGGAGCCTACGGGGTCTCGCAGCTCTACGCGGACTATCCCGCGCAGAAGTGGGACCTGATCGTCACCACGCACGAAGTCGGGCACAACGCGGGTTCCGTCCACACGCACTGCTACGCGCCCCCGATCGACATGTGCTACTCGGGCGAAGTCTCCATTCCGCCCAACCCTCCGTGCTATTCGGGGCCAACGTCGCTTCCTCCTGGCGGCGGAACGCTCATGAGCTACTGCCACCTTCTCCCGGGCGGCGAGGACAACATCAACCTCGTCTTCCACCAGCGCTGCATCACCGAGCAGCTGCTTCCCACGATCCAGTCGGCGACCTGCACGTCCGCGATCCCGACCTTCCCGGACGTGCCGGTGACGAATCCCTTCTTCCACTACGTTGAGACGATCTACCAACTCGGTATCACCGGCGGATGCCAGGGAGGCAACTACTGCCCGGGCAATCCCGTGACCCGAGCGCAGATGGCGGTCTTCTTGGTCAAGTCCAAGTACGGCGCGGCCTACGTTCCGCCCGCGTGCACCGGAATGTTCGCTGACGTTCCGTGCCCGAGCCCGTTCGCCGTCTGGATCGAGAAGCTTGCGGCCGACGGCGTCACGGGAGGCTGCGGAAACGGCAACTACTGCCCGGACAACAGCGTCACGCGCAAGCAGATGGCGCCGTTCCTTCTCAAGTCGCTGTACGGCTCGGGCCACGTGCCGCCGACATGCGCTGGCACCTTCGACGACGTGCCGTGCTCGCCGGGAGTCGGCTTCGACGACTTCATCGAGGAGCTCTACACGCTCAAGATCACCGGCGGCTGCCAGGCCTCGCCGCTTCTCTACTGTCCCGACAACCCGAATACACGCGCGCAGATGGCGGTGTTTTTGGTCAAGACTTTCAACCTGGTCTGGTAGCGCTCCCGGTCAATCAACATTCGAGTTACCGCCGAGTCAAACGCCGGCCGTTGGCCGGCGTCAAGCTCGGCGTTGCCTCCTGCCGTGGGTCTGCCCTTCGGTGGTCGGCTCAACCTGGTCTGGTAGATCGAGTTCCGAGTCGGCTCCTTCACCCGGAACCTGGAACCCGGAACCTGGAACCTCTCGTAGGATTGGGGCGGTGAGGGCCCTGATCCTCGAGGATGACGCGCGCCTGCGCTCCTTGGTCTCGCGCACACTGACGCGAGCGGGCCTGGCCTGCGACGAGACCGCTCGCATCGAGGAGGCCGACGAGCTGCTTTCGGTGCACGACTACGACCTTCTGGTGCTCGACCGCCGCCTGCCCGACGGCGACGGGCTCGAGGTCTGCCGCCGCGCCCGCGCCCGGGGCTTTCGGCACTCGATTCTCATGCTCACGGCCATGGACCACGCGGAAGCCGAGATCGAAGGCCTCTCCGAAGGGGCCGACGACTACCTCGGCAAGCCCTTCGACCTCGAGATCCTCGCGGCCCGCGCGCGGGCACTCCTGCGCCGCAACGAGTCCCGCGCCCCGCGCGAGCTGACAGCCGGAAACCTGCGCCTAGATCCGTCGCGGCGGCGGGTCTTCCGGGGAGAGGAGGAGCTCCGCCTGACGGCCCGCGAGTTTACGATCCTGGAGCTCCTGATGCGCGCTCCCGGCGCTGTCGTGTCTCGCGAGGACATCCTCGAGCACGCCTGGGGCGAGCGGGAGGAGCCGATGTCCAACACGATCGACGTCCTCGTCGGCCGCCTGCGCCGCAAGATCGACGGCGGGCGCGGATCCTCGATCGAGACGGTGCGCGGCATGGGCTACCGGCTGCGATGAAGCTCTGGAAGCCTGAGCGCGCGCGCACGCGCATCGCGCTCGCGGGAGCCCTGGTCTCGGCCCTGTTCCTGACGGCGCTGGCGCTGGGCGCGCGCACGATCATCCGGCAGCTCGCCTTCGCCGAGATCGACGGAGAGCTGGACACGCTCGCCACCGCCATCGGCTCGGACTACGAGCTCGTCGGGATCGCCGAGGAGGAGCGGCAGGCGCTCGACGCCGGGCTCGAGGCCAACGTCCTGGAGTTCCGCCTCGCCAACCACTCCGCGATCCTCTTCAACGAAGAGGTCCCCGTCGCCATGACGGGCAACCTCGTTCGCGAGCAACCCAGCGTCTCCTTCGCTCCCTACCGCAACCGATCCGAGAAGCCGTACACGGCCATCGAGCCCTACAGCGGACAGCACCGCGTCTGCCGCTTCCAGGTCGCGCACCTTCAGGGCAAGGCGAAGGGGGCGACCCTCGTCGTCTTCCGATGGATCGGCCCCATGTTGCGCGGCTTGACGCGCGTGGACCGGACTCTCGTCGGCCTCGTCCTCCTGGGATTCCTGGGAACCGGGTTGATCCTCTTCTTCGCGGTCCGCCATGCGATCCGCCCCGTCGAGGAGGTCACGCGCCTGGCGGAGGAGGCCGAGGCCACCGATCTCTCGCGGCGGGTGAGTGTCTCCTCGGGAGGCGAAGAGTTCCGGCGCCTCTCCGCCGTCATCAACTCGCTCTTCGATCGGCTCGAGCGGGCGTTTCGCGCTCAGAGGCGCCTGGTGTCCGACGCCGCCCACGAGCTGAAGACGCCGACGGCGGTGCTGCTGGGCGAGGCGCAGGATGCGCTGAGGCCGGAGGCTTCGCCCGAGGAGCGACGCCGCTCACTCGAGGTCATCGCCGAGGCGTCGCGGGGCCTCGCCCGGGAAGTCGACGGCCTGCTGCAGCTCGCCCGCGGCGACGCGGCGCCGCCGGGGCGCATGGAGGATCTGGATCTGGGCGACGTGGTCGAGGAGTCGCTGGCCTCGGCGGCGTCCCTGGGCTCGCGGCGGCGGGTGGTCTGCGCGGTCTCCCGCAACGGCCCGGCGCGCCTGCGCGGCGATCGCGCGGGACTGGTGCGGCTGGCGTCCAACCTGCTCGGCAACGCCGTCCTCTACACGGCCCCCGACACCCTCGTCGAGGTGCGGGTCGGATCTGCGGACGGGAACGTCTTTCTCGAGATCGCCGACCGCGGGCCCGGGGTAGCCGTAGCCGACCGCGCGCGCATCTTCGAGCGGTTCGTGCGCCTCGAGGACGCCCGCGCGCGCAATCCGCACGGTTCGGGACTGGGACTCGCCATCGCGGAGCAAGTCGTGCACGCCCACGGAGGAATGATCGAGGTCGCCGAGAATCCCGGAGGCGGGTCGGTCTTTCGGGTGACGGTTCCGGCCGGATAGCGGTCAAAACACGTCGAAAAAGCTCGGGATCCCTCGTCGCTTCGCTCCTCGGGATGACAGCCATTTCGCCGTCATCCCGAGCGTAGCGAGGGATCCCGGACTCGACCCGCCTACCGCAGATACCCCAGGGACCTCAATTCCTTCACCACCTCGCTGTCCTCGGACAGGCCGTAGTGACCCATGACCTGTTTCATCCAGGTCTCGTAGGACGGCGCGGCGCCCGATCCCGACGCGATCCATCCCTGCGGGCCGCCCAGATGCTTCATCAGGGCGTGGTAGAGCGTTCGCACCGAGTCCCGATCGGAGAGCGCGAGGTTCTCCTTTTCGCCCGGATCGCGCCGAAGATCGAAGAGCATCCTCTCCTGAGGTGTGACGAGGATGAACTTCTTCTCGCCCTCGACCACGCTGCCGATCCAGAAGGTCCAGGCGCCTTCCGAGAAGGCGCGCCGCGGGGTCGCGTCCTTCGGCGTCGCGGCGCCAGCGAGCGCGGGCTTCAGGCTCCTCCCGATCCACGCGCGCGGCCTCTCGACCCCGACCATGTCGAGCACCGTCGGCGCGACGTCGACGTTCTCGACGAGATCCTTGATCTCCGTTCCGGCCGCCGGCATTCCCGGCGCGGCGATCACCAGCGGCGTCCGGACGACCGCGTCGTAGTAGGTCTGCCCGTGACTGATGACGCCGTGCTCGTCGAACTCCTCGCCGTGGTCGGCGTTGAAGACGACGATGGTCTTCTCGGCGAGACCCGTCTTCGTCAGGTAATCGAAGAGCGGCGAAAGGTCGGCATCCGTCCAGTGGATTCCCTCGTCGTACATCGCCATGGCATTGGCGATGTCGGCCTCGGTCGGATGGACCTTTCCGTCCCGCGTTCCCAGGATCGTGTCGAGGTCGAACTGGAAGTTGCTGGCGTAGGTCCCGTAGAGGTTTTTCTTCTCGTGGAAGTGGAGGAAGGGATAGTGCGTGTCGGTCGAGTAGACGAACAGAAAGAACTTCCGATCGCGGTTCTCCTCGAGCCAGGAGAGCACGTGCGGCATCTTCTCCTTCAGCGACTCTTGCTTGTGGCGGAAGAGGTCCCAGCCCTGGTCGAAGCCCAGCTCCTTCGATAGCCAGCTCTGGACGAACGCCCCGGTGCGGTAGCCGGCCGCCCGCAGCGCCTCGGAGGCGAGCTCGTCTTCGGGCATCGGGCTCGGGGCCTGGGAGACGACCTTGCTCGGATCCTGCGCGTCCGTCTGCGTCTTGACCGCGAGCTGCGAGACGTACCGCGACGTCAGCATCGAGGCGTACGAGGGCAGCGTGTACGGAGCCTGGACGATGCAACGCGAGAACCGCGCACCGCGAGCCGCGACTTTGTCGAGGTTCGGCGTGGTGTTGCGCCCGTATCCGCTGAACGAGCAGTGGTCGGCGCGGACCGAGTCGAACGAGATCCAGATCACGTTCATTCCGCTCCAGGCGGCGGACGGATCGCGCTTGCAGGCGGCCGCGGCGAGACAGCCGGCGAAAGCCGCGACGATGAAGGCTCCCGCTCGCCGCGTCATGTCCGGCGCCGGGCGAGGGCCCGCCAGAAACCCGCGCCGTAGTCACGAAGCCGGTTCGGTCCGAGAGGCGCGGCGGCGACGCGTTCGAAGTACGCGTCGAGCATCTCGGCTACGCGGGACCGCTGCTCGCCCGGCACGGTCTCGAGCCCGGCCTGGCGGCCCGCTCGCAGCGACTCGAGCGACGCCTGGAGCCCCTCTTCCGAGACGCCTTCGAGCGTCTCGGGCAGGAGGGTCAACGACAGACCGCAGGCCTCGAAGAGACGGGAGTAGCCCTCGAAATCGAGGTAGTTGTAGGTGTCGTACTCGCCGTAGCGGACCCGCCGGGCGTAATAGTCGCGCGCGCCTTCGAAGTCGAGGAGCGTGATCCCGAAGAGCCGATGGTGGCCGTCGCGCAGGACGAAGTCCGGGCACGCGCCGTTGGGAATTTCGAGGTAGACGGCGCCCCGCGGCGTCAGCCAGCTCGCCAGGTTCCGCAGAAAAGTCTCCAGCCGCGGCACGTGCTCGACGACGTCGTTGGCCACGACGACGTCGAAGACGCCTCGGAACGAGGGATGGGTCGCGGTCGCATCGCCGCGCACGAGATGGGCGTCGAGGCCGCGCTCTCTCAGGTTGACCTGCGCGAGGGCGAGGAGCCGCTCATTGACGTCGATCCCAGTCACGCGCGCACCGTGCTCGGCAAAGGCGACGAGCGGGCCGCCGTACGCGCAACCGACGTCGAGGACGCGCGGCCGGCGCCAGCGTCGGCCGGACAGACGGACGTGCCTGCCGAGGCGGTCCGCGAGGGCGCGCCCCCTCTCGTTGGCCGTGACGGCGTACTCGAAGTACATGTCCAGGCACGGATCGTCGTGCAAACTGCAGAAGTGCTCGGCGAGGGCGTCGAAGAAGGCGGGGTTCTCGGGAGTCCGAAAGCGCGCGAAGCGCTCCGCGACGATCCGCGCGCGCGGCGAGAGGCCGGCCTCCCGCGCGACGGCTGTGGAATCGGACCTGGACATGCTGCCGCTGAGGATAGCCTCTTCCGCCGCGAAGTTGCCGCGCGGAGGCACATGCGAGAGACTGGCGGCGTGTCGATCGCCCCGGTCCGCGAGCCGTCGACCCTGATCTGCGCCGCATGAGCCGGACGGCGGTCCTCGTCGGCTACTACGGCTTCGGGAACACCGGCGACGAAGCCATCCTCGCCTCGCTCGCGTCGGGCCTTTCGCGGCTTCGTCCGGGCACGCGCCTGATCGTGGTTTCGGGCAATCCCGACGAGACGAGGCGCCGCCACGGAGTCGAGGCCGTCGAGTGGCTGGACCCGGCCGCGATCGCCGATGCGGTCCGCAGGAGCGATCTCGTCGTCGTGGGCGGCGGCGGCCTCTTCCAGGACTACTGGGGCGTCGATCCCGGAACTCTCCTGACGTCGCGGCACTGGGGAATCACGTTCTACGCGGGTCCCGCGATTCTCGCCGCGCTCTCCGGCAAGCCCTTGGCTCTCCACGGCCTCGGATTCGGACCGCTCTCCTCGCCCGAAAGCCGCCGCCTCACCAAAGCCGTGGCCGAGTCGGCCTCTTCCCTTTCCGTGCGCGAGGAAGCCTCGCGCCGACTGCTGATGGAAGAGGGTGTGCCGGGGTCGCGGATCCGGGTTTCGGCGGATCCGGCATTTCTCCTCGACATCGAGCCGCTCCGGCCCGACGGGGTTCTCTCAGCCGCCGGTGTCGAGCCCCGCGCACCACTCGCCGGCGTCGCACTGCGGGACTGGTCTCTCGACGGCGATCCCGCGGTCTGGGAAAAAGAGACGGCCGCGGCACTGGACCTCTTTCTCGAACAGACGGGAGGCTCGATCCTCTTCGTCCCCCTTCAACGCGGTACGCGCGCCGTCGAGGACGACGTCTCCGTCGCCGGCCGCGTCCGAGCCCGGCTTCGCAACGCGGAGCGCGCCGTGGTCCTCGGCGACGTCGGGCCCGCGGCCGAGACGGCGAGCCTGCTCGCAGGCTGCGACTTCGTCGTCGGGATGCGCCTGCACTCCCTGGTCTTCGCAGCCTCGGCCGGCGTGGCGCCGGTCGGCCTCGCCTACGATCCGAAGGTTTCGCTGCTTCTCGAACGGCTGGGCTGCGCGGACCTGGGCCTTCCTCTGCGCGCCGTCAACGCCGCGGAGCTGCTGGATCGAATGATGCGCGCCCTCGAGGCCGGACCGGAGCGTCGCACGCGCGTTCGAGAAGCCGCCGCGCGCCTGCGCGTCCAGGCCCAGGCCGACCTCGAGCACCTCGCGGTCCTGCTCGAGCACCCGGCGCAGGCGCCTGCGGTCTCGGCGGGGATGCTCGCTCTCTTCGACGAAGCCCTGCGCGCTAACCTTCTCCGCGTCCGGACAGCAGGAGAGGAGCTTGAGTCCTTGCGCGCCGAAACACCCGTGCTGCGCCGGCGCGCCTCCGAAGCCGAAGGCCGCAGTGAAGCGTCGGAGGCGAAGGCGGCGGAGGCCGAAACGGCGCGCCAGCAGTCCGAGCGGAGGCTCTCGACGGCGGAGAAAACGCATCGAAACGAAAAGGCGCTCCTGGAGCGCCAGCTCGCCGAGACGCGGCAGGAGCTCGCCGGCATCCAGACCTCGAGGCTCTGGAAGCTCGCCAACCTGTACTGGACCACGCGGCGCAAGGCCGCCGGCCTCCTGACTGGCATTCGGGGCAAGCCTCCCTCCGACTGGGCGGGACCCAACGAGGGGCGCGCAGCGCGCAGGTCCACCATCCCCGACACCGAGAACCGGCACGCCATCGTCTTTTTTCCGGTCCCGCACGCCAGCCTGCCTCCGCTGATGCGGCGCTACGGGGAGGCCGGCCACTGGGTCTACGTGATCGAGCCGAAGGCTCTCGAAGATAGGACCCCCTGGAGGGACGAAGGTCGCCGGGTCGTCCGGGTCACCTTCCATGGGGCTTCGGAGGAGGAACGTTTCGAGGCCCTCGACGCGTGCCGGCGCGAGGGCCTCGGCGCGACGGTCTCCGTCGTCCAGGATCCCTCGTGGGCTGCGCTCGCGGAACGCATGCGCCGGGAGCGCGGATGGCCGCTCGTTTACGAGCTCGTGGAGTCCCCGGCGGTGCCCCCGAACGAGGCTCTCATCGAGAGTGCGGATTTCGTTCTGACGTCTTCGCCCGCCCTCGAGGCGGTGGCTCGCCGCCATCACAATCGGGTGATGCGTCTGTCGGCCGAGCCCGGCGACCTCGACCGGAGTTTTCAGTCGGCGAGCGACGCCATTGCGCTCCTCTTCCCCAAGGTCTCGATCGTGATCGTCACCTATGACAACGCGGACTTGAACCGCCTCTGTCTCGAAAGCGTCTTCGCTCGGACCGAGTGGCCGCAGTTCGAGGTCGTCGTCGTCGACAACGGCTCGACGGACGGCACGCCGGAGCTCCTGCGGGAGTTCCAGCGCGAGCATCCCAACCTGACCGTCATCGCGAACACCACGAATCGCGGATTCGCCGCGGCCTGCAACCAGGGCCTGGAGGCCGCGTCCGGTAACTTCCTCGTCCTCCTGAACAACGACACGGTCGTCACGCGCGGCTGGCTGACGGCCCTCTTGCGCCACCTCCGGTCGAACCCGGGCATCGGAATGATCGGACCCGTGACCAACGCGATCGCCAACGAGGCGAAGGTCGATGTCGGCTATGCCGACGTCTCCGAGCTTCCCGCGTGGGCGGCCGAATGGATGCGAACGCACGACGGCGAGAGCTTCGCGATCCCGATGCTGGCGTTCTTCTGCATGGCGATGCATCGCCAGACCTGGGAATCCGTCGGTCCGCTGGACGAGCGGTTCGGCATCGGAATGTTCGAGGACGACGACTACAACCGCCGCGCGCGCTCGCAGGGCTGGGAGATCCGCTGCGCCCGCGACTCCTTCGTCCATCACTGGCAGAAGGCCTCGTTTCGCCTGCTCGGCAAGGACGCTTACCTCGCGCTCTTCGAGGAGAACCGCAAGAAGTACGAGGAGAAGTGGGGCGAGAGCTGGAAGGCCGAGGGCGTGGACGTCTGGCAGCGCGCCGACCTGGGGTTCTTCCGCGATCAGCTCGCTCCGGTGGTCGAACGCGTCCGGGGCGCGGCCGGGGCCGTGGTCTTCCTGCCTTCGATCGGCTGGGGCATCCACCTCGTGCAGCGCCCGCATCACCTCGCCCGGGCGTTTGCGAGACGCGGCTGGGTCTCGATCTTCGACTGCTCGAATGCCCAGGACAGGATCAACGGCTTCAAGGAGATCGAGCCCAACCTCTTTCTCTATAAAGGGCCGACGGAGCTCCTCGCGCAGATCCCGTCGCCCCTGCTCTGGGCCTTTCCCTACAACTACGCGCAGGTCGACGCGTATCCAAAGCCCGCGCGCGTCGTCTACGACTGGATCGACGATCTTTCGGTCTTTCCCTACGATCGCGCGCTCCTGGAGTCCAACCACGAGCGCGCGCTCGAAGAAGCGACCGTCGTCGCGAGCGTCGCGCGGCGACTTCACGCCCAGGCGCTGGCGCGTCGCCCCGACGCGATCCTTCTTCCCAACGGCGTCGAATACGAGCGCTTCGCCTCCGAGGCGCCCCCGCCGCCCGCGGGCGACCGCGACCTTGAAGCGGTGCGCGCGAGCGGACGCCCGATGGCGGGCTACTATGGCGCGCTCGCAGAGTGGTTCGACTACGACCTGCTCGACGCGGTGGCGAGACGGCGCCCCGACTGGAGCTTTCTCCTGATCGGCCCGATGTACGACAAGAGCCTCCAGGGCCGCCCCATGCTGAAGCGCGAGAACGTCCGCTGGATCGGTCCCCGCGACTACCACCTCCTGCCGGGCTACCTCGCGCTCTTCGACGTGGCGACGATTCCGTTCCAGATCAACGACATCACGACGGCCACTTCGCCTCTGAAGCTCTACGAGTACTTCGCGGGCGGCAAGCCCGTCGTCACGACGCCGATGCCGGAGTGCCAGGCGTACCCCGAAGTCTCGATCGCGCGCGACGCGGAGGAATTCTCGGCCGCCCTCGACCGCGCCCGGGAGCGCGGGAAGGATCCCGGCTTCCGCGAACGGCTGCGAGCCCTGGCCCGCGCCAACTCCTGGGAGGCGAGGGTGGACTCCGCGCTTGCGGCTTTCGAGGAGAAAGCGGCGGCGCTCGGCGCGCACGCCAGGCGATAGAGCGATTGGGGGACCTCCGCCGAAAAGCGTCAGAGTCTCTACGGCCCGGGCTGGATCTCGACGATCCGGACGTGGGGCTTTCCCTGCCGGTCCCGGAAGACCCTTTCGCGCCAGGGTCCGCGGTAGCGCGCGAGGGCCTCGGAGAAGCCTTCCGACGCGGCGTTCATCGGTGAGGACCCGGGCAGCGCGTCGAACCCGAGAAACGTGCCGCCGTCGCGGATCTCCGCGTCCCAACTCATTCCGGTCCCGGGCCGCGAGAGCTCCCTGGTGGCTCCCCAGAAGAGCTCGGTGCCGTGGACCGCGCCGCCCGTCATCACGTAGAGGTTGTTCTGGAAGCCCCAGGCCAGGATCTTGAGGCGGTCCGGAGCGACGGGGTTCGCCTCGAGATATCGACCGACGTCGTTAATGGCACTGGAGAAGAACCAATTGCCGCCCGTGCGTCGCAGCCCCACGCCGGCGCGCGCATCCCAGCTCAAGAACAGGACGACGAGGCCCACGCCCGCGGCGCCGAGCGGGACGGCGGAGTGCCGGAAACGCCGCGCGATTTCCGTCGAGAGAGCCGCGAGCGCGGCCAGAGCCGGCGGAAGAACGGCGACGAGGTGGTGCTGGCGGATCTTCAGCTGCGAGGAGACCATGATCAGCGCCAATACGGCAGCGGTCGCCGCGAAGGCGCGGCGCCATCGCGCGGCCGTCGCCTCCCGGGACGGGACGGCGAGCGCGACGAGCACGAGGATCAGGAGAACGACGCCCAGGCCGAGCTGCCAGCGTGGGAGCGGCGGTCCGGACCACAGCAGCTTCTGCTCGGCGTCCGCGATCATCAGATCGGCGAGTTCCCGCAGGCGCCGGCCGACGGTTTCCGCGGACACGGGCTGGCGCGTGGCCGCGACAAACCGCAGCGTCCCCAGGCGTGATGCGAACTCGTAGACGATCAGGGGGCTCGCTCCGAGGATGCCCCCCCCGAACATCGCCGCGGCGTGCTTCGGAGTCGGAATGCCGCGGCGGCCGAAGGCGAGGGCCGCAGCGACGAGGATCGACGCCAGGAGCCACAGCACGTTGGCGCGCGCCCAGACGCCGAGACCCGCCGCGACGCCGAGCAGCAGCGCGGAGAGAACCGACCGGCGCCGGATGTGGTTGACGAGCGCCAGCGCGAGGAGGCCCGTGGCGGCCATCCACACCGAAACGCCGCCGTTGTCGAACACCGTCAAGTCCAGATACGACGGATGCACCGCCAGAAGGACGCCGACGACCAGCCCGGCGGCCGCACCGACCTGATTCCCCACGAGGATGACGAGGCCCGCGATGCCGACGCATCCGAGCAGAACGGCCGTAAGCCGCGCGACCTCGGCGTTCGCTCCGAGGGCGGCGAAGAGCGGCAGAGCCACGTAGGCCTTCGTGGCGCCGACGTATGGGATGATCATTAGCGGCCACCGGTGGCCGAAGAGCGTGAGCCAGGAGGCGGGCTCGTGTACAAACGGCGGCGTGCCGGTGCCCCGCAGCAGGAAAACCGCGGACTCGACGTAGAGCGCCTCGTCCATCTGGTAACCGATTCTTGCCCCGATGAGCCGGAACGCGAGAAAAACGTAAATCGCGAGGGGAATGGCGAGCGACAACAGGAAGAGAGCCGTGGTTCCGCGACTGTTCCGCACGTTCTCGGGAGCTTTCGCCGGCAGGCGGCGCGGATTATACAGGTCGGCGGCGGACCCCTCACAGCCGCGTTTGACGTACGAGGATCGACCCTCGTTGTCCGGGCGCTGCAACATCTGCGGCAACACGACGCGGTTCTTCTACGAGGATCCCGCTCTCTACCGCGAATCCCTCGTCTGTGCGCACTGTCTGACGACCAGCCGCTACCGCTCGATCGCCCGCGGAGTTCTGGAAGCCGTCCGCCGTCTCCGCGGCGTCGAGGCCCCGAGCCTGGCGGAGCTGCCGCCCCGCGTCCGGGGCCGGCGGCTCGCGGTGTACGACACGCAGCTTCCGTTCGACTTCGGCGCCTCCGCGTACCCGATCCCGGAGATCCTGGGCGAGAAGGCGTGGCTGAAGGTCCACCTGTCGACCTTCCGGCCGGGCGAGCGGCTCGGCCGGAGGCTCGGACCCCGGACAACCAACCAGAATCTCGAGTGCCTCCGCTTCGCCGATCAGAGCTTCGACATTCTGATCACGAGCGACGTGATGGAGCACGTTCGGCTCGCAGACCGGGCGCACGGCGAGATCCGCCGCGTGCTCCGACCCGGTGGTGTGTATGTCTTCACGGTTCCTCACTTCCGGAACCGCGAGACTTTCACCCGCGTGCAGGTCGTGGACCCAGACGATCCCTCGAAGGACGTTTATCTGACCGAGCCCGAATACCATGGCGACGCGAACTCGCCGGACGGAAGCGCCCTCTCCTACCGTAGCTTCGGTACGGACCTCGACGCGGAGCTCTCGGGCCTGGGCTTCGAGGTCGAGTACACCAAGGAGGACCTTCCGGAGTCAGGAATCCTGAACACCGAGCTGTTTTTCTGCCAATTGAAGGATTGATCCTCTCCAGGGCTACCGCCACCATGAAGAGAAGATATTCACGCCTTACGGCGAAGCCTGCGCTGACGCCGTCGGAGTCGAGGCCGCGATCGCCGGAGCCTCGACGCGGACCGAAGTCGCGATCTTGTGGCCGTCTTTCTCCAGCCAGCGGACCGCGACGCGCGCGCCCGGCTTCAGGTTTCCGCCGGTCACGTGCGTGGCGCTGGTCCGGCGAAGCGTCGTCTCGCGCCCGGAGTTTTCCCGAACGACGAAATTCGAGGCCGCCGAATCCACGCGGGTCACGGTGCCCGACAGAGCATTTCCGTGGCTCTTCGGCTTCGCGGCCGTCGGCGCCGGCGCCGGGGCGGCGAGCACGGCCGCGAGCACACTCGCGGAGAGGAATCCCATCATCGCGGGTTACCCTACCGCGCGGGACGTGAACGCTCAGTGAACGGATCGGCGCAGGAACCCCTGGCCCGCCGGGCGGCCTTCGTCGCGGTCGTGTCGGCGGCCTGCGCCGCGGCGGCCTGGGTCTTCTTCCGGACCGGGTTTGGCGGAGTCATCTACGACTCCTTCCATTACCTGACTCTGGGACGCATCGTTTCGAGCGAAGGCCTCTGGAACCTCGCCAGCCGCGTGCGCTCCTACGGCTACCCCTTCTTCATCGCGCTCGCCACCCGATTTGCCGACGTTTCGGACGAGACGGCCCGGCAGCTGGTCTTCGCCGCGCAGCTTCTGATCCATCTCGCGACGGCGTTTTACGCGGCGCGGGCCGCCGAGCGCGCTTTCGGAACGCCGCCTTTCTTCTACGGGACCTTCCTCGTCCTCGCCGCCAATCCCTTCGCGCTCATCCATTCGACCGAGCTGCTGTCGGACTCGCTGTCCGCGTCTCTGCTCGCGTTGGCCTTCTTCTCGTCGCTCAAGACCTCGCATCCGATGCGCCGCGCGTTTGTCTCCTTCTTCTGGGCGGGGCTCGCCGTGGCCGTGCGGCCCGCCAACGCGGTCATCCTTCCGGCCCTGGCGATCCTCTGGGCATTTCGGGGCTTCCTGTACCGGGAGAGGATCGGCCGCGCGATTCTTCCCGCGGTAGCCGCGGTCGTGCTGGCCCTGCTGCCGCAGCTCGCGTCGAATCTGCGCTGGTACGGGACGTGGTCGCCGCTTCCCATGGAGCGGATATACCGGGAACAGGTCGGGTGGGGAATGTCGATCTTGAAGTACGGCACGCTCGTCGTTCCGGACCGGCTGCCGACCCTGGTCTACGGCAACCCGTTCTGCCCTCCCGGCGTCTCGAGTCCGTTCCAGTTCGCCGCGCGGCGGCCGCTCGGATATCTGGCCACACTCGCGCTGCACGGCTTCGCGCTCTTCGATCAGGACCTGCCCTTCACGTACGTCGTCAACCCAAAACCGGCGTACCGATGGCCTCTCTCCCTTCTGAACTACGTGTATCTCTTCCTGTGCGCGGTGGGAATGGTCGTGGGCCTCTTGCGATGCGGCAGCGCGTCGCCTTCCGTCAAGCTCTACTTTTCGGGAGCCGCCGTGGTCTGCGCGGCGTACGTCGCGCTGTACTTGCCGGTCGCCGTGGAGTCGCGTTTCTCGCTGCCCGTCTACCTGCTGCTGGGCCCGGCGTGCGTCTTCGCGGCTGCCTGGCTCACGCAACGCCGGTCCGGAACCCTCGTCGCCCTCGTCATCGCCGGCGGAGGCTTTCTCGCCGCGTGCGTCCAGCTTTCTCTGTGGATGACCCGGCAGGCGCCGGTGCTTCAGGAACTGGTCGGGCGCTGACTCCCGAGCCCGGCATAGAGTTACGCCCATGAAAAAACTGTTTCTCGCCGTTGCGGCCGCCCTCTGCCTTCTCGCGCCGTCTCCGTCCGAGCCTGCGTTCGACCTCCTGATCCGCGGAGGCCGCGTCGTCGACGGCTCCGGTGCTCCGTGGTTCGCGGCGGACGTGGGCGTGCGCGACGGAAAGATCGTCGCCGTCGGCGCGCTGTCGGGTAGACCGGCCACGCGGACGATCGACGCGGCCGGGCTCTACGTCACGCCGGGCTTCATCGACCTTCTGGGACAGTCCGAGTACAACGTCTTGGTCGACAAGCGCGCCGCCTCGAAGATCACGCAGGGAATCACGACCGAAGTGACCGGAGAAGGGGCCTCGATCGCGCCGGTGAACGCCGCGATGCTCGCCGAGGCCAAAGACGTCTACGCGCGCTACGGCTTCACGCCCGACTTCACGACGCTCGACGGCTACTTCAAGACGTTCGAGCGCCGCGGCAGCGCGATCAACCTCGCGACGTTCGTCGGCGCCGGAAGCCTGCGGGACTTCGTCATCGGAAAGGAGAACCGCCGCGCGACTCCGGAGGAGTTGAAGCGCATGTGCGACGAGGTCGACAAGGCCATGCGCGAGGGCGCGCTCGGGGTCTCCTCCTCGCTCCAGTACGTGCCCGACATGTACAACTCGACCGACGAGCTGATCGCGATGGCGAAGGTCGCGGCCCGCTATGGCGGCGCGTACTTCACGCACCAGCGCTCGGAGGCCAATGCGATCGACTCCTCGCTCGACGAGGTCTTCCGCATCGCGAAGGAAGCCGGGATCCGCAGCCAGATCTGGCACCTGAAGACCGCGTACAAGAAGAACTGGGGACGCATGCCCGCGGTGCTCGCGCGCATGGAGAAGGCGCGCGCGGAGGGCATCGACGTGGCCGCGAACCAGTATCCCTGGACGGCCGGCTCCAACGGCCTCGACGCGTGTCTGCCGCCCTGGATCCGTGAGGGAGGCCGCGAAGCGCTGCTGAAGCGCCTGGCCGACCCGAAGCTGCGCGAGAAGGCCAAGGCGGACATGCTCGTGGACACGGACCAGTGGAGCAACCAGTACTTAGGCTCCGGCGGGCCCGACCGCGTCCTCATCGCCTCCGTCGTCAACCCGAAGCTGAAGTCCTACGA
>JBKOZO010000170.1:0-52200 GCA_046725935.1 Acidobacteriota bacterium | reverse complement strand
AGTGTGGGCAGGGCTTCGGGCTCCTGCGCCGCGCGCGCGAACGGAAGGGCCGTGGGAAGCTGCGGTGCCGGCGTGGGGCGCGCGCGCATCTGGGCCTCGAGCTTCTGGACCTCGAGCGAAAGGCGGCGCGACACTTCGTCGCGGAACTCAGCCTCCGACATCGTGGTCGTGGGACCGGCCGGCGTCGGTTGCAGCTCCGGAAGCAGCGTGGGTGTCGGCCGCACCGTCGCCGCGCGCGGCGGGACCGCGGCCGGAGCCGCGCCGCCCGAAGGCCGGCGCAGAACGACGTAGAGTCCGCCGGCCACCGCGGCCGCGGCGAGAATTCCCACGACCAGCGCTCCGGGTCCGCGCCGGCGCGGCGTCTCCAGGCGCAGGCGCGGTCCGCTGGCCGGCTCCGGCGGCGGGGGGGATGCCGGCGGGGGCGGCGGCGCCGTGCGCGCCGGCGGAGGAGTCCCGGCTCCTTCGAGGGTGGTCTCGCGCTTGCGGGCGCGCGTCTCGGCCTCGATCTCGTCGCGAAAGAGATCGTTGAGAAAGTAGGCGAGGTTGAACGTCGAGGGGGAGTAGGGGCCCGAGAACAGCAGCTTCCCGAGCTCGCGGCGAAGGTCGCCGCTCGACTTGTAGCGGCTGTCGGGCGTTCCGAGGGTCAGCTTCAGGACCGACTGGATCTCGGGGAGGATCGGCACGCCGGCTCCCGCTCCGGTCCCCTAGAGCACCGCGAGCGGATCCGGAGGGGGCGGGGTTCCGATCAGGAGCTCGAAGAGAATCGCTCCCACCGAGAAGACGTCCGAGTTCCGGCCGATCGCGGCGGTGGCACGCTCCTCCGGAGCCAGGTAGGGACCGACCTCGCGGGCCAGGCGGGGCTTCGCGATCGCGGGGAGCACGGCCGGCGCCAGCCCGAAGCCGGACAGGCGAATCTCGCCGTCGTCGGAGATCACGATGAACCCCGGCCAGACGAGGCCGTGGAGCGTGCGGTCGCCGTCGATCGTGGTGTTGTAGGCGTGATCGAGGGCCGTCGCAATCTTTTCGGCGATGAGAAGGGCGTGCTCGACCGGCACCTTTCGCGACAGAGAGCGGCACTTCTCCGAAAGCGCCGAGAGGGTCCGGCCGCTCGGCTCGTTCCACGCGATGTACGGCACGCCGCCGACCGCGTCCATGTCCACGCCCCTCGCAATCGCTGCATTCTTCAGGAACCCGTGGATCTCGCCGTTTTCTTCGATCGCGTCGATGAGGGCGTCGGCGGAGAGCTCGGGAGATTCCAGGATGCGGAGCCGGACGAAGCCGGAGTCGCCCGAGACGCCCGAGGTGCGCACGGCCCGATAGACACGGCCGAGCGCATCCTCTCCGAGCGAGGCGGTCAGCAGGTAGCCGCCGAACCGGCGCGGCAGTTGTTCTGTCGGCATCTGGGGCGTGCGCGTAGTGTCGCGCTCTCGCCGCGGGCGGTCAAGGACTCAGACTCTGAGCAGCCCGCTTCGCGGGCCAACCAAGGGGGGAGTCGCATGTGGATCCGCTCCCGAAGAACGTGCGCTCGGCACGCATTCCTCAGGATGAGAGGGCGCATCGGGCCCGGAGTCAGTTGGTCGGCGGCTCCGCGGGCGCTTCCGGGTGGTCGTATGCCACGGCGTCCTTCCGGCCGCGCGTGGCGGCGATCGCGTTCAAGTGCTCCTCGAACGTGCGTGAGAACGCGTGGCCACCCATGCGGTCGGCCACGAAATAGAGGTAGTCGGTCTGTGCCGGCGCGACCGAGGCTTTCAGCGCGGCTTCCCCGGGATTGCAGATCGGCCCTGGAGGAAGGCCGCCGTTGAGGTACGTGTTGAAGGGCGATGGATAGGCATAGTCGGAACGGTAGAGCGTGCCGGTCCACTTGCCGTCCTGTTTGAGCGCGTAGGCCACGGTCGGATCGGCCTGCAGCCGCATCCCGCGGCGGAGGCGGTTCAAGTAGAGACCCGCGATGACGGGCGCTTCCCGGGCCAGCGACGTCTCCTTCTGCACGATCGAGGCGAGGGTCACGGCCTGAGGCAGCGTCAGTCCGAGCGCGGCCGCGCGGCCTCGCATGTCGGGGGTGAAGTGCCTGCGGAAGTTCGCCAGCATCTGCTCGACGATCTGCCTCGCGGAAGTCGATCGTGTGACGACGTAGGTGTCCGGGAAGAGAAACCCTTCCAGGTCCGAGGCTCCGCGCGCGATCGACGCGATGAGCTGCGGATTGCGGAAGGCGTTTCGGAAAGCCTGGGGCCGGCTGATGCCCTGGCTCCAGAACAGCGCGCATGTCTCCTCGGCGGTCAACCCTTCGGGCACGACGATCGTGTGCCTGACGACGTCGCCCCGGCCCATTCGAGCCAGCACTTCCGACAAGGGAGTGGGTCGCGCGAATCGGTATTCCCCCGCCTGCAGCGGCGTCGAGCTGCCGGCCAGACGGTAGTACGCCTCGGCGAGCCAGGCCGGCGAGACCACGCCTTCGGCCGCGAGACGGCGGAAGATCTCGCTGGTCGGCGTTCCGAACGGGAAAAAAACCGTCGCCGTGCCGGGAACGGCGGGCGCCGGCGGATGCTCCAGGCGCCGGTAGAGATAGACGGCCACGGCCAGAGCCAGGAGGGCCATCAGCAGGCCCAGTCTCAGGACGCGCCGGATCGCGCTCACCGGCCGGGCTCCTCGCCGGCGAGGTAATCCTCGAGAAGGACCGCGGCCGCTGCGGCGTCGAGGGCCTCCGGCGGCGACCCCGGGGAAAGACGCCTCGCCGCCTCGACCGAGGTCAGTGTCTCCTCGTGGAACTTCAACGGCAGACCCGTTTTGGCGTGCAGCTTCTTCGCGAAGGACCGGATGCGCGCGGCAAAGGGGCTCTCGATCCCGTCGGGCGAGCGGGGGATGCCCAGGAGCGTCACGCCGATCTCCTCTTCGCGACAGAACCGTGCGATCTCGTCGAGGGCCGCCTCGTCGCTCTTTCGCGAGAGGGTGCGGCGCGGCGTCGCGAGCCGGCCCGACGCGTCCGACGTCGCCAGGCCGATCCGTTTCTCCCCGAAGTCGATCGCGAGAATCCGTGCCACCCGAACAGAGTAACCCGGCGCCGGCTTATGATCCGTGATGGTGATCCAGGAAAGGAGGCCGCATGAAACGGACCCTCGGTCTCGCCGCAGTGCTCGCCCTGCTCTTCTCCGGTTCGGCGACTCCGTCGGAGGCCGGACCTCCGCCGCCTCCGCAGGCCACCTGCACCTTCACCAATCCGGCGTACTCCGGAAAGTGCGTGCAGACCGCGGAAGTTCCGCAGGGCGCGACCGCGCAACAGGCCTGCGAGTCGATCCTCCAGTGCCTCAACAACGTGGATTGCCTCAAGACCTACTGCGACGCCACGACCATCCGGAGCGGCTGGAAGCTGGAGTCGGCGAAATAAAGGACCGGGGTCCCGGCGTTAGAATGCGCCTCCTATGAAAAACCTGGTCGTATTGTCGGCGGCCCGAACGCCGATCGGTTCGTTCCTCGGGAAGCTTTCCTCCCTGCCCGCCCCGGTCCTCGGTTCGGTCGCAATTCGCGCGGCGCTCGCGCGCGCGGGCGTCGACCCGAAGGAGGTCGAGCAGGTGATCATGGGCAACGTCCTCCAGGCCGGTATCGGTCAGGCGCCGGCCCGCCAGGCGTCGTTGAAGGCAGGCATACCGGACTCGGTCCCGTGCATCACGGTCCACAAAGTCTGCGGCTCCGGGATGCGCGCGGTCATGGACGCCGGCAACGCGATCCAGGCCGGCGAGTACGAGGTCGCGGTCGCGGGAGGCATGGAATCCATGTCGAACGCTCCCTATCTCCTGGAGAAGGGGCGGACGGGCCTGCGCATGGGCAACGGCACCCTGGTCGACTCGATGATCAAGGACGGGCTCTGGGATCCGTACAAGGACACCCACATGGGCAACTGCGCCGAGCTCTGCGTCGCCAAGTACTCCTTCACGCGCGAGGAGCAGGACGCCTTCGCGCTCGAGTCGTACCGCCGCGCGCAGAACGCGTCGAAGACGTGCCTCTTCTCGGAGGAGATCGCGACCGTCGAGCTCCCCCAGAAGAAGGGTGACGCCGTGAAGATCGAGTCCGACGAAGAGCCCTTCGCCGCGCCGCTCGAGAAGATGCCGACGTTGAAACCCGCCTTCGCCAAGGACGGCTCGGTCACCGCGGCGAACTCCTCGAAGATCAACGACGGAGCGGCTGCGCTCGTCGTCGCCTCGGAAGAGAAGGCCAAGGCGAAGGGCTGGAAGCCGATCGCGCGCATCATCGCCTCGACCGGCGTGGCCCAGGCGCCGGAGTGGTTCACCACCGCGCCCGTCGGCGCGATCCAACGTCTCCTGGAGAAGACCGGGCTCTCGATCGCCGACATCGACTACTTCGAGATCAACGAGGCGTTCGCGGCGGTCGCGATGGCGGCGATCCGCGAGCTCTCGCTGCCGCCGGAGAAGGTCAACCCGCGGGGCGGCGCCGTCGCGCTGGGCCACCCGATCGGCGCCTCCGGGGCCCGCATCCTGACGACGCTGATCCACTCGCTCCGCAAGGACGGCAAGAAGCGGGGCGTGGCGGCCATCTGCATCGGCGGAGGCGAGGCCACGGCGATGCTCGTCGAGACGGCCTGAGCGTTTCGCCTTTCGACCTCATCCTCGGCGGAAAACCGCGGTTCCGCGCCGAGGCGCCGTGGGCGTGGCGCCTCGTGACACGCTACGCGAGATCGCTCCCCGCGCGCGCGCGAACCGCGTCCCCGGACCGCGACCCGCTCGTCGCGGATGCGGCCGGGGATTCTCCCGTGGTCCTGGTCGTGGCCGATCCGGAGGCTTACCTGCTGCCCGAGCCCGCGCTGCGGCTGGTCGCAAACCTGTCGGGCCGTACGGAGTTCGATCTCCTTCTGCCGATGACCAACGAGCCCGAGGCCGAGGAGGCCCGCTACGCGCCTCCCTTCGTCTACCCGACACCGACGCTTCTGGCCGAGGCCGCCGCGCTCGCGGCGGCAACGACGGCGCCGATCCGCAAGGCGCTTTCCCCCGCATCCCCGGTCTACGCCATGCGCCGTTCGGCGCTTTCGGCCCTGCCGCGGGACCTGCCACTGCGCGAAGTGCCGCGGCAGGCGGCGGCGAAAGGTTTCTCCGTCGGAGTGGACCCCGGCGCCTACCTCCACCGCTACGGCGCCATGGATGCGTCGGCGAGGGAGGATCTCGCGTCCCGCGTCCCGCCCGCCGCCCGCGCCGTTCTCGACGTGGGCTGTTCGCGCGGAGCCACGGCTCCCGCGCTGCGGGAGAGGGGAGTCGCGACGATCGTGGGCATCGAGCCCGACGCCGAGGACGCCGCGGCCGCGGCCCGAGTCTACGATCGCGTGCTCGCCTGCCGCCTGGACGAGGTCGCCGAAGATTTCTCGGGGAGCTTCGACGCCATCCTGTTCGGGGACGTTTTGGAGCATCTCGCGGATCCCTCCGACGCCCTCGAGCGCGTCCGTCCGTGGCTTTCGAGAACCGGACGCCTGATCGCGTCCGTTCCCAACGCCGGACACTGGTCCGTCGTCGACGACCTGATTCGAGGCCGCTTCGATTACGTTCCGTACGGCCTGCTCTCCGGAACCCATCTGCGTCTCTTCACCCGGCGCTCGCTGGAGGATCTCTTTGAAGCTTCCGGATTCCTCGTCGAGGCGATCGACACGGTCGCGCTGCCGTCGTCTCCGGAGGGCGATCGGCGGCGCGCGCGGCTGAAGGCCTTCCCGGGGGCGTCGGCCGATCTCGACGCGGCCGAGTTCATCGCCGTCGCGCGCGCGGACCGCGGCCGCTGATTTGCGCCGGTCGGTTATCATCGCCACGGATGAAGAGCAAAGTCGCGGCGTCCGCCGACGAGGCCGTCCGTGACGTCTTCGAGGGGGCCACGCTGGTCGTCGGTGGCTTCGGACTTTGCGGCATCCCGGAAAACCTGATCGCGGCCCTGGTCCGTCACGGCGCGAAGAACCTGACGGTCGTGTCGAACAACTGCGGCGTGGACGACTGGGGACTGGGGCAGCTGCTGCGCACGCGACAGATCCGCAAGATGGTCTCCTCGTACGTCGGCGAGAACGCCGAGTTCGAGCGCCAGTTCCTCTCCGGCGAGCTCGAGGTGGAGCTGGTCCCCCAGGGAACGCTCGCCGAGCGCATGCGGGCGGGAGGCGCCGGAATCCCGGCGTTCTACACACCGGCCGGCGCGGGAACGCTGGTCGCCCAGGGCAAGGAGACGCGGAGCTTCGACGGCCGCGACTACCTCCTCGAGCGCGGGATCGTCGGCGACTTCTCCATGGTCGCGGCCTGGAAGGGCGACCGGCTCGGCAACCTCGTGTATCGCAAGGCCGCGCGAAACTTCAACCCGATGGCGGCTACGGCGGGCAAGGTCTCGATCGCGGAGGTCGAGGAACTCGTCGAGGTCGGTTCCCTCGATCCCGAGTGCGTTCACACGCCCGGTGTCTTCGTCAACCGGATCGTCGTGGCGCCGCGCGAGAAGCGGATCGAACGGCGGACGGTGAGGAAGTGACGGTCCCCGGTTCATGCTGACGCGCGATGGGATCATCCAGCGCGCGGTGAAGGAGCTGCGGGACGGCTTCACCGTCAACCTCGGAATCGGCATGCCCACGCTCGTGGCCAACCACATTCCTCCGGGAATGGAGGTCATCCTCCAGTCCGAGAACGGGATCCTGGGCCTGGGTCCGTACCCGACGGAGGCCGAAGTCGACCCCGACCTGATCAACGCCGGCAAGGAGACCGTGACGATTCGCCCCGGGGCGTCGTTCTTCTCGTCGGCGGATTCCTTCGCGATGATCCGCGGCGGCCACATCGACCTCTCGATCCTCGGCGCGATGCAGGTCGACGAAGAGGGATCGATCGCGAACTACATGATCCCCGGCAAGATGGTGAAGGGCATGGGCGGCGCCATGGACCTGGTCGCCGGCGCGAAGCGCCTCGTCGTGACGATGGAGCACACCGCGAAGTCCGGCGAGAAGAAGATCCTGAAGCGCTGCACGTTGCCCTTGACCGGAATGCGCTGCGTGCACCGGATCATCACGGATCTCTGCGTCTTCGACGTTCTTCAGGCCGGTGCCGGCCTCGAGCTGGTGGAGCTGGCCCCCGGCGTCACCGTGGACGAGGTCCGGGCGAAGACGGAGGCGGGGTTCCGGGTCGCTCCCACGGTGCGCTCCATGGACGCGTGAAGCCTCTCGGGGCGATCGGCCTCACGGGCCTCTCTCTCCTCATCTCCGCGGTGTCTCTCGCGCAGGACCCGTTCGCCTCGGGAGACCCCTACGAGTCGCGCTTCCGGCAGAGGTCCAACTTCCAGATCAAGTTCAAGACTCCGGAGCCGGGCGGCGAGGTGCGCCTCTACACCAAGAAGCCGGTCCGCTTCGAAAAGGACAAAACCTGGGAGGGCAGCGAGGAAGTCGTCATCGAGTACCAGGACGTCAAGATCACCTGCGACGAGGCGCGCTACGACTTTCCGTCGAAGACGGCGTTCCTCAAGGGCCACGTCGTCATCGACCAGGGCCCGACGCGGCTGACCGGCGACCGCGGCACGTTCCACATGGACACGAAGACGGGCGTCCTCGAGGACGCCACGGCGGATCTCCCGCCGACCTTCCACATCGTGGCGCAGAAGATCTCGAAGATCGGCGAGGCGACCTACAAGATCGACCACGGCGTCTTCACGGCGTGCGAGTTCCCGAAGCCCGAGTGGTCCTTCTCCATGTCCGAAGCCACCGTCACGCTGGACGACTACGCGCGGATGAAGGACGTCGCTTTCCGCGCCGGCCCGGTGCCGATCCTCTATACGCCCTATCTGATCTGGCCGACCAAGCAGGACCGCGCCTCGGGCATGCTCGTGCCCGGCATCGGATACAGCAACCAGCGCGGGGCCTTTCTGGGTTTGTCCTATTACTGGGTGACCGGGCGGCCGACGGACGTGACGACGCAGCTGGATACGTACACGGACGGCACGATCGGGGGAGGCGTGGAGGCCCGCTGGAGGCCCACGGACGAGTCGGCTGGCCTCTTTCAGGGCTACGTGATCCGGGATCAGGAGGCGACGGTGTGCGTGCCGATCTCGCAGGCGCCCCCGAATGGTGGTAACGGCTTCTGCACGCTTCCGGACGGGAGCCTCGGAGTCTACACGTTCCAACCCGAGACGCGTTGGAAGCTGCGCCTCGATCATGTATCGGACGATTTGCCTTTCGGGTTTCGCGGGGTGCTTTCGATTCGGCACTACTCGGACCAGCAGTTCCTGCAGGACTTCGAGCGCAGCTTCGCGCTCAACTCGGCGCGGCAGATCGTGTCGCGCGGCTTCCTGACGCGAAACGTGGGGACGGATTCCCTGAACATCCGTTTCGAGCGGAGCGAGACCTTCTACTCCTCGACCGTCATCCAGGAGCGCTTCCCGACGCTCGAGTTTCTCCACCGCACGGCGCCGATCGGAACGAGCCCCATCTATCTGGCGCTGGATTCCTCTATTTCGGGCCTCTACATCAACCGAGGCTTCGACCTTCCGCGCGGCACATACGGCCGCTTCGATCTGCACCCCGTCTTCTCTTTTCCGTTCAAGACCATTCCCTGGTTGTCGCTCACCGCCACGGCGGGCGGGAGGCTCACCTACTACACGGACTCGACCGACGACGCGCAGACCCGGTTCACCGGCGAGAGCATCACGCGCACGCTGGGGGAGGGAGGTCTCGAGATGATCGGGCCGTCCTTCTCGCGCGTCTATGACTTTTCGCTGGGGCCGTGGGTGAAGTTCAAGCACGTCATCGAGCCGCGAATCCAGTACACGTGGGCATCGGACGTGACGGATCCCACGCACATCCCGGCCTTCGACGAGATCGACCAGGCGCTCGGACAGAACCAGGTCCGCTACTCCCTTGTGAATCGCCTGCTGGCCAAGCCCGCGGGCCCCGGAGGCTCGGCGGAGGAGATCGCGTCTCTCGAGGTCGCGCAGACCTACGCGTTCGAGCTCCCGCAGACTCTCTTCCCGATTCCTCCGGAGCTCGACACGCGGCGCAAGACGGGTCCCCTCCAGGGGATCCTCCGCCTCTCCCAAGGCGGTCTCCTCCACCTCGACGGGCGCATCGACTACGACACCTTCAACTCGCAGATCACCGCGTCTTCCGTGACCGCGGGCGCCAACTGGGGCATGAACTACGTCAACTTCAGCTGGTTCGGAAGCCGTCCCGTCGTTCTGGAGAACGTCCCCTCGCTGAACTCCGATCAGTTCCGCATGGGAGCCGGCTTCGACCTCGGGAAGTACTTCCGCCTCGACACGCAGATCGCGTACGACGCCTCGCAAAACCTGGTGCAGGAGGACCGCTCGCTTCTGACCTACAAGGGCTCCTGTTACACGGTCTTCCTCGAGATCCGCGAGCTGCGGCTTCCCCCCGCGCCCCGGCGGGATTACCGCATCGTCGTCAACCTCAAGGACATCGGCACGCTGCTCGACGTCAATGGATCGCTCGACGCGCTGTTCGGGCGGTAGCTCACTGTCGTGGCGCGACAACCGGTGGATGGAACCAGGGGGCGAGCGCGAAGGCTGACGCCAGCTGCACATTCGAGCGCGAGCAACGGCCGGGCGCGTTGGCGGCCGTACAATAACTCCCGAAAAGAGGTATCCCATGAAAGCAGCCCGGAAGGTTCTTCTCGGCTTGCCGATGCTTTTGACCTTTCATTCAGCATTCGCGCAGACATCGCCCGCTGAAGCAAGTACAACGCGCTCGAAGCTTTGGGGTGTCGGCAACCTCACCGCCTACACGGTTGAATCATCCGAGTTCACGCCCTACGACCCAAGCGTCACGTGGGCGCCGGTGCTCGGCAAACCCTTCCGCTACCTGACCGGTGCAGGACCGGCAGGCTACACGCAGCTCATCGCGGGGATTCATCTTCCCCAGGGTGCATCCGTCGTGATGATCGAGGTGAGCGGCTGCGACATGTCGGACACCGGCACCTTCACCGGTAACCTTTGGAGTGCTCCCCTGAATGGAGGAGCCCCGTCGTTCGTGATTGAAACCGGAAGCGGCGTGTCTGACACTGGCTGTTTTTCGATCGAATCGTTTCTGGCCAACCCCGTGACCATCGACAACGAGTTCAACGTCTACTACTCCACGATTCGGAATTCGACGTTCGACGGCAGCACCTACGTTACGGGTGTAAAGCTCTTCTATCAGCTTCAAGTCAGTCCGGCGCCCGGGGCCGCGACGTTTGCCGACGTACCGACCAACGATCCGGCATTCCAATTCATCGAGGCGCTCGCGGCGTCAGGCGTCACGGGGGGATGCGGCGGCGGAAACTACTGTCCGGATGCCTCCGTCACTCGCCGCCAGATGGCGGTTTTTCTCGCCAAGGCTCTCGGCCTTTACTGGCAATACTAAGAGGGAACATTGGACGGGTCGGTTGAGGCCGTCCTCGTCCACGCGCTCGGACTCTCGTACCCGGTTTCCCGGCGAGGTTATGATCTCGGCTCGATGAAAGGCCTCATTCTGTCGGGAGGCAAGGGCACGCGCCTGCGCCCCCTCACCTACACCAACGCCAAGCAGCTGGTCCCGGTCGCCAACAAGCCCGTCCTCTTCTACGGCGTGGAGGCGATCGTTGCGGCCGGCATCAAGGACATCGCGGTCGTCGTGGGAGACACGCGGGCGGAGATCGAGGCGGCGCTGGGCGACGGGTCGCGGTTCGGGGCGCGGATCACCTACATCCCGCAGGACGCGCCACGGGGACTGGCGCATGCCGTCCTGATCTCGGAGTCCTTCCTGCGAGGAGAGCCCTTCGTGATGTACCTGGGCGACAACGTGATCGCCGACGGGATCACGACGCTCGTGGCCGACTACCGGAAGCTGGGATGCAACTCCCAGATCCTGCTGGCGAAGGTCCCCAACCCGTCGCAGTTCGGCGTGGCGGAGCTGGAGAACGGCCGGGTCGTGCGGCTGACCGAGAAGCCGAAGGAGCCTCGCTCGGACCTCGCGCTCGTCGGCGTCTACATGTTCGACGACAGCGTCTTCGAGGCGGTCAAGGCGATCCGGCCGAGCGCCCGCAACGAGCTCGAGATCACGGACGCGATCCAGTGGCTCGTGGACCACGGCAAGAGCGTGCATCCGCATCTGGTCTCGGGCTGGTGGAAGGACACGGGCAAGATCGAGGACATGCTCGAAGCCAACCGCATCATCCTCGACACCTTCACGGCCCGGGGCCTGGAAACAGTGGACGGGCAGTGCCAGGTCGAAGGGAAGGTCGTCATCGAGAAGGGCGCCAAGATCGAGCGCTCGACGGTTCGCGGTCCCGCGATCATCGGCGAGGGCGCGCACGTTCGCGACGCCTTCGTCGGCCCCTACACCGCCGTGGGAGCGGGGTGCTTCATCGACCGGTGCGAGATCGAGAATTCGATCGTGCTCGAGGGCTCTCGACTGGAGCGGATTCCCGTGCGCATCGCGGACTCCCTCATCGGCAAGAATGTGCGGATCCACCCGGGGGTCGAGCGTCCCCGGGTCCATCGCTTCCTCGTCGGCGACAACTCGGAGATCGGAATCGTATGAAGATCCTGGTGACCGGTGGCTGCGGCTTCATCGGGTCGAACTTCATCCGCCACGTCCTCCAGTGCCGGGGCGAGAAGGTCTCGATCGTCAACCTCGACAAGCTGACCTACGCGGCCAACCCCGCCAACCTCGCCGACATCGCGGACCGGCCCAACTACCGCTTCGTCCGCGGCGACATCGCGGATCCCGACGTCGTCGGCGTCGCGATGGAGGGCTGCGACGCGGTCGTCAATTTCGCCGCGGAGACGCACGTGGACCGGTCGCTCCTGGGAGATGCGTCGTTCATCGAGACCGACGTGCGCGGCGTCTTCGTCCTCCTCGAAGAAGCGCGGCGCCGCGGGGTCGATCGGTTCATCCAGATTTCGACGGACGAGGTTTACGGCTCGATCCCGGACGGGTCCTTCACCGAGGAGTCGGCCTTGAATCCCCGCAACCCCTACGCCGCCTCGAAGGCGGGAGGCGACCGCCTCGCGTATTCCTACTGGGCGTCCTACAAGATGCCCGTCGTCATCACGCGGGCGTCGAACAACTACGGGCCCTACCAGTACCCTGAGAAGCTGATTCCGCTCTTCGCCACCAACGCCATCGACGACCTGCCTCTGCCGCTCTACGGCGACGGCAAGAACGTGCGCGACTGGCTCTTCGTGCGCGATCACGCCGCGGCCATCGACTTTCTGCTCGATGCGGGGGAGCCTGGCGAGACCTACAACGTCGCGGGAGGCAACGAGGCCGAGAACATCGAGATCACGAAGCGCGTGCTCTCCGCGCTCGGCAAGCCCGAGACGCTGATCCGCTACGTCGACGACCGGCCGGGGCACGACCGCCGTTATTCGCTCGACGCCTCCAAGCTTCGCCGCCTGGGCTTCAAGACCAGCACCCCGTTCGCCGAGGGCCTCGCCGAGACGGTGCGCTGGTATCGCGACAATGAGGCGTGGTGGCGACCCATCAAGGAGCGGGACGCGGCGTACCGGGAGTTCTACCGCTCGCAGTACGAGCGCCGCCTGGAGACCTCGACCGCGACGGCCAAGGCCCCGGGCTAGTCTCGTCGCGGATGGCGGACGCGGCCGGCTCCTCTCTCGACACACACGCGGCCGTGCTGGCGGCGCCGCGGCCGGTCCCGCGCGCCCGGCGCCGCGTCCTGGTGACGGGCGCTTCCGGGATGCTCGCCTCCGACCTGTCTCCGCTGCTGGCGGCCGCAGGGTGGGAAGTCTTCGCGCGGCCGAAGAGCGATCTCGACGTCGCCGACGCCGCCGCCGTCTCGCGGGCGCTGCGGGAGCTGCGCCCGGACGTCGTCGTCAACTGCGCGGCGTTCACGAAGGTCGATGCCTGCGAGACGGACCCTCGCGCCTTCGAAGTCAACGGGACAGGCGTGGCGAACCTCGCCGACGCCTGCGGCCACGTGGCGGCCCAGCTGGTCCAGGTCTCGACGGACTTCGTGTTCGACGGCCTCAAAACCGCGCCGTACGTCGAGGACGATCCGGTCCATCCCCTCTCGGCTTACGGGCGGAGCAAGCGGGCGGGCGAAGAGGCGGCCCTCCGACTGCCGGGGAGCCTGATCGTGCGCGCGTCGTGGCTCTTCGGCCGCTCGGGATGGAACTTCATCGAAGCCATCCTCAAGCAGGTCGAGGGCGGCAAGAGCCGGCTCTCCGTCGTCGCGGATCAGATCGGAAAACCCACCGCGACGACGGACCTCGCCGAGGCGCTCCTCGCTCTGATGGAGGCGGGAGCCACGGGCGTCTACCACTTCGCCAATCGCGGCGAGGTGAGCTGGAATGACTTCGCGAGAGAGATCCTCTGGCTGGCCGGCCGTTCCGACGTCGCCGTGGATCCCACGACCTCGGAGGAGCTCGCTCGTCCCGCGCGGCGCCCGGCGTACTCGGTGCTCGACACGGGCAAGTTCGAGCGCCTGACCGGCCGGCGCATCCGACACTTTCGCGACCCGCTCGCGGAGTACCTCGCCCGACGCGCGCGCCCGGAAGCGTGACTTCGGGTTTCGCCAGTTAAGATCTGCGGTTTGGAAACGACCGGAGGAGGAGCAACTCTCATGCATCGACGGATCCTGGCCTTCGCGGGACTTTTTGCGGCGAGCCTGGCGGCTTTCGCGGCGACGCGGCCTTTCAACCTCGGAGACCTCGCTCAGGTACGCGACGTCTCGGACCCCCAGATCTCGCCGGACGGCGCCTGGGTCGCCTACACCGTGCGAGCCGCGGACTTCACGGAGGACAAGAACGACAGCGACATATGGATGACCAGCTGGGACGGGAAGGAGTCGGTCCGGCTGACGCGGAGCAAGGGCTCCGAGAACACACCGCGCTGGAGCCCGGACGGGAAGTACCTCGCGTTCCTTTCGTCCCGGGAAGACGACAACGACGTGGCGCAGCTGTGGCTCCTCCCGCGCATGGGCGGCGAGGCGGAGAAGGTGACGGACCTGAAAGGAGGCATCGGGGACTACGACTGGGCGCCCGACGGGAAGAGACTCGTGCTTCTCGTCGAGGACCCGGACCCGGATAAGGCCTCCGCCGACGACGAGGGCAAGAAGAAGAAAAAGACGAAGAAGCCGATCGTCATCGACCGATACCAGTTCAAGCAGGACGTCGAGGGGTATCTCGGCAAGCTCCGCAATCACCTCTACCTCCTGGATCTCGCGACCCGGAGGGTGGACACGCTGACGTCCGGCGACTTCGACGAGGGCGCGCCCGCTTTTTCCCCCGACGGCAAGACGATCGCATTCGTCTCCAAGCGCGATGCCGCCGACCCCGACCGTACGGACGCCTGGCAGATCTTCACGATCGACGCCCGGCCCGGAGCGACGCCGCGCGCCCTGACCAACGACGGCTTTTCGAACAATCCGCCGTCGCTTGGCAGCGGTCTGTCCTGGAGCCCGGACGGGCGCTGGATCGCGTTCGTCCAGGGCGGCCCGGACAAGATGATCTATTACGGGCTCAACAAGCTTGCCGTGGTTTCCTCCGCGGGAGGCCCGACCCGGGTCGTGACCGCGGGCCTCGACTTGAACGTCCTCAATCCGCAGTTTTCGGCGGACGGCGCCTCGATCCTCTTCAACCTCGAAGAAGACCAGGCGGTGCATCTGGCGCAGATCCCCTTCGCGGGCGGAGCGATCGAGCGCCTCGTCGGTGGCCGCCGCGTCGTGGGCGACTTCTCGATTTCGGACAACGGCCGCATCGCGGTGCGCATCGGGACTCCTTCGGCGCCCGAGGAGATCTTCGCGCTGGAGGGCAAGGAACCTCGGCCGCTGTCGCGGCAGAACGACGCGTGGCTCTCGCAGGTGAAGCTCGCCTCCGTCGAGGAAACCAAGTTCCAGAGCAAGGACGGGACCGAGATCCACGGATTCCTGGTCAAGCCGCCCGACTACCAGGCCGGCCGCCGGTACCCGACGATCCTGCGGATCCACGGAGGTCCCGTGGGGCAGCACGAATGCGCGTTCGAGGAGGACTGGCAGTGGTTCGCCGCCAACGGCTACGTCGTCGTCGCGGTCAACCCGCGCGGCAGCTCGGGCCGCGGCGAGAAGTTCCAGGCGGCGATCTATGCCGACTGGGGGCGCGTGGACGTCGAGGACGTCCTGGCCGGCGTGGACGATGCCGTGGCGAAGGGGATCGCCGATCCGGACCGCCTCGCTGTCGGCGGCTGGAGCTACGGCGGAATTCTCACCAACTACGTCATCGCCTCGACGACCCGCTTCAAGGCCGCGACCAGCGGCGCGAGCATCTCCAACATCCTGGCCGGCTACGGCACCGACCAGTACATCCGCGAGTACGAGCAGGAGCTGGGTCCGCCCTGGAAGAACACCGAAGGGTGGATGAAGGTGTCGTTTCCCTTCCTCCACGCCGACCGCATCAAGACGCCGACGCTGTTTCTCTGCGGCGAGGCGGACTTCAACGTCCCGCTGATCAACTCCGAGCAGATGTACCAGGCGCTGCGCAGCCTGGGCGTGCCCACACAGCTCGTCATCTATCCGGGCCAGCACCACGGAATCCGCAAACCCACCTACGTGCGCGACCGCCTGGAGAGGTACGTGGCCTGGTACGACAAGTACACGCAGGCGAAGGCTCCGGCCCCGCCGGCCGCGGGGACGGCGACGGCGGCCCACTGATCGAAGAAATCTCGTGACGCCCGCGGAGTGGCAGCGCAAGGCGGTCCACGCGGGCTTCGGCCTCTGCGCCCTGGCTCTGCGCTGGCTGGACTGGCGCGCGGCGGCGGCCTGCGCTCTCGTGGCGCTCCTCTTCAACGTCGCGGTGATGCCGCGCCTGGGTCGCCGGCTCTACCGTCCCGGGGTGCTGCGCCACGATGCCGGGATCGTGGCCTATCCGGCGATGGTCCTCGTCCTGATCCTCGTCTTCCGCGACCACTATCTTCCGATCGCGGCGGCGGTGTGGGCCATGATGGCTTTCGGCGACCCCGCCGCGGCGATCGCCGGCCGCTCCGTGGGCGGGCCCGTTCTTCCCTGGAACCGCCGGAAGACGTGGGTGGGCCTGCTCGCCGACTGGGCCGTGGCCGGGACCGCGTCGGTCCTCGTGTTCCTCTTCGTCAGCCGGCGCGAGCCCTCGGCCGACTCCGTCGCCATCCTGATGATCGGCGCCGGGCTCTACGCGTTTCTGGAAACCGTCGAGACGGGGCTCGACGACAACATCGTCGCGCCGCTGCCCGCGGCGCTGGCGATCTACCAGATGGGATTGCACTGGCCGCCCAAGCTCCCGTCCTGGACCTGGCTCGGCCTCGCCCTGGCGATCAACGTCGCCGTGGCGCTCCTCATGGGGGCGCTCGGCATCGTCAAGCGCTCGGGCGCGATCGCCGGAGGCATCGCGGGCTTCGTCATCCTCGGGTTCGGCGGCTGGCCCGCGTACGCGCTGCTCTGGGCCTTCTTCCTTCTGGGCACGCTGGCGACCCGACTGGAATACGGGCGCAAGGCCGCGGCCGGGGTGGCCCAGGAGGACTCGGGCCGCCGGGGCGCAGCGCATGTGGCTGCGAACTGTAGCGTCCCGGCGGCGCTGGTGCTTCTCGGCGTGCCGGACCTGGCCCTCGTCGCGGCGTTCGGCGCCGCCCTCGCGGATACGCTGGGGACCGAGGTCGGCACCCTCTACGGCCGCAGCGCCTTCTCGCCGCTCGGCTTCCGGCCTCTGACGCCGGGCACGCCCGGCGCGGTGTCGTGGGCCGGCACGGCCGCGAGCCTGGTCGGCGCCGCGGCGATCGCGGCGGTGGGCTGGAAGCTCGGTCTCTTTCCGGCTTCGCTCCTGTGGGCCGCGATCCTCGGAGGCTTCCTCGGAGCCCTGGCCGAGAGCGTCGTCAACGACTTCGGAAAACGCGCGGGGTTCCGTCTCGATCACGAGTTCGCCAACGCCCTGAACACATTCGTCGGCGCCATGCTGGCTCTGCGTCTGGCCGGGGGAAGCGTCGCGTGAAGCACTACCTGCGTCTGGCGAGGCCCTTCACGCTTGTGCCGCCCCTTCTCGGGATCGTCTCCGGCGCCATCTGCGCCTTCGGATCGGCGCACAATCCCGATCCCGCGCGCCGGGTGACGTGGGCGGTCGTGCTGACGATCGCGGTCGGATCGCTCTGCGCCTCGGCGATGAACGCCGCGTCCAACATCATCAACCAGATCGCGGACCTGGAGATCGACCGCAGAAACAAGCCGGACCGGCCGCTCGTGAGGGGCGAAGTTCCGATCGGACGGGCCTGGGCGGCGGCCGCGGCCCTCTACGCCATCGCGATCCTGCCCACGTGGCTCGTGGTGCCGTATCCGTATCAGAGCTTCGCGGAGCGCATGACCGCGCCGCTTTCCCTCCACGCCGCTTTCTTCATCTACTGCGTCGGCGCTCTGGCGACGTTCGTGTACTCGTTTCCGGCGTTCGGCCGCTCCAAGCGCCACTGGTTCTGGGCCAACTTCACCATCGCCGTGACGCGGGGAGGGCTGCTGAAGGTCGCGGGCTGGTCCTTCGTGGCTGAGGTTTTGATCGGCGAGCCGTGGACGATCGGCGGGATCTTCGCGCTGTTCCTGCTGGGCGCAACCTCGACGAAGGATTTCTCCGACATGGAGGGGGATCGCGCCCACGGCTGCGTGACGCTCCCGGTGCGCTTCGGCGTCAAGAAAGCCGCGAAGATCATGGCGCCCTTCTTCGTGATTCCCTGGCTTCTCATCCCGGTCTTCACGTGGCTGCCCGCCGAGGACTGGCGGCTGACCGGCAACCGGACCTTCCTGACGGTCCTCGGGCTCGCGCTCGCGGCCTGGGGCGCGTACACCGCGCGCCTGCTCCTGCGAAACCCGGAAGAGCTGGCCACGACCGAAAACCATCCGGCGTGGACGCACATGTACCTGATGATGATGGCGGCCCAGATCGGCTTCGCGGCCGGATACGTGATTTGATACAGCTCAAAAACGCGGGCATTCCCGCAGGAGGTTGTCATGATTCGAAGGAACCTCTCCCTTCTCGTCATCCTCCTCGTCTCGGTGTCCCTTCTCGGCGTGCCTCTGATGTATCGGGCCCAGACCGTGATCGACATCCCCCAGCCCGGCCAGGACGTCGAGCTCTCACGGCTCTCCTACAAAGCGAACGCCTTCGAGGCCAAGCTCATGACCGTGCGGCTGGAGCCGAAGGGGTCGGCCGACACGGACCCGGTGCGGGGACGATGGACGTTCATCGGCTCGAACAACGACGGGCAGATGCACAAGGTGGAGATCTGGACGCGTCTCCTGGATCCCTCCGGCAAGCAGGTCGCGATGTTCTCGGGCAAGTGCACGCTGGCGCCAGGTGCGCACGATCAACCCTGCGTCGTGGAGATGGAAATCAAGGCGGATACTTGGAAAGAGGTTAAGAGTGTGCGCATCGTCGCCGACTTCCTGAGCTGACGCGCTAAAATAGAGCCGATGAAGGACAACGCGGCGGCGCCGGCGCTGCCGTCGTCCTCCAGCGGCGAGGAGCTCAAGATCCGCTGGAGCGGACTGTCGGTGACGCTGGACGAGCGGACTCTGAACGCGATCGTGCATCGGTTGGTCGACCGGATCCCCGATCTGGAGGACCTGAAGCTGCGGGTCACGGACGGGGAGCTCACCGCGACGGTCGTGGTGCACCGTTTCGGCGTTCCGCTCTCGGCCCGTGCGACGCTTTCGCAGCTGCGGCTCAAGGACGGCTTCCTGGCCTTCGTGCTCGACAAGGTGCAGGCCCTGTCGTTCATCCCGATCCCCGACCAGCTGCTGACCTACCTCGTCCAGAAGGCGCCCCCGGGCCTTCTGACCTGGTACCGCGACGACCGCATCATGGTCGTCAACCTCAACGACTGGATGCCGGGCGGGATGGATCTCTCGCTCGAGCGCACGGAGTTCACGGAAGGCGCGCTCACGCTCCACTTCGCGACGGGGTCCTTCGACATCACCGCTCTTCTGGAAGAGAGCTTCCCCGAGCTCGAAGGCTAAGCCGCTCGCTTGGCGCGTCGACGGGAGCCCGCGGTTCTCCTCGCCGTCGGAGCGGCTCTCCTGATCCTGTCTGGCATTTCCCCGAAGGACCGCTATACCTGGGTCCTCGAGGTCGCACCGATCCTCGTCGCGGTGCCGATCCTCGTCTGGACGTACAAGCGATTTCCACTCACGCCGCTCGCGTACCGGCTGATCTTCCTCCACGCGTGCATCCTCATGCTCGGCGGCCACTACACGTACGCCGAGGTGCCGCTCGGGTACTGGATGAAGGATCTCTTCGGCTTCTCGCGCAACCACTACGACCGCATCGGTCACTTTGCGCAGGGATTCGTTCCGGCGATCCTGGCCCGCGAGATCCTGGTGCGGAAGACGCCCCTGAAATCCGGAGGCTGGCTGTTCTTCCTCGTCACCTGCGTCTGCATGGCGATCTCCGCGTTCTACGAGTTCATCGAGTGGTGGACGGCGCTCGCGTCGGGCGAGGCGGCCATGGCCTTCCTCGGCACGCAGGGCGACGTCTGGGACACCCAGTGGGACATGTTCCTGGCGTTCGTCGGCGCGATCACAGCGCAATTGACGCTCTCGCGATACCACGACCGGCAGCTCGCGGCGCTCCGCGCTTGAAACGGGCCTTCGCCATCCTGGGCCTGCTGGCGATCGTGGCCGCGCTCGTGGCGGCGTGGATCGTCCGGCGTACGTTTCCGAGGGAGTCGGGCACGGTGCGCGTGCCGGGCCACTCGGCGCCGATCCGGATCGAGACCGACGCTCACGGCGTTCCGACGATCGAGGCGAGAACCGTGGCGGACGCCTTCTTCGGCTTAGGCTACGTCCACGCCAGGGATCGGCTGTGGCAGATGGAGTTCGAGCGGCGCACGGGCGCCGGACGCCTCTCGGAAATCCTGGGAGAAGATCTCGTTCCCGCGGATCGCTTCCTCCGCACGATCGGCTTCGCCCGCGCGGCGGAGGCGGCCTGGGAGAGGCTGTCACCCGAGGCGCGCGCCTTTCTCGAGTCCTACGCGCGAGGTGTCAATGCCTACCTCGCCTCCGATCCGGCTAGGCCGATCGAGTTTCGCCTTCTGCGCGTGACCCCCGAGCCCTGGCGGCCCGTCGACAGTCTCGTCTGGGGAAAGCTGCTGGCCTGGGATCTCGCGACGAACGCCTCCGACGAGATCCGGCGCGCCCGCCTGGTCGAAGCGCTCGGCGCGGAGAAGGCCGCGGAACTGATGCCGGCGGCGGCTTCGGAACCGACGATCCTCGAATCGGGGGAGTGGGAGGCTGCTCGTGCCGATCCGTTCCGAGTTCCGAGTTCCGGGTTCCGGGTTGACTGGCGTGGAGCCGAGGCGGGTTTCGACGCCCTCGCCTCGCTCGGCTTCGGCGGGGGAGAGTCTCGCGGCAGCAACTCGTGGGTGCTGGCGGGGTCGCGCACGACTTCGGGCCGGCCGATCCTCGCCAACGACCCGCATCTGAAGCTCCGCGCTCCGTCGGTCTGGTATCTCGCGACCCTGCACGCCCCGGGCTTGCGCGCGGCGGGAGCCACCCTGCCGGGTGTGCCAGCCGTGATCGTCGGCCACAACGATCGGATCGCCTGGGGACTGACGTCGCTCTCGCCCGACGACCAGGATCTCTTCGTCGAGGACGTCGATCCGAAAGATCCGACGCGCTACCGCCATCGCGGCGAGTGGAAGCGCTTCGCCTCGCGCGTCGAGACGATCCGCGTGCGCGGCGGCGCCGACGTCTCCATGACAGTGCGTGAGTCGGTCCACGGTCCCATCGTCGGCGACGCCCTTCCGGGAGCCGACCGGCTCGGCGCCGCCGTGGCCCTGCGCTGGACCGGCCTCGACGGCGACGACCGCACACCCGAAGCGTTTTTCGCATTCGCGGCCGCGCGCAACTGGGCCGAATTCCTGGCCGGCGCGCGGCTCCTGCATGCGCCCGCGCAGAACGTGCTGTACGCGGATGTGGACGGCCACATTGGCTACACCGCGTCGGGCGCGCTGCCGATTCGTCACCGCGCCGACGGATTGCTCCCGGTCTCGGGCGCGGGCGAAGACGACTGGGCCGGAATGATTCCTTTCGAGGATCTGCCTCGGGTGCTCGATCCGCCGCGAGGCTTTCTCGCGACCGCGAACAACCGCGTCGTCGCCGCGGATCCGTATCCGTTCGGCCGCAACTGGGCCGAGCCGTATCGGGCGCACCGGATCTCCGACCGAATCCAGGAAAGATCGCTCTTCACACAGGCCGACGCCGCGGCGATGCAGCTCGATCGCCGCTCCCTCCAGGCCGAAGAGTTGCTGCCGCTCCTTCTCGACACACAGCCGGCCGATCCGGCCTCCCGCGAAGCCCTAGAGCGGCTTCGGACATGGAACCGGGGCATGGATCCGGATTCGGCCGAGGCCGCGATCTACGCTGCCTGGTTCGTGGCCCTCGCCCGGATGCCCGAGGACGAGCTCTCGGCGCAGAGCCTCTCTCGCGGACGCACGCGCGGCCGCTTCCTGATCGAGACGCTCCGCGCCGGCGGATCCTGGTGCGACGACGTGCGCACTCCCCGAGTCGAGACCTGTGCCGACTCCAAGACATCCTCGCTCCGCGAGGCGGTCGCTTTCCTGAAGTCCCGCCTGGGCTCGGATCCGTCGCGGTGGCATTGGAAGGATCTTCACCGTGCCCGGATGGCGCACGACGTCTTCGACCGCATACCGGTTCTGCGACGCTGGTTCGACCTCGAGACGCCGCACGGCGGGGACGCGTCGACGATCGACGTCGGCACTTACAGCCAGGACGGGGAGTTCGCGATGACCGAGGGGTCGAGCTTTCGGCAGGTCGTGGATCTCGCGGACCCGTCGAGGAGCCGGTTCGTGCTGCCGACCGGCCAGTCCGGGAACGTGTTCGACCGGCGCTACCGGGAATCGCTTCCGCTGTGGCTTTCGGGGGAGATGCGGACGATCGGAGGAACACGGCCGGCGGCGACGCTGACGCTCGAGGCTCCCTGACGGACGCGCGAGAGAACGCCCGTCCACAGAAGGCCGTCGGTGACGTAACGGTCTCCGCCGCCGTTGCGGTCTTCTCCCGCCGGATGCGGGCCGTCGCTCGCACGGACGCGCTCGAGCCGCCCGCCCCGCGCGAGGTCGGCGAACAGAGTCGCGCGCTCGGCATCCACGGCCGGCTCGATGTGATGCATGACCTCGCCGGTCCGCCGCGACACGCCGACGCTGCGGTCGAAGGTCGCCGAGCCGATCCAGTACGCCTCGGCGGCCCGCCAGAGCCGGACGTGGTGGCGGCGGCGCGGGCTCCTTCCCTCGACCCTTTCGAAAGCGAGGTCCTGCGGCCGGCCGAAGAGGAAATGCCGGCTGACCGGGGCCGAGGAATACGGACGGTCGAACAGGATGCTCGCGGCGTCCCGCAGTCCGGAGCGCCACGTGATCGGATCGGCCGGTTCCCAGCCGGCCGCGCGCATGGCCGAGACGACGTCGTCGCGCGTTCCCACGAGAGCGACGTTGAGCGGATCGGCAGGAATCCCCTCGGCCGTCCGCGAGCAGCCCGTGCCCGAGGAGGCGAGCGCGAAGCGCTGGTAGCCCCTCCAGGACATGGGCAGCACGACGTAGGCCACCGCTCCGTAGGCCGGGATCGACAGGAGGACGGCCGCCCCGAATCGCGCCGTCCGCTTTGGGAATCTCACACCCGGATCTTAGCGAACGGCGGGGTGAATGGAAGGTGAACCCGGCGGCGACAGCAGCGTCGGCCAGAATCGGCCCTGCGCGCGGCGCACCGCCTCCAGAATCCGTGCGGCGATCGGCGAGGGGGAGCGGCCGGTGTCCGACGGCGCGGCCTCGCCGAGCAGCACGCGCAGGCAGTCCGCCGCCGACGCCGAGATCGCGTCGAGGTTGTAGCCGCCCTCGAGCGCCAGGACGACGCGCCCGCCGGCGATACCCAGAAGCCGAGAAGTCATCGCCGCGTAGCCCGCCGGAGAGATGCGCATCGAGCCCAGGAGGTCTCCCTCGGCGGCGTCGAATCCGGCCGAGACCAGAACGAGATTCGGATCGAACCCGCGCGCGATCGGCAGCAGAACGCGGTCGAAGGCGGCCACGTACTCCGCGTCGCCCATGCCGCCCGGCCAGGGCACGTTGACCGTGAATCCGCGGCCCTCGCCGGCGCCGACTTCTTCGATGGCGCCCGTTCCCGGGTAGAACGGAAACTGGTGCGTCGAGAAGTAGAGGACCGAAGGATCGCTCCAGAAGCTGTGCTGGGTCCCGTTGCCGTGGTGAAGGTCCCAGTCCACGATCAGGATCCTGGCCGCGGCGCCCAGCTCCTGCGCCGCCCGCGCGGCCACGGCGACGTTGTTGAACAGGCAGAAACCCATGGCGCGGTCGGCCTCGGCGTGGTGGCCGGGCGGACGCAGCAGCGCGAGACCGTTCTGGAGCGCGCCGCGCGCGACCGAAAGCGTCATGTCCACGAGCCCTCCCGCGGCCAGCCGCGCAGCGGCGTGCGAGTCCGGAGACGTGTACGTATCCGGATCGAGCTGCCGGAAATCCGCGCGCTCGGTCGCCGCGATGACTTCGATGTGCTCCGGCGTGTGCACGGCGAGGAGCTCCTCGTCCGTGGCCGGCCGGGCGGGCACGGACGCGCAGCGCGCCGTGAGACCATCCGCGTCCAGACGGTCCTTGATCGCGACGAGGCGGCCGGGGTGCTCGGGATGGTCGTAGGGCGCCCGATGGAGGAGGAAGCGCTCATCGTAAAGAAGCCCGGTGCTCACGCTTCGAGGAGCCGACGCAGGGCGTCGGGGTCGGATACCGGCGCCTTGCAGGCGAAACCTTCACAGACGTAGGCGGCGGCTTTCCCGCCGCCGGCCCGCCCCTCCACGAGGCCGGCGAGCTCCGGGACCGGCGCGGCGGAGTCGGCATGCGCGAGGACGCGGTTGGGGTTCGGGCTCGCGAAGGCCGCGCGCCGCAGAGCCTCGAAGTCCTCGCGCCCCGCCTCGCCGGAAAGGACCACCTCGCGCGCAGGCGCCGACGCGAGGTCGAGCGCCGAAAGAAGCCGCGGAAAAGCCGTGGGCGCCCTCGCGAGGATCGGAGCGAGCGATTCGAAGATCCGTTCCGCCCGCTTTCGGAAGGCGTCCTCCCCCGTGAAGAGGGCGAGGCGGAGGAGATTCGAGGCGGCGACCGAGTTGGAGGACGGCGTCGCGCCGTCGTAAGTCTCCTTCGGGCGGACGATCAGTCCGTCATGTCCGGCCGCCGACAGGAAGTAGCCTCCGCGGGGATCCTCGAAGTCGGCGTCGAAGTCACGCTGGAGACGGAGGGCTTGCGCGAAGTACCGCGAGTCGAAGGTCGCCTCGTAGAGGTCCAGCAACGCCTCGATGAAGAAGGCATAGTCGGTCGCAAAACCCGGGATGTCGGCATTGCCAGCCTTCTCCCGATGGAGAAGCCGCCCGTCCCGCACGGCGTTTTCGAGGATTCGATCCGCGGCCGCCCGCGCCGCGGCCTCGTATCGAGGTTCTTCCAGAACCCGGCCGGCCAGCGCGAACGCGGAGATCGCGAGCGCGGTCCAGTCGGTCAGCAGCTTGTCGTCGGTGCCGGGCCAGACCCGTTTCGCGCGGACGTCGTACATCTTCCGCCGCGCGTCCTCGAGAAGGGCGGCGATCTCCTTTTCGGTCCTGCCGAACTCGGCCGCGAGCTCCGACATGGTTCGGACGACCGAGAGGACCGTTTCGCCGTGCTCGAAGTTGCCCTGCGGCGTCACGCCGTATCGCGCCGCGACGACGGGCGCGGCGTCCGCGCCGATGGCGTCCGCGAGCGACCGGGGATTCCAGACGTAGAACGTTCCCTCCTCGCCCCCCGAGTCGGCGTCCTGCGCCGCGAAGAACCCGCCGACGGGAGGCGTCATCTCCTTCAGCAGGTAATCGAGCGTCTCGCGGGTCACGCGCGCGTCCTCCGGTTCGCCGAACGCGCGATACGCCAGCGTGTAGAGCCGCGCCAGCATCGCGTTGTCGTAGAGCATCTTCTCGAAGTGTGGCACGAGCCACCGCGCGTCGACCGAGTAGCGGTGGAACCCGCCGCCGACCTGGTCGTACATGCCGCCCGCGGCCATGGCGCGCAGGGTCGCCTGGACCATCTCGCGCGCCCGGTCGTTTCCCGTGCGCTGCCACACGCGGATCAGAAGCTCCAGGCGCATCGTGGGCGGAAACTTCGGTGCGCCCCCGAAGCCGCCGTACGTCGGATCGAACTGGCGCTCGAGCGACGCCAGCGCGGCGTCGAAGACCTCCGGACCCGGAACGGCTGCCGCCGGCAGCGCGGCACCAGCCTCCGCGCGCAGGTGGCCGAGCATCTCTTCGGCCGAGGATTCCAGCTCCTCGCGGCGCGTCTTCCACGCCTCCGCGATCGCCGCCAGGATCCGGAGGAACCCCGGCCTTCCCCAGCGGTCGTCGGGCGGGAAATAGGTGCCGCCGTAGAAGGGCCGGCCGTCGGGCGCGAGAAACAGCGACAGCGGCCAGCCGCCCGAGCCCGTCATCATCTGGACGGCCTGCATGTAGATGTCGTCGACGTCGGGCCGCTCCTCGCGGTCGACCTTGATGGACACGAAGCCGCGGTTGAGCGCCTCCGCCACGCGCTCGGTCTCGAACGATTCGTGCTCCATGACGTGGCACCAGTGGCAGGTCGAGTAACCGATCGACAGAAAGACGGGCTTGTTCTCGGCCCGCGCCTTTGCGAAGGCTTCCTCGCCCCACGGATACCAGTCGACGGGATTGTCCTTGTGCTGGAGGAGGTAGGGGCTGGATTCCTGAGCGAGCCGGTTCGCCACCGACCGAGGATATCTCCCTAGGCCGCGTCGAGGATCAGGTCGAAGAGGAAGAAGCCCCAGAGTACGAGCATCGCTTCCAGCGTGCCCCAGAGAACGCGCGAAGCGAGGGGTCCGGCGGACCGCGAGAGGCCGATGCGGGCGAACGCCGCCGCCGCGACGACGATCATCGCCAGGGACCAGGCGGTCGGGCTCTCGCCGGCGGCCCGGGTCGCGAGCGCGGCCGGTGCGAGCCCCAGGGTTGTCCAGGCGAGGGCCCAGAGGCCGTGCCGGCGGACTTCGACCCCGAAGGTCGGACCGGAGACCACCGGTCCCTCGACGACTCGGAGAATCGCCGAGAGCGCCACCGGCGCCGCGAAAAGGACCGCGAAGGCCGCCGTCCCCGCGACGAGATAGGAGGTCGGACCGGACAACGATCTCTCTCGATTCTCAGCTGACCTGGAGCTTGCGCTTCCTCGGCACCGCCGTGATCGTGACTTCGCTGTCGCCGTCTTTGATCGTCACGACGTCGCCGGGACCGAGCTCGTCCAAGCCCCGGAGGACTTCGGAGATCGAGAGCGAGCGGCCTTCATCGAGGCTCTCGACCAAGTTGCGCGGCACGCGAAGGTGGACGTGCTTGTCCCATTCGTCCTGGATGTCGATCACGAGCATCTTTCCGTCGGCGCGAACCTCGATCCTCGCCTCGTCCTTCTTGATGACTCCGGGCTCGCCGTCCTTGCTCTGCTCCGCCGCGTCGAGGATGTCGCGCGGCGTGACGTCGCCCTTGGCCCACTCGTGCTCCATGTTGGCCTTGATCTCGTGCATCGGGGCGAGCTTCGCGAAATGGGCGAGGAGACCCGACGGCACCGAAAAGGATGCGTGGCGCGTCGCGTCGCCGTCTCTCTCGGTGACTTCCACCTTGAAGCTCCGGATTCTGCGGAACTCGGCCGCCGGATGGCGCCAGAAGGCCAGGGCCATCGCGCCCAGAACCACGATGAAGAGTCCCAGGACGACCGCGCGCAAGTCTTTGGACATGGTCGTACTCTCCCACCATTCCCTAACGCGCGGCCACCCGGAAAGTTCACTGCCCAAGCGAGTTCGGGCCTGCCCGGCGCTTGTGGTACTTTGGCGAGGGGAGGGCGGCCTCGCAAGGGGTTGCCAGAGCTACTACTTATGCCTCATTTCATCACGGAGACGTGCATCGGGTGCGGGGTCTGCGAGATCAAGTGCCCCACGCACACGATTACGGGTGACAAGAACGAGAAGTACGTCATTCACCACGACCGGTGCATCGACTGCTCGGTCTGCGCGCGGTACTGCCCGGTCTCCTGCATCCAGGACCAGAAGGGCGAGCTCGTCGAGAAGGTCAAGCCCAAGGACATCCCCAAGGCCATCGTGGACCGGGACCTCTGCACGGGCTGCGAGTTCTGCATCGACATCTGCCCTTTCGACTGCATCTACCTGATCGACGATCCCCTCCACGAGACGTTCCACAAGATCGCCGAGGTGGACGCCGGCCCCTGCGTCTCGTGCCGCCTGTGCGAGACCGTCTGCGAGAAGGATGCGATCTTCGTTCCCAACCCGATCACCCAGGCCAAGAGGTACCTGCCCGTCCTGTGACCGAGACGCCGAAGGACGCACCGCCTCCCGAAGACGACGAGTTCACCGAAGAGCCCAGAGGCGCGGGACGCCTGATCGTCCGGTTCTTCCTGCTCCCGCTGCTCGTGGTCGGAGCCGCGGTCGGAATCTTTCTCGTCTTCAACCTCATGACGTTCGAGCGGCGCAGCCCTCGCGACTATTTGCAGGAGGTCCGGGGCGGCGCCGCCAACCGGCGGTGGCAGGCAGCCTTCGAGCTTTCGCGGTCGCTCGGGCGAGTGTCCCCCGAGGAGCGCGCGGAGCTGACCGCCGAGACGCTGCGGATCTTCGAAGGGCTGTCACCCAAACGCCCCGACGACGTACCGGTGCGGCGTTACCTGGCCCTCGTTCTCGGAAGGCTCGGCGAAAAATCCGCCGTGCCCGCGCTGGTCGCGGCCGCGAAGGACGACGACCCTGACACGCGGCTCTATGCGGTCTGGGCTCTCGGCCGCATCGGCGATCCGGCGGCCTTCGAAACCGTGCTCGCGACGTCCGAATCCGAGGACGCGGGAGCTCGAAAGATGGCTGCCTACGTCCTCGGACAGCTGGGCGACCCGAGAGCGATTCCGCGCCTGCGCGTGCTTGCGGAGGACAAGACCGCCGACGTGCGGTGGAACGCCGCCATCGCGCTGGCCGAGCTCGGCGACCGCTCGGGTCTGCCGGTCCTGCGGTCGATGATCGACCGCGACGCGCTCGCGCGCCAGGCCGCGATCTCGAGCGACCAGGCCGAAGCGGCGATGATCAATGCGCTCAAGGCGCTGGCCCTTTTGAAGGACACCGAGACGTTGCCGCAGATCGACAAGCTCGCCCAGAGCGACCCCAACCTGCGCGTGCGCGCCGAAGCGCGTAAGACCGCCGAAGCCACGCGCGGGAAGGTCTCGAAACGCCTTGAGGGCAGTGATCCGCTTTTGGTAGTCTCGAACCTCAAGAATTGATGTCTACGGCCCCCAGCAGTCTCCCGACGCCTCCGGAGGACGTCGCCCTCGACGGGGTCACCCGCCGTTCCACACTGAAGTGGATGACGCTCGCCTGGATGGGCTTCGCGGCGGCGACCGCCGCGGGCCTGACAGCGACCATCCGGTTCCTGTTCCCCAACGTGCTCTTCGAGCCGCCGACGCGGTTCAAGGCGGGGGACCCCTCCAACTACGCCCTCGGAGTGGACGAGCGGTGGAAGGAAAAGTACGGAGTCTGGATCGTCCGCGACACCAACTCGATCTACGCCCTCGTGGCCGTGTGCGTGCATCTGGGCTGCACGCCCAACTGGCTGGCGGCGCAGAACAAGTTCAAGTGCCCGTGCCACGGCTCGGGCTACTACGTCTCCGGGATCAATTTCGAGGGGCCGGCCCCGCGCCCGCTCGAGCGCGCCGAGATCGGCGTGTCGGCCGAAGACGGGCAGATCATCGTGGACAAGGCGACGCGTTACCTCTACGAGCGCGGCCAGTGGAGCGATCCCAAGGCGTTCGTCAAGATGGCCTAGCCTCGAGACGGGACGGAGGTTCGATTGGGTTCACGTTGGCGCGACATACAGCAGGCGATCGTCTCGAGCCAGCTCTGGAAATCGATCTTCCGCGTCGGCATCCCCAACACCAACCGCAAGCGGGTGCTCGCGATGCTGGGCAACGTGGTCTTGCACCTGCATCCGGTCAAGACCCGCAAGTCCGGCGTCAAGATGCGCTACACGTGGTGCGCGGGAGGCGTGACGTTTTTCCTGTTCCTCGTCCTGACCTTCACCGGCCTCCTGCTGATGTTCTACTACCGGCCCACCGTCGAGTACGCCTTCGTGGACATCCTGGACCTGCGCGAGCAGGTGCCCTTCGGCATCATGCGCGAGGTGCATCGCTGGGGCGCGCACGCGATGGTCATCTCGGTCTGGATCCACATGTTCCGCGTCTTCATGACCGGTTCGTACAAACCGCCGCGCGAGTTCAACTGGGTCATCGGCGTGATCCTGCTGGTCCTGACGCTGCTCCTCTCCTTCACCGGGTACCTGCTGCCGTGGGACCAGCTCGCGATCTGGGCCATCACGGTCGGATCGAACATGGCGTCGGCCACGCCACTCATCGGCATCCAGGGACCGGGAACCTCGTTGCTGAAGATCGGTGACATCCAGCTTGTCACGTCGACCAATGACGCGCGCTTTGGTCTTCTCGGCGGGCGCTTCGTGGGCGCCGGCGCGCTCCTGCGCTTCTACGTCCTGCACTGCGTCGGGATCCCGCTCGTCGCGGCGTTCCTGATGGCCGTCCACTTCTGGCGCGTCCGCAAGGACGGCGGCATCTCGGGACCGGTGTAGCCCATGTTTCTCGTCAACCTCGTCAAGAATGCGATCGACTTTCTCTCGGCGCCGCAGTACCTGGTCACGGGCGCGCTGATCGGGCTGATCTTGATGATCCACTGGGCGAAGCCCTGGTCGCCGAAGGGCGGTCTCGTGCTCCTGGCGCTGGTGGCCGGAGGCATCGGGCTCTCGTACCTCGACCCGAACTTCAACAAGGTCGCCACACTTCCGGACAACGTGCCGATCGTCGGCATGATCTTTCTCGTCGGCTTCTTCTTCTGGTTCGCGATGAGCCAGGCCTACGCCAACGACCGGCGGATCGCCGAGGGACGGCCGCCGATCGAAGGCGAGGACTCCGCGCAGAAGGTCTTCTCGTGGCCGGATCTCGTGTATGTCGAGCTCATCTGCCTGGTCGTCGTCATGGCGGTCATGATCGTGTGGTCGATCGCCCTGAAGGCGCCGCTCGAAGAGCCCGCCAACCCCACGGACTCGCCCAACCCGGCGAAGGCGCCCTGGTACTTCCTGGGCCTCCAGGAGATGCTGGTCTACTTCGACCCGTGGCTCGCGGGCGTCGTGCTGCCGTCGCTCATCATCGTCGGGCTGATGGCGATCCCGTACATCGACACGAATCCCAAGGGCAACGGCTACTTCACCTTCAAGGAGCGCCGCTTCGAGATCACGATCTTCCTCGTCGGCTTCCTGGTGCTCTGGGTCGTGCTGATCGTGCTGGGCACGTTCCTGCGCGGGCCCAACTGGAACTTCTTCGGTCCCTACGAGTTCTGGGACATCAACAAGCTCGTTCCGCTGAACAACATCAATCTCTCCGAGATCATCTGGATCAAGATCTTCAAGCGAAGTCTGCCCAATTTCTGGCTGTTCCGCGAGATCTTCGGGCTCGCGCTCGTGGGGTTCTACATCGCCGTGCTCCCGCTCGTGCTCTCCCGGACCCTGTTCCGTCGGTTCTTCGAGAAGATGGACATGCCGCGGTACATGATCGGCGTCTCGCTCGCGCTGATGATGATGTCTTTGCCGATCAAGATGTACCTGCGCTGGATCTTCAACCTCAAGTACATCGTCGCGATCCCCGAGTTCGCGTTCAACATCTAGACGAGCCCCGACATGCCCCGCAAGCCGCCCGCCGAACCGATCGATCATCACTACAACATCCCGCGGCTGAACCGCTCTTTCTTCTGGGGAGGGCTCCTGCTGGCGGTGGTCTTCGTCTGGATGGTCATCGCGGACTACTCGCGGGACTGGAAGAACATCCAGCGCAACTTCCTGCGCCTGGACCGGCAGCTGACCCGCAATGCCGCGCTCGCCGCCCGGAAGAAGGCCCTGGACGAGGAGCATACGAAGCTGATCGCGGAGCTGCGGGCCGAGCGAACCGAAGTCGCGACCCACAACGCGACGCTGGCGAAGCTCGACCGGAAGCTGAAGGCCCTGGATCCGAGGATCTACGCCGCGGACCAGAGCTACAAGTTCAGCAAGGCCTCCTTCGACGCCGAGCTCTACAAGTACGAGGACGCGCTCGCGAACCGCCCCAGGTCCGCGCCCGGGGCGAAGAAGTCGCTCGACGCCATCCGCAAGGAGCTCGACGAGCGCACCCTGGCCCTGGCGACGCTGAAGAAAGAAGAGGCCGATGCGAAGGCCCAGATCGCCCAGCTCACCGCCAAGCGCAAAGACATCGAGAACACGATCGAGAAGAAGACCGCCGATTTCCGGCTGACGCGCTCGAAGTTCGACAGTCTCAAGCAGGACACCCTCTTCGAGCTCCGCAACTCGCCGATCCTCGACATGATCAATCCGTCGCTGCGGGTCAACCAGGTGCAGCTGCCAGACCACTTCATCAACGTCAACTTCATGCGCATCCCGCGCGTCGACCGCTGCACGACCTGCCACATGGCGGCCGACCGCAAGGGTTTCGAGGATCCTCGCATCAAGGGCATCGTCTACAAGACGCATCCGAGCTTCCACCGAATGGTCGGGAGCGAGTCCATGCACCCGGCCAATACCTTCGGATGCACTCCCTGCCACGGCGGACGCGACCGCGCGACCTCGTTCTGGTCGGCGGGGCACTCGCCGGAGACCGAGGCCCAGAGGGTGGCGTGGACCCGGAAGTACGACTGGGAGTTCGACAAGTTCAACGAGAACCCGGTCCTGCCGCTGAAGTACGCCGAGGCCGGCTGCTACCGCTGTCACGCGAAGGAGACCAATTTCCCCGAAGCGCCGCGCCTGGACGCCGGCATGCGCATGGTCGAGTCGCTCGGCTGCTGGGGCTGCCATCGCATCGAGGGCCTCGAGACGCAGGGGATTCCGAAGGTCGGGCCGTCGCTGGAGAAAGTCGCCGCGAAGGTTCCGCACGACTGGGCGACGCGCTGGGTGATGAACCCCTCGGCCTTTCGCGCGAGCACGAAGATGCCGACGTTCTTCTACCAGGAGAACTTCGTCGACGTCTCGGGCCCGAACCCGCCGACCGTGGCCCAGAAGAAGATGAACGAGGACGGCAAGATTGAGAACGACACGATGGTCAACGCCATCGTGGCGTACATCTACGACAAATCGAAGCCGGCCGAAGTACCGAAAGTCTCGGGCACGGGAGATCCGACGCGTGGCCAGAAGCTCCTGTCCGACCGCGGCTGCTACGGCTGCCACGTCCTCGATCCCAACGCCCAGCGCGATCTCGTCGGCACGTACCGGCAGTTCGGCCCCAATCTCGCGGGCGTCGGCTCCAAGGTCTCGCGCGACTGGATCTACCACTGGATCCGGGATCCCCGGGCCTGGAATCCCGACACGAAGATGCCGAACCTGCGGTTGAGCGAGCAGGATGCCCTCGACATCGCCGAGTACCTCTCTCAGCAGAAAGGCCCGGCGGGGTTCGATGCGACGACCCTTCCGAAGACTGACGAGAAGGTACTCGAGAAGATCGCGCTCTACTTCGAGATGTCCACCAAGACGCTGTTCGACGCGAAGGCGGACCTCGCGAAGATGGACCTCCACGCCAAGGAGGTCTACGCCGGCAAGAATCTGATCGCGCACTACGGCTGCTACGCCTGCCACGCGATCCCGGGCTTCGAGGACGCCAAGCCGATCGGCACCGAACTCACCGAGGAAGGATCGAAGGCGGTCCACCGGCTGGACTTCGGTTTTCTCCACATCCCGCACACGCGGCAGGACTGGTTCCGGACGAAGCTGCATTCTCCGCGCATCTACGACCGCGACCGCGCCCGCGGTTGGGAGGAGAAGCTGCGGATGCCGAACTTCCACCTGTCCGACCGTGAGCTCGACGAGGTCGTGACGGCGGTGCTCGGCTTCCAGCAGCTCAACGCCGCGCCGAACGTCGTCAAGGAGCTCTCGCCGCAGGAAGCTGCCATCGAGCGCGGCCGGCGGATCGTCAAGAATCACAACTGCCAGGGCTGCCACGTCATCGAGGGCGTCGGCGGCTCCTACCGGTCGCTCGTCCCGGATCCGTCACTCGCGCCGCCCATCATCCAGGGGGAGGGAGCGAAAGTTCAGAGCGACTGGCTGTTCTCCTTCCTGGATGCCCCGAAGACCGGCCAGATCCGGCCGTGGCTGGAAGTCCACATGCCGACCTTCGGCTTCACCGACAGGGAGCTCAACGACCTGACGCACTACTTCGCCTCGCTCGACCGAGCGAGCTATCCGTTCCTGATGCCCGGCGGCGCGCCGAACCCTCAGAGCTGGGCGGCGGGGAAGAAGACCTTCGAGCTCCTGAAGTGCGCGCAGTGCCACCCGCGGTCGATCGAGGACATGAACCGGCCAGGCGTGGACCGCGCCTCGCTCGCCCCCAACCTGCAGATGGCCTCGACGCGGCTGCGGCACGACTGGATCGCCGACTGGATCCGCCGTCCCGACGAGTGGATGCCGGGCACGCGCATGCCGACGAACTTCCCGAAGGGCGACGACGGCAAACGCTTCTCGCCGCTGGCGGGCCTCTTCGACCAGCCGAGCTTCGCGAAGGACCGCGAGGAGTACGCGCGAATCCTGGGCGGCGACGAGAATGCGAAGCAGTTCCTCTCGAGCCCCGAGGCCGTGACGCGGGCGCTCGCCGACTACGTGTGGTCGCTCGGAGCGACGGGCGGGACCTCGCCGGCGCCGGCCCGCACGGCTCCCGCCGAGACGACGGCTTCCGGGTTCGGCGCCGCTCCGGCCGGCTCGCGATAGAAGGCGGCGCGTGCCGCGCCTGGACGCCGACGTCCTCCTCTTCTACGGCAGCCTGGGAATCGCCGCGATCGCGGTGGTCCTGTTTCTGCTGCTGATGCGCCGAAGAGAGCCCCCCTCACCCCCGCCCTCTCCCCCCAAGGGTGGAGAGGGGGTTTGAGAAGCTACGACGCCATCATCTGTTCGATGCGGCTCCGGACCTCGGGGTTGTCCCAGTCCACGGCGCCCTGGACGCGGAAGAGGACGCGGCCGTTCTTGTTGATGATGTAGGTCTCGGGATACTGCGAGCTGCCGAAGCGCTTCGCCGTGGCGGCGTCGGGGTCGCGGTAGAGTGGGAGGCTGCTCGGAGTCTTCTTCAAGAAATTGTCCACCGTCTTCCAGTCCTTGTCGACGGAGATCGTGTAGAGCGAGACGTCGCTGCGCGACTTGTACTTCTCCCAGAACTTCGTCAGCGCCGGGATCTCCTCGACACACGGCGGGCACCACGTCGCCCAGAAGTGCACGATCAGCAGGCGGTCCTTTTCTTTCGTCAGATCCGTTTTCGCGCCTCCCCGGTCGAAGATCGGGAGCTCGGGCGCGGCGGAGAGAAACTGCAGCGAGCCGGCCGGAGAGTCCGGCGGCACGAGCGACTTGATCCAGACGGTGCCGACGACGGCGACCGCCACGGCGGCGACGATCGTGAGGAGCGTGCGCGTTTTCATGCGGCGAGGCGTTTCCGCCCCAGAGCGCAGGCCTCCCGGACCGGGCAATCGGCGCAGCGGCACAGGCTGGGCCGGGGACGGCAGATGTCCAGGATGCCGATGCGACAGAGGGCGTAGTCGAAGCGGACCGGATCGCGCGCGTCGAACCGGGCGAGAGAGTCGGTGATGGCGCGCGCCGTCTTCCAGTCGGGAGTGCGGCGGCGCGTCAGTCCCAGCCGCCGTGCGATGCGGTGGATGTGCACGTCCGTGGGAACCACGAGACGGTCGGTCGGGATTCCTGGCCAGAGGCCGAAATCCAGGGCGTCACGGCGCACCATCCAGCGCAGATAGAGGTTCCAGCGCTTGCACGCGGAGCCCGCGGCCGGATCGGGGAAGAAAAACCTCACCGGAGAACGCTCCGGCATCCGCTTCGAGCCGAGCACGGGCCGGAAGTCCAGGGATTCGATCCAGCCGACCGCCCTCGAGAGCAGAGAGCCCACGTCGCGATCCTCCTCGCGCTGCCGGGCCTCGAAGAAGGCGCGCAGCGTTCCGCCGCCTTCCTGGCGCGCCCGGCCGATGACGTAGAGGAGCGCCGCGGCGTCGGGAGGTTTGTGGAAACGATGGCGGAAACCCCTGAGCGACTCCCGCGCCCGCGAGGGCGTCGCGGCGAGGTCGTCCACGCCGCGGGCGGGCTCGGGCCCGAGAGCGGCGAGAATGCGTCCGACGTTGTGCTGGATCGTCTGCACCTGCCCGTACGCGAAGGCCGAGGCGATCCATCCGGCGACTTCCCGGTCCTCGGAGCGCGTGTAACGTCCGAGGAAGAGGATCGGATCCGTCGCCGCCGTCTCGGGACCGTAGAGGCGGTAGACCGACTCGAGCTTCCGGCCCAGCAGCTCCACCGACGTCGGCGTCACGACACGTCAAGGAATACCACACCGGCCGTTACAATGCTTCCCGTGGCTGCTTCTTCGCGCGAGCGCGTCCTGACCGTGGGCGTGGCGCCCAGGGGCGTTCCTCGCCCGGTGGCCGAGGACCACCTCGACGAGCTCGAGCGCCTCGTCGACACGGCCGGAGGCGAGGTCGTGGGCCGTTTCGTGAAAGAACGGGTCGCGCCGGATCCCGCGACCTACATCGGCAAGGGCTCCGTATCCGAGATCGGGGCGGCCGCGCGCGCGGAGAGAGTCGGCCTCGTCGTGTTCGACGACGAGCTTTCTCCCGGTCAGGTCCGCAATCTCGAAAAGGCCTGGGGAGACGGCGTGCGCGTCCTCGACCGGCCCGGGCTGATCCTCGACGTTTTCGCCCTCCACGCCCGCTCCCGGGAGGCCCGCACCCAGGTCGAGCTGGCGCAGCTCCAGTACCTCCTGCCGCGGCTGGCCGGCGCCTACGGCCACCTCTCGCGACTGGGCGGCGGGATCGGCGGCCGGGGAGCGGGCGAGCAGAAGCTCGAGCTCGACCGCCGGCGGATCCGGGATCGCATCGCGAGGCTGCGCGGCGAGCTCTCGCGCATCGAGACCGCGCGGCTCGTGCGCCGCCGCGGCCGGCGCCGCGCGGCGCAGGTGGCGATCGCCGGCTACACCAACGCCGGCAAGACGACGCTCTTCAACCGTCTGACCGAGAACTCGGCATACGCCGCCGACCGGCTGTTCGCGACGCTCGACGCGCGGGCCGCGCGCGCCGCTTCGCGCCGGCTCTCCGGCGTCGTCTTCGTGGACACGGTCGGCTTCGTGCGCAAGCTGCCGACCTCGCTGGTGGCCTCGTTCCGCTCGACGCTTTCCGAGATCCGCGAGGCGGATCTCGTGCTCCACGTGGTCGACGCGTCGTCGCCGAGAGCCCTCGAGGAGGAGCGGGTTGCGAGCGAGACGTTCGAGGAGCTCGGCGTGGACCCCGGGCGGATCCTCACCGTCTGGAACAAGGCCGACGCGGCCGGCCGCGGCGCGCCGGGAGCTCTGCTGCGCGTCTCGGCGAAGACGGGGGAGGGGCTGGCGCGCCTCGAGTCGGAGATCCTGCGACGCCTGCAGCCGGATGCCGAGGAATTCCGAGTTCGGATCCCCTACACCAGCCCTCGCGCCATCGCCGCCGCCCGCGCCTCCTTCCGCGTCCTCGCTGAAGAAGACCGGGGCGACTCCCTCTCCATGCGGCTCTCCGGCGAGCGCCGGCACCTGCACCCCCTCGCCCGCTTCATCGAGGGCCGTTAGCCCTGTCGCCTCTTGTAACGAGGCCGCCTGGCTGAAGCTCGCGGCGCGAGGAATCTCCGCGAGCGCAGCGGAGGACGCAGATCCCAGTAAGCTCCCGCGAAAAATAAAGGGGGGAACCGGCCGATTCCCCCCTCTCCCGTCGTGCCGGAACTCCCATGCCGGCACTCTTCTTGGCGTCTGCGAGTATCAAGACTCGTACCATTCCCACGCATCGCGCCGGCCTCGATTTCTCAAAGGTTTGCGAACTTCCGGCGAAGTTCGCCGAGCAAATCTCGGCGGATTGCGCAATTCCGGGCGACAAAATTTGTCGCGCACCCGTTAGAATCCGCCCGCACTCAGGAGGTCAGGACAGGATGAAGTTCGTTCGGCTGGCCGGTCTTTCGTTCGGCCTGACTGCGCTCGCCGCGACGGGTTGCGGAGGCAAGGCCGAGAGCAAGGGCCATGGCGCGCACCAGACGACTCCCACGACTCCTCCGCCCACGCCCGACACCACTCCGATCGAAGCCCTCCGGACCCCCGCCGGGCTCGTGCTCAAGATCGAGCCGGCGACATCGCCGACTCCCTCCGGCTCCTCTCCGGCGCCCACGCCGACTCCGAAGTAGGACTTGCCGCCAGACTCGGCGAGGCGCATTCTCCTGGACAAATGACGCCGAAGGACGACGAGCGCGCGACGCGTTCCTATTCCCCGCCGGAGGTCCCGGCGCCTCCCCGTCCCGAGCGGACCTGCCCCAACTGCGGCTCGGCGCTTCTCGAGCGCAAGTGCAAGCTGCTCTGTCCCAACCGCGAGTGCGGTTACTACATGAGCTGCTCGGACTTCTACTAGAACGCTGACCTCGTTCGTGTCTCGGGACGACGAGCAGGAGCCGGCGGTTTTTCCACAAGCTTCTCCGATCCGAGCCCGTCGCCTCGCTGGGTTGGCGGGTCTGCTCGCCGTCGCCGCGGCGATCTTCTGGTTCGGACTCGGGATGCAACGCGGAGTGCTGCTCTCCGAGCAGATCAAGGCGCGCGTGTGGCCGTGGGCTCCTTCGTTCCCCGGCGGGGACAGTGTTGCGCCGGGCCTCTCGGACCCGGTCTGGCAGTTCGTTCCGTGGCTCGAGATGGCACGCCGGGAGATCGGTTCGGGACGCCTGCCGCTCTGGAATCCCTATCAGAACGGAGGCGCACCGCTTTTGGGCAATGGTCAGTCGGCCCTGGGCTCGCCTCTCGTCTGGCCGGTGCTCGTTCTGGGGGTCACGCGCGGGTGGAACTTGTCCCTCCTCCTGCGGCTGCTCCTCGCGTTCGGCGGCGCCTACCTCTGGCTGAGGGATATGGGCCGTTCGAGAATCGGAGCCGTCCTGGGCGCGACCGTGTTCTCTGTTTCGTGCCCGTTCGTCGCGTGGCTGGAACACCCCGAAACGCTGACGATCGCGCCGCTGCCGCTGCTGCTCCTCTTCGCTCGACGGATGGCCCGCAAGCCTTCACGCACAGCTTTTATCGGAGTCGCCCTCACGACGTATCTCGTGATCGCCGGGGGGCAGCCCGAGTCGGCGCTTCTCGCCGCCCTGCTCGCCGCCGCCATCACCCTCCGGGAGTCGAACGGCCATCGGGAATCCCTGGCGGCTCTCTCTGCCGCGGCTTTGGGAGCGGGACTCGCCGCACCGCTTCTCTTTCCGTTCGTCGAGTACCTCTCTCTGAGCGATGCCTGGACCGGCGCGGGCCGCCACCCCTTCGTCCTGTCCCTTCGGGATCTGCTTCGCTTCGTGGCGTTCACTCTGCCGGGTTCGCACGTCATCGAGGCGGCCGCGGCGGTTTCCCTGACGGCGCTGGCGCTCGCCGCGGGAGGGCTGCTGCTGCTGAAGCGGCGACCAGACCTGCGCCACTTGGCCGCCCTTGCCGGCGTGATGCTCCTCATCACTTACGACAACCCGCTCTCCCGGGCACTCGCCGCGCACACGCCCGTCTACTGGACGCGCGCGCTCCTGCTGCTTCCGCTGGCCATCGGCGCCTTGGCGTCCGCGGCGGTCGATCGGCTGCGGGAGGTCTGCGCCGACCGCGGAGGGCGGGCATTGGATAACGCGATCGGGCTGCTCGCCGTCGCGCTCGTCGCCGGCGAGCTGCTCCTGCGGGCGCAGGGAGTCCACGATCACACGCGGAGCCGGAATATCGCGCGCACGACTCCCCTTCTCGAGCGGTTGCGCTCCGAGCCCGGCGTCTCCCGTATCCTTCCGCTGCACACTTTTCTCCCCCCGGAGTCGGCGACGACGTATGCCCTGGAGGACCTTCGCGGCTACGACGCTCTGGGGCCCCGAGGCTGGCGAGAGCGCCGGCGCGAGATCGGGAAATTCGTTTCGACGCCCACCGTGACGGATGTCGTCGAGCCGTGGGATCTCGCTCCGGGTGGACAGGGGCTCGACTTCTGGAACGTCCGATACCTCCTGCTGCACCCTCAGTTCGATTTCCGCGCCGAGACCTTTCGCGCGCGGCTGGGCCTCGACCTCGAGGAGATTTACTCAGGATCCGACGGACGGATCCTGCGCAACCGGCGTGCGCAGCCGCGGGCGAGGCTGCAAGGTGCCGGACGTGTCCGGATCGAAGAGCGGCTTCCCGCCTCATGGCGACTGGAGGTCGAGGCGGAGGCGCCTACACGTCTGATCCTCGCCAATCCTTTCTTTCCGGGCTGGGTGGCCGAAGTCGATGGGGTCCCGGCCTCTCTGGCCGCGCGGCCCGGCGACCCGTTAGAGATTCCGGTGGCGGAGGGCCGCCACCGGGTCGACGTGGTCTACCGTCCCGCGTCGTTTCGAATCGGCTGCGTCCTCGCCGCCGGGTGTGTCCTCGCCCTCGTCCTCGTCGGTTGGAAACTCAGCCGACCGTCTGACGGGCGTCCAGGACCTCCCGCACCTTCCGAGCCAGCGTATCCGGAGTAAACGGCTTCTGCAGAAACGATGCACCGGGATCGAGCACCCGATGCGCGGCCATGGAATCGTCGGTGTAGCCGGAGACGAAGAGCACGTTCAAGTCCCGCCGTTGGGCCTGGAGCCGCCGGGCGAGCTCCGGCCCGGATGCCCCCGGCATGACGACGTCGGTCAGCAGCAGATCCAGGCGCGCCAGATGCGTCGCGAGCACCTGCTCGGCCTCCTCCGCGCTCGACGCCTGAAGCACGCGATAGCCGCGCGCCTCCAGGCACCGCCGCGTCAGGTCCCGAACGGCGTCTTCGTCCTCCACCAGTAGGATCGTTTCGGAGCCGCGGCCGACCGCCGGCGCTTCAGCGGCCGGGCGCGGCTCGGGAGCGTCCTCGGCGAGCGGCAGATAGATGTCGAATTGAGCCCCGCGCCCCGGCTCGCTGACGACGACGACCTGCCCGCCGCTCTGGCTGACGATGCCGTAGACGGTGGCGAGCCCCAGTCCCGTGCCGTGCGGCTTTTCCTTCGTGGTGAAGAACGGCTCGAAGATGCGCTTCTGCGTCTCGGCGTCGATCCCCACGCCGGTGTCCTGGACCGAGATGACGATGTGCGGCTCCAGTGGAGCGCCGAAGCGCGGCCGGGGAAGCGCGCCGTCCGCACCAGCGTTGCGCGTGCGGATCGTCAGCGTTCCGCCGTCGGGCATGGCGTCGCGCGCGTTGACGACGAGATTGACGATCACCTGCTCGATCTGTCCGGGATCGGCGCGCACGTGACCCAGGTCGGGTTCGAGATCGGTCACGAACCGGATGTGCTCGCCGATGAGTCGGGCGAGCATCCGCGAGGATTCGACGATCAGGGCGTTGACGTCCAGGACCCGGGGCTCGAAGAGCTGCTTGCGCGAGAACGCGAGCAGCTGGCGGGTCAGGTTGGCTGCTCGCTCGCCGGCCTTCTGGATCTCCTCGATCTCCTCCCGGATGGGCTCGTGGGGAGAGAGCTGATTCAGCGCCATGTTGCTGTAGCCGAGGACCGTGGTCAGGAGGTTGTTGAAGTCGTGGGCGATGCCGCCGGCAAGCTGGCCGATCGCCTCCATCTTCTGGGACTGGCGCAACTGCTCCTCGAGGACCTTGCGTGCCGTGATGTCGGTGACCGTGCCTTCGATGATCACCTCGCCCGCCTTCTCGTCGGCGAGGAGGGCCGCGTTCTCCAGAGTCCACACGACAGTCCCGTCGCGTCGTTGCCCGCGCATCTCGTAGTTGACGAGACTGCGGAACTGGAACAGAGACTCGCGGAACTCATCCCTCGGCTTCGACGAGGGATAGAGCTCGGTGACGTCGCGGCCCACGAGATCCGCGCGGCTCGCGTAGCCGAACATGTGGGCCAGAGCGTCGTTGCACTCGAGGATCCGGCCGCCCAGGGTGACACGGTAGACGCCGGCCAGGTTGCGCTCGAAGAGCAGCCGATAGCGCTCCTCGGAATCGCGCAGACGCTCCTGGGCCCGCTTGCGGTCGACCGCGACTGCGATCTGCTGCGACACGAACGTCAGGACGTCTTTCTCGGTTTCGCCGTAGCGGAACCGGGGATCGTAGCTCTGGACGACGAGCACGCCGAAGGTCGAACCTCCGACCTTCAGGGGAACGCCGAGCCAGTCGACCGACGGCGAGCCGACGACTTCCACCTCCCCGCTGGCGACCATGGCGGGAAAGTCCTCGTCCGGCATGAGGAGCGGCTCGCCGCGCTTCAGGACGTACTCGGTCAGTCCGCGCCGGAGGGGCCGGGGGGCGGGCGTCGGGTCGAACTCGTCCACGCAGTACGGAAACGAAAGCATGTCGGTCGCCGGGTCGTAGAGCGCGACGTAGAAGTTCTTGGCGTACATCAGCTCGCCCACGATCTCGTGGACCGCGGCGAAGAACGCGTCGATGTCCTCGGCGGTATTCGTCCGTGCGGCGATGCGGTAGAGCGCGGACTGGATCCGCTCGGTCTGCTTCCGCGCGGTGATGTCGGTGGCGACGCCCAGGACTTCAGTCAAAACGCCGCCGGCCCGCGCGAGAGGCACCTTGATCGTCTGGAACCAGCGCCTCACACCCCGGGAATCCGTGACCTGCTCCTCGGGGACGAGCTTCGCCTTCTTCTCGCGGATGACCTCGCGGTCGTCGGCCTGGAAATGCGCGATCTCCTCGGCGTTCGGGTTGAAGTCGGCGTCGGTCTTGCCGATGAGAGCCTCCACGGTCGTGCCGTAGATCTCGGCGACCGCCTGGTTGGCGAGGGTGAACCGGCCGTTCCAGTCCTTCGCGAAGACGAGGCTGGGCTGCGTGTCGATGACCTTGCGGAGGAAGGCGTGCTGCGCCCGCGCGTTCTCCTCGGCGCGGCGCCGGTCGGTCATGTCGATGACCGAGCCGATGAATCCCTCGAAGGCCCCGGCGGCCGTGAAGCGCGGCATGGCGGTCTCGAGCATCCAGCGGTATTCGCCGTCGCGGCGCCGGAGGCGGTACTCCGTCTGGAACGCGCGCCGTTCGGCCTGCGCCTGGGTGTACACCGCGGCGAAGCGCTCGACGTCGTCGGGATGGATGTTCTCGCGGGACCCCAGTCCCAGCTCCTGCTCGATCTTCCGGCCCGTGAAGTCGAGCCAGGGCTTGTTGAAGTAGGTCGTCATGCCGTCGGCGTCGTCGGTCCAGATCATCACCGGCGCGGCGTCGGCCATCAGGCGGAACCGCTCCTCGCTCTCCCGCAAGGCCTGTTCGGCGCGCCGGCGCTCGGTGACGTCGTGGACCATGCCGATGACGCCTACGATCTGGCCGGCCGCGTTGCGGTGCGGCCCGTACGTCGCGATCGCCCAGCCCGAGAGGCCCGTTTCGGGGATCGTGTAGGGGACGTCCTTGGACGACGCGGTGTCGCCTCCGAGCGCCCGCTGGAGAAGCGCGTCGATGCCGTTCTCGCGGAGGAAGGGGAAAAGATCGAGGGCCCTCCGGCCGAGGACACGGTCGGCCGGCAGTCCCGTCATCTTCTCCATGTACCGGTTCCACACGATGTAGCGAAGGTCCCGGTCGTAGACGACGATTCCCTCGCCGGCGCCCTGGATGATCTCCTGGCGGAACTGGTTGGATTCCTGGAGCTCCTCGCGCGAGCGCTTGCGCTCCGTGACGTCCTCGACGACGCCTTCGTAGTGGAGCAGGCGGCCTGAAGGGTCCCGAATCGGCCGGGCGCTGACGCGTACGGTGATGATCTGTCCTCCGTAGCGCTTCCACCGCAGCTCGAGACCGTGAACCTCGCCCTCGCGCTCCAGTTTCTCGAGGAGCGTGCGCCGCATCGAGGCGTCGGCGTAGACGTCGCGCAGGTTGACCGCCATCAGGCTTTCGCGCGACGGAAAGCCGAGGAGCTCGATCAACGCCGGGTTGGCATCGAGGATCTGGCCCGAGAGAGTTCCGCGATAGAGGCCCACCGGAACGCCCTCGAAGAGGGTCCGGTACCGGCTCTCGGACTCGCGCGCCGCGCGGCGTCGCGTGGACTCTTCCAGCGCCGACCGCATCGCGGAGGCCAGCCGGGGGAAGTGGTGCGGGTGCTTGAGGACATAGTCGTCGAACCCCGCTTTCATCGCCGCGACGGCGAGCTCCTCGCTGCCGGTGCCCGTGCAGAGAAGGACCGGAAGGTCGGGATTGCGCTCGCGCACGCGCGCCAGCACGTGAAAGGCGTCGATCCAGCTCGGCCGATGGTCCGCAACGACCATCTCGAACTCACCCGCGTCGAGAATCCCGTCGATCTGGAATGGGTCCGAAACCGCCTCCGTCCGCGACCCGGGGAAGGCCTGGCGCGCAGCTTCCTCGATCTGGACGCGATCCCTCGGATTCTCGTCGATGACGAGCACCCGCAGCGCTTCGCCCGTGCGCCGGGAACGGTCCCGCAGGCCGCGCCCGGCGAGAGAGTCTGAGAACATCGATTAAGTGTGTCTGGCTCAATATTATGCCTCAAGACCGGCGGCGTCCGGGGCGGTTTTTGCCGCCCGCGCGGGCGTGCTATCCTGCCGCCTCTTCGCGTGGGGCTGTAGCTCAGCTGGGAGAGCGCCTGAATGGCATTCAGGAGGTCGACGGTTCGATCCCGTTCAGCTCCACCAGAACTTTTTCGCCAGAACTCAACAATCGGCCCGGCCGTCGGGATCGAACCATCGACCGACCTCCCGGGGGCTCGGGGGGCGCCGTGCGCCCCCCGCCTGAGACGTCGACGCGGACGTGCCGAGCGAAGCGAGGCGCGGAAGGTTCGATCCCGTTCAGCTCCACCAATACCGTCGCGAGCGCTGGCTCGGGGTCTGCGCCGCGGCCCAGTCGCGCGGATGGTTCGATTCCGTTCAGCTCCACCAAGCCGATCACCGAAGGCAGACCCCCGGCAGTAGGCAACGCCGGCCGAAGGCCGGCGGTCACTCGAATGTCACTTTTGAGCCTGATCCCGCGCGGCGTCCCGCCTCCCACCGGCCTTAATCCCGGTCTCGAAATCGGGCACGCGGAGGGAACGCAACCCGAGCTCGCGCCGGGAAGGCGGCGGAGAGCCCGGTTGCGCATCCGACGCAGGATGGGGGCACCTGATCTACGGGCTGTTGGGCTCACCTATCAAGTCTGCAACGACTACGGAAGCATCTTGAATTCAGGATGGTGTCTGCGAAAGTACACGCTCATCGCTCCGAGCGCGATGAGGTTGCCGGCGAGGACTGCTGGCCAAGACAACGCGTCGAGAATCTCCGCAGCGAAGACCAACGAAATGAAGAGAAATCCAGAGAGGAAGATGACGGAAAAAAGAATGACGCCGAATCCGTAGTTGGCGTTTTTCTCGGCAAGCTCCAGCAGACGCTGACCGGCAAGGCCGATCCCGATGAAGGCGAGCCCATGCACCAGCGTGAAGAAGAGTACCACCGGAAGCGAGATCGGGAGGTTCTTCGCGGAGGCAACGGCGGCGGGTCCCCGGAGGAGTGCCGTTCCGAGGAGCGTTGGCGTGTACAGGGGACGCCCGCGAACCACGTCCAAAGCCAGGAACCAGAGGGCGATCGTCGAAGCGCCAACCAGGCCCGCGATGATTCCCCTTCGGAAGAATGGAGTGGCTCTGGCGGAAGCGGGAGCAGGTGGGCGATTCATGGCTCGTCGCGATCATAGGCCCGAGTGCTCCGAAGGGTCTTGGCCGAATTGCCAATCAGAACAACCGATGTGAGGTCGGGGTGCATGTACCGGCGACGCTCGCCTCATCGAGCCCTCGCTCTTGCCTCCGGAATCAACCAGAGGTACACCACATGGTCGCCGATCTCTGTCTTCTGCAGAGGCTCCCAGTCGCCCATATCGTAGTTGTGCGAGACCACTCGAGTTCCGGGCCTCAGCTCCCGCTCGAGCTTGGGTCGGAGGCGCAGGTTCACCGAGGGAAGCAGATAGAGCGTCACGACGGTCGCTTGCGACAGGTCCGCGTCGAAGAGGTCGCCCTGGATGAACCTCACGCGGTCGGCGACGCCGCTCGTGCGGGCGTTCTGCTCGCTCTCGGCGATCCGCTTCGGATCGATGTCGATTCCGATCCCCTTCGCGCCGAACCGTTTGGCGGCCGTCGTGACGATCCGCCCGTCGCCACAGCCGAGGTCGTAGACGACGTCGTCCTTCGTGACGGCCGCCATCCGCAGCATCTCGTTCACGATGTCCTCGCGGGTCGCCACGTAGGGGACTTCCGGCTCGGCGGGGGTCGTTCGCGCCGCCCTGGCGTTCTGCGGCACGCGCGCCGCGGGGGAGCGCCAACCCAGAGCGACCAAACCCCCGGTGACCGCCAACGCGGTCCAGAGACCGATGGCCCGAATTCTGCGATTCCTTTGCATTGTCTGACCCTCCATCTCGATGAGTGGACACTCACGCCGACTTTGCTAGTGCGAGCAAAGGCACGCCGGCAAGCAGCACGGCGACACCCACGAGAGCCCCGAGCTCGGTGTAGGCGAGGCTGGACCACAACATGTAAGCGCTGCTCGCGCAGAACAACAGCGGCGTGACTGGATAGAGCGGAACCGAAAACGGACGGGGCGTCCCCGGTTCACGAACGCGGAGCACGATGAGCCCGAGTCCCGTCATGAGGAAGAAGGCCCAGAAGACGGGCGCCGTGTACTCGACCATCGTCACGAAGCCGGAACGCGTAAACGACCCCAGCAGCACGAGCGCGAATGCGATCGCGCCCTGAGCGAGGAGGGCGTTGGCCGGTGTGTCGGCGCGAGGCCGCCAACGACCCAGCGGACGGAAGATGCGGAAGTCCCGTCCCAGAGCGTAGGTCGTCCGGGCGCCGGTCAGGATGGTGGCGTTCGCCGAGGTGATCGCGGAGATGGCAACGAGCACGCTGACGAGGTCGGCCCCCGTCTCGCCGAGCCACCGGCGCATGAGGTCCGCCGCCACGGCCTGCGAGGCCGCCATCCCGGTAACGCCAAGGCCCGCGAGATAAGCGAGGTTAACGAGCAAGTAGACGCCGGTGATGATCGCGATCCCCCACAGCAGCGCGCGCGCCAGGTTGCGCCGCCGTCCCCGCATTTCCGAGGAGAGGTACGCGGCTTCATTCCAGCCGCCGTACGTCAGAAGTATGAAAACGAGCGCGAGACCCACGCTCGACCCTCCGTAGCCATCGGTCGATGCCGGCGGCTCCCCGGCCGCGCGAGACACGAATAGGCCAGCGGCGACCACGAGGAGCAGACCCGCGATCTCGGCGGTCGTCAGAATCTTCTGCGTCCACTTCCCTTGCCGCAGGCCGGCCAGGTTGATGGCGGTCAGAACGACGATCAGGAGAGCGGCAAAGATCGCCGAAGAGCGGCTACCCAGAGAAAGCAGCTGCGACGCGTAGTCCCCGAAGACGAAAGCGAGCAGAGCGATCGAGCCCGTTTGGAGGACGGTCATTCGGGACCAGGCGAAGAGAAACGCGGGCGCTCTTCCGTACGCCCGAAAGAGATAGTGGTAGTCGCCGCCCGGATGCGGATAGGCGGTCACGAGCTCCGCGTAACAGAGCGCCCCGATCAGCGATACCGCCCCTCCAATGACCCAGAGCAGCAGGACCGCGGGCCCGGTGCCAGCCGCCGCGGCGACGAGGGAGGGAGTCCTGAAGATCCCTGCTCCGACCACGATGCCGACGATGACCACGACGGCGTCGGTGAGCGAGAGGGCAGGAATCGGCTTCCCGGCCTGCCTCGGCGTATCGGCCGTCGCCTCGACGCCCGCGAGAGCTCCGACCTTCCGCGCGGCACGCATCCGCCAACTCCACCCAGAGGTCGAGCAAGGATCGGACCACCTCGGTTTCTGTCGGAAGTGTGACTTCTATGCGCACCTGCGTCGCTCGCGCTCGTTCGCGGTCTGGCTCATGCCACCGGCGAGCGGCTCGCCATACGGGGCTCGACCGCTCGCCTGACCCCACCGCTGCGCGCTCGCTCCCGCGGCGCGCGCCTCCTCCCTCGCGCGCCGCGAACAAAGAGGTCTGTGCCGCGGAACCGGTTCAAGCCATGGCTTCAACCACGGGCCACGGCAATCGCTTCGATCGAGAACTTCAGACCCCGAGGGAGAGTCACCACCGGCACCGACCGGACGGGGGGCGAGTCCGGGAAATACTCGGCGAAAAGCTCATTCAGGGACATGAACGCGTCGGCGTGTGCGATGAAGCACGTCACCTTGAGCACCTGATCCATTCCGCTGCCGGCGTCTTCCAGTAGCGTGCGCAGATTCGTGAAAGCCTGCCGGGCCTGAGAGAAGAAACTCTCACCGGCCACCTCGCCAGTTGCGGGATCGATCCCGGCTTGCCCGGCGGTGTAGATGAGATCTCCCACGCGCACCGCCTGGGAGTAGGGGCCGAGGCGGGGCACCCGGTCGGTGTCGATGACGACCTTTTGAGGCATTGGGTTCTCCATCTCTAGTTCTGGAAGTTCAGGCCCAGGGCTCTCGCCAGAAACACGGCCATCTGTCCCCGCGTCACCGGGGAGTCGGGGCAGAAGTTGCCGCCGCCGCAGCCCGACGTGGTTCGCGACGCGGCGAGAGCTTCGATGAACTGGAAGAACGGATGAGACGTCGGGACGTCGCCGAACGTCGCCGTGTCCGGCGCCGGACTCACTTGAAGCTGGTATCCCACTCGAATGGCGGCGAAACGGACGTTGGTTCCCGGAGCCGCCAGGACCTGCGCGACGTAGCTGTTCGCCCAGTTGTCCACGGTGTGGTCCAGGGTCACCGGAAACAGAGCGCATCCGGGCGTATCGGCGATGCCGGTGCTCCCGTTCGCCAGCGGTACGACGCCCTGCAGCGGGACGGGGTGGCGTTCCAGGCCGAAGGAGACCTTGGAGGCGGAATCGCCGTCGCAGCCTTCGAGCTCGAGCTCCGTGATTCGCGAACCGGAGGGCAGAGTCACGCCCGCGAGCCACGAGCACGGACCGTCGGACGCGCAGCTTCTCGCCGCGGCGCCGTCGATCGCGCCTTCCGTACCGGCCGCGAGCTGAAAGGCGACGGCGGGCAGGGTGAGGATGGACGTGTTCGAGGTTCCGAAGCTCTGCGCGCCGGCGACCAGGCTTCCGGCGAGGATGACGATGGAGAGGATGGACACTTTGGTTCTCATGGGTACTCCTTTCACAGACCGGGATCGAGTCGACGTGGTCGCGATGATCCGAACGGGATCGAAGTGTCAGTTCGGGAAATGCAGTCCCAGCGCTTTCGACAGAAACGCCGCCATCTGGCCGCGGGTGATCGGGGCGTCCGGGCAGAAGTTGCCGCCGCCGCAGCCGCCGGTGATGCCGGAGGCGGCGAGGGCTTCGATGAACTGGAAGAAGACGTGGGACGTCGGCACGTCGGCGAAGGTCGCGACGGCCGGAGCGGGGCTCACGGTACGGTGCCACCAGATCTCGACACCGCCGAAGTACTGAGGGCGAGGGCTCGCGGCCTGCTCGACGGTGAGGACGTATTGGTGGTCCAGATTGTTGGGGATGTGCACGTTGAGCGGGCCGTCGTAGTCCGTGTCCCAATCGTGCGGCGGAATCGCGAATCCGACGAGGCCGGCGACATGGCCGAGCCGGCTCCGCTCGAAGAGCGCGAACTGAAACGTCAGGTCCTCGTCGCTATTGGTGTTGACGCCGATGAAGTCGATGACCGCGCCCGCGGGAATGCTGAGCGTCGCGAAATACATCACGCCGGAGGACTCGCAGTCGATGCAGTGGCGGCCCAGAGTCGCGAGGTCGATGGGAGTGCCGACGTCCAGCCCTCCTCCTTCCGTAGAGATCGCCGTGAACGATCCGGCGGTGATCGGAGTGACCGTCACGTCCTGGATCCCGAACTCCTTCGGATCCACCCGGGCCGTCAGAAGCCGGCTCGAGACGGCCGGCGTCTCGGCCAGGACGCCGACTGTGGACAGAAACATCACGATCGAGAGATGGAGAAGTGGAAGACCCCTTCGCGCGGTGTGCATGCCGTTCTCCTTGACGAGCGAGAGAGTATTCGGCGCGCGGCCTCCCGCCATGCTTCTCACGTATCGCTAATCGCGGCTTTACGAGACGCTAATTCACGGAGCTGCCTGGCGCCTGACCGCCGCCTCGCGCCCCCGCGGCGCGTATTTCGTCAACGGGATCGCGGGCTCGCGAGGACTCGGGCCAGGACGGAGTCGAACTGGAATCGTGAGAAGCGCGCTCCTCCGGCTGCCAGGGCGTTGGCTGTTCCGGCAGCGACTCCCCAGCAGAGCGCCTCGCGGAGATCGCGTCCAGAGGTCCAGGCCGCCACGAGCCCGGCGAGGAACGAATCACCGCTCGCCACGGCGCTGACGGTCTCGATTGGCGGCGCGGCGACGTGCCAGCAGCCTTCCGCCTCGGCGAGCAGTGCGCCTTCTCCGCCCATCGTCAGCACGACGGCCGCCATCCCACGAGCCACGAACTGCCGCGCCGCTTCCTCGCACGCGGCCACACCGTCGAGACGCCGACCGAGCAGCTCCTCGGCCTCCTCGCGGTTGATCTTCAGCCGCACGCCCGGGACGGACAGGACCGCGACCAGCGCCGCCCCGCTCGAATCCACCCAGGGCGCCTGCCCCGAGTCGAGAAGTAAACGGCAGAGCGCGGCAAGCCCCTCGGGTGGGACGCCCGGCGGGAGGCTCCCGCTCACGCAAACGGCAGACGCTCCCGACGTCTGAGCGAGGACGTCCGAACAGACCCGTTGCCAGTCCTCGGCCGAGAGCCGCGGTCCGACCTCGTTGATCACGGTGGCTTCGCGCGCCGCGGAATCGACGAGGATCAGGCAGCTGCGGGTTTCGACGTCGCACCACGTCCACGTCGCGGGGAGAGCCTCCGCGGCGGCCAGGTCCGCGAGAATTCGCCCGTTTGCTCCTCCGAGCGGTCCCATGCATCGCGCCCGGGCGCCGAGCGCCACGAGCGCGCGGGCCACGTTGACGCCCTTTCCGCCGGCCGCGACCCGCGACGAAGTCGCTCGCGTCATGGATCCCGGTCGCAGACCCGGAACCTCCATCGTCCGGTCGATGGCGGGGTTGGACGTGACGCAGACGATCTCGGCCTTCGCGCCGCCCGTCATGGGATGTCCCGGCCGGTCAGTAGCGCGAGAACCATCGTGCGTCGATCTCCGGCGCCGAATAGACCGCCGTCCAGGGGCGCGCCCGTTCGGCGCAGCATGCCGTCACTGCTTCCATCCGCCGGCGGGCCGGGCCGCGAAGGAAAGCCGCGCGCTCCTCGCCCGAGAGGCGCGGGGCCTCGCTCCAGACCGCACGTCCCACGGCCACCCCCGAGGCTCCCGCGCGGCACGCGACGTCGGCCTGGCGCAGGAACGTCTCGAAGTCGGCCGCCGCCGAGAGAAGAATCCACGGCGCACGGCTCGCGGAAGTGAGCTCCCGACACGAATCCAGCCACTCCGACTCGTCCGCGGAGGCGGCCGGGAACTCCGCCTTGAGCACGTCGACTCCCGGGACGGCCAGCCGCCGCGCCGTCTCTATGACGGCCTCGCGACGCGATTCCGGCGACAGCTTAGGGGCGCGCGGGTCGGGGTTGTAAACCAGCGGCTCGAGCACCAGCAGCAGGTCTTCGCGGGCGCAGTCCGCGGCGACCTCGCGCACGAGCGCCTCGATTCGCCGCGCGGTCGACGCCGCGGGGTGGTAGTAGACGAGCAGCTTGGCCGCGCTCGCCCCCATGCGGCGGATCTTGCCGACACTCCAGTGTTCGAGAACGCGGCTCTCCCGGGCGTGTGGATCGCCGGCGTAGCCCGTTTGCTCCAGAGCGACGATCAAGCCGCGGTCGCCGGGCAGGGCTCCGTTCGCGATGCTCTGCGCCGCGCCGAACTCCGGGTCGAGGAGCACGGCTGTGGCCGCCTCGGCGAGCGACGCCAGGGCCTCGCGCTTGAACTCCGTGAGCTCGCCGTCGGCGACTCTTTCGGGGGCTTCGGGCCGCAGAATCTTGCGCAGGTTGTTGCGGTGGTCGAGGGCGAGAAGCGACAGCGTTCCCCGTCGGCCGGAGCACTGCCGGAGTCCGCGCAATTTTCCGACCGTCATCTCGCCCACGGACGCCTCACGCCATCAGGAAAAAAGCGATCGCCGCCAGGGCCATGCCGAGAGCGACGACGGCATGCGGAATGGTGCGGTAGAGGATCAGGGACAGCAAGACGGTGATCGCCGGAGCGACGGCATTGATCAGAGGGCTGACGACGATCGCCTTGCCATACCTGAACGCGTAGACCATCGTCAGTGCACCGATCGAGTTGAGCGACTGGATGGCGAACGCGAGCAGCGGTCCCCGGGGCCCCCAGTGGATCGGCTTGCGGAAGTCGGTCATCCAGGTGGCCACGGGCGCGAGCAGGAGGCCGGTCACGGTCATGTAGAAGAAGATGCTCTCGCTCTTCATCGTCTGGTTGGCGAACCGCAACACGTAGGCCTGGATGCCCCAGGCGAGGCAGACCACCAGCGACAATCCGAGCCACAGACGGCCTCGAGCCGCCGGCGAGCGGCCCGGGGGCTGATAGGAGAGCAGCGGCACCGCGATGAGCGCCAGGATGATCCCCGCCCAGACGCGCGGCGTCGTCGACTCGCCGAGCAATGCCACCGCCAGCACGACGCTGACTGCGGGGGAGAGCGACACGATCGGGAAGACGAGATACGCCGGGCCGCGGCGCAGGGTCTCGAAGAGGGCGAGCTGGCCGCCGGCGCCGAGCAATCCGGCGGCCGTGCCGAGCGCCACGGAGCGCGGGTCCGTCTCGACCTTCCAGCCCACGAGGGACATCGCCACCAGCGCGCACGGAATCATGGTCAGGGACCACACGACATAGCCCAGCGTCGCCGGGAACCCGCGCTTTTCGGGCAGCTCGATCAGGGCGCCCCAGACGCCCCAGAAGAGCGTGGTGACGAGCGCGTACGTCAGCCAGTGCTCCATTGCCGTCGTCTCCGTCGTGCGGGCCCGGGCGCGGGGTCCTGCCGCTCGGCCTCAGGCGAGAATCACTTCGACGCCCCGGGCCCGCAGCGCCTCGACGATCTCGGGGCTCGCCGAGCTGTCGGAGATCAGCTTGTGCAGCTTCTCCACGGGAGCGATCACCGAGAGGCTGCGGCGGTGGAATTTCGAAGCGTCCGCGACCGCCACGACCTCCTGAGAGACTTCGATCATGAGGGCGTTCAACTGGGCCTCGAGGATGTCGGGTGTCATCACGCCGATCTCGGGGTCCAGGC
>JBKOZO010000169.1:0-34548 GCA_046725935.1 Acidobacteriota bacterium | reverse complement strand
GATCGTCGGATTCGACGTCATCCCCGCGAGGCCGTCCTCGTCGATCCGCTTTTTCAGACCTCCGCCCTGCACGAGATCACGGCGGATGTAGTCGTACCAGACGCTCTGTCCGAGGCTCGCGAGCTTCTTCAGCGGATTGTCGGCCATGTGGTTGCCCCCTTTCCGAGCACGGCGTGAGCGCGGGCCACCACGTTCTCCACCGTGAAACCGTATTCCTTCATCACGATGTCGCCCGGCGCCGAGGCGCCGTAGCGGTCTACTCCGATCGAGTCCCCTTCGTCGCCGACCCACTTCTGCCAGCCCAGGGTCACTCCGGCCTCGATCGAGAGGCGCGCCTTGACCGAGGGCGGAAGGACCTCGTCGCGGTAAGCCGGAGGCTGCTGCTCGAAGAACTCCCAGCACGGCATCGAGACGACGCGCGTCGGCACGCCTTCGGCTTCGAGCTTCTGGCGGGCGCCGACGGCCAGATGCAGCTCCGAGCCGCTCGCCATGAGGATCAACGCCGGCGTCCCCGACGACGCCTCGGCAAAGATGTAGGCCCCGCGGGAGACGTCTCCCTTCGCTCCCGAGCGGTCGAGAACCGGGATGTTTTGCCGGCAGCAGATGATGCCGACCGCGCCCTTGGTGTGCCGCATCGCGGCCCGCCACGCCTGCGCGGTCTCGTTGGCGTCGCCCGGCCGGATCGCCGAAAACTCCGGCATGTCGCGCAGCGACATCAACTGCTCGACCGCCTGGTGGGTCGGGCCGTCTTCTCCGAGGCCGATCGAGTCGTGCGTCCAGACGAAGATCGTCGGAAGCTTCGAGAGCGCCGCGAGCCGGATCGCCGGGCGCATGTAGTCCGAGAAGCAGAAGAACGTGGCCACGAAGGGGCGCGCGCCGGCGTGGTAGGAGATTCCGTTGCCGATCGCCGCCATGGCGTGCTCGCGCACGCCGTAGTGAATGTTGTTCCCGGCGCCGGTCTGGCCGTCGAAGGAGCCTGCGCCCTCGATGGTCGTCTTGGTCGACTCGGAGAGATCCGCGTCGCCACCGAGCAGCCACGGCACGTGCTTGGCGATCGCGTTGATCGATTTGCCTCCCGCGACGCGCGTGGCGAGCGACTCGCCGGCCTTCCACAGCGGCAGGTCCGCGTCCCAGCCGGCGGGGAGCTCGCCGGCTTGCGCGAGACGCCACTCTTCGGCGAGATCCGGATACGCGTTCGCCCACGCATCGAAGCGTTTCTGCCACTCCGATTCGGCTCTCTCCCCCCGATCGACCGCGGTCCGGAAGTGCTTCACGGCTTCGGGCGGCTCGTAGAAGGGCTCGGTCCACTCCCAGCCCAAAGCCTCCTTGGTCAGCGCGACCTCCTCGACGCCGAGCGGGCTGCCGTGGGCGGCGGAGGTTCCGGCCTTGTGCGGCGAGCCGTAGCCGATCGTGGTCCGGACCGCGATGAACGTGGGCTTCTCGGTCTGGGCGACCGCCTCCGCGATCGCGCGGTGAATCCCGTCGATGTCGGTGTTGCCGTCTTCGACGCGGAGCGTCTTCCAGCCGTAGGCCGCGTAGCGCGCGAGAACGTCCTCCGTGAAGGACTGCGACGTGGGACCGTCGAGCGAGACCTTGTTGTCGTCATAGAGGTAGACGAGCTTGCCGAGCTTCAAATGGCCGGCCAGCGAGCCCGCCTCGGACGAGATGCCTTCCATCATGTCGCCGTCTCCGACTAGGCAGAACGTGCGGTGATTCACGATCTCGTGGCCGTCCCGGTTGAACCGGTTCGCGAGGAAGCGTTCCGCGATCGCCATGCCGACGGCATTGGCCGTGCCCTGGCCGAGAGGTCCCGTCGTGGCCTCGACCCCGGGCGTCAAGCCGTACTCGGGGTGGCCGGGTGTGCGGCTGCCCCACTGGCGGAAGGCCTTGATGTCGTCGAGCGTCAGGTCGTAACCCGTCAGGTGAAGGAGGCTGTAGAGCAGCATCGACCCGTGGCCGGCGGAGAGCACGAAGCGGTCGCGATCCGACCAGTGAGGATTGTGCGGGTTGTGCTTGAGGAAGCGCTGCCAGAGGACGTACGCCATCGGAGCGGCGCCGAGCGGCAACCCGGGATGACCGGAGTTGGCCTTCTGCACCGCATCGATCGAGAGCGTGCGGATGGTATTGATGCAGAGCGCGTCGAGGGAGTGAGTGCTGGTCGTCAAGGGGCCTCCTTCGAAGGAGCGATCTTATTACGCGACCCCGGTGAAGATGCCGCGAAGGGACGGGAATCCCTCCGTCATCTGAGAGAGAATCCCCCGAAGAGGTTTCGAGAAGCCGTGTCGACGAAGGAATCGATCTCCCGCGATCGCGCCGCCCGCCGACCGCTCGAGTGGAGCCGCTCGGAGGCGGAGTCGCGCGCCCTGGCCCTGGAGTGGCTGGAGACCGACGGTCTGGGCGGCTTCGCCTGCGGCACGGCCGCGGGCCCGCGCACTCGTCGCTACCACGGCTGGTACGTGCCGGCGATCCCGCCGCCGCGCCGGCGCTGGATGATGGTTTCCGGCAGCGAAGAATTCGTGACCGCTCGCGGGGCGACGACGAGCATCTCCTCTCAGGTCTATCGCGACGTCACGGCCTCCGAAGGGCTCGCCAACCTGACGCGCTTTCGCCTGGAGCCCTTCCCGACGTGGCGGCACGAGACCGAGGATTTCGCGATCGAGCGCTCGCTGTGCCTCGTTCGCGACCGCTCGATCACGCTCGTGCGATGGGTCAATCGCGGCGCCCACGAGATCGTCCTCCGCGTCCGGCCGCTGCTCGCGTTTCGCGGCTCGCACCGGCTCCAGCGCGAGACCCCGGACTGGGACGCGTCGGTGGAGGTGCGCGGAGAGACGTCCTGGGTCAAGCCTCTCCCCTACCTTCCGCGCCTCTACCTGCGAGGCGTCTTCGCGGCGACGCGGACGGATCCGGTGTGGTACCGCCACTTCGCGTATCTCGAGGACGCGGCCCGCGGCTACGACCGCGAAGAGGACCTCTGGAGCCCGCTGGAGTGGGAGTGGCGCCTTCGCCCGGAGGCCCGCGTCTTCGCCCTCTTCTCGCTCGACGAGGTCGCCGCCGACCCGGACCATCTCCGCGACGAGGAGAGGCGCCGGCGCGCCGATTTCGGGCCCACGGGAGACGCGATCTTCGACGAAATGGCCCGGCGCGCCGAGTCGTTCCTGGTCGAGGCGGATCACCGCAAAACCACGATCCTCGCGGGGTTTCCGTGGCTCGGCGACTGGGGCCGGCAGGCCATGGTCGCGGCTCCGGGAATCGCCCTGGCGGCCGGACGCTCCGGGTCGGTCGCGCGCGTTCTGAACACGTTCGCGCGCCTGCGCCGCGACGGCCTGGTCCCCGGCCACTTCTCCGGCGAAGAGGGAGAGCCCGAATACGACTCGATCGACGCGTCGCTCTGGTTCATTCTGGCGGTCGAGTGGTTCGGGCGCGCCCGGCGCAATCCCGCGGGCGCGTCTCCCCTGCTCGGCGCGGTGCGCTCGATCATCGAGGCCTACCGCAGGGGAACGCGCCACGGCATCGGCATCGGGCCCGACGGCCTTCTCTCCGGCGACTCGCCCGGCCGCGCGCTGACCTGGATGGACGCCGTCGTGAACGGACAGCCGGTCACGCCGCGCTCCGGGCGCGCGGTCGAGGTCAACGCGCTCTGGCACGCGGCGCTGAAGAGCGCGGCGCGGATGGAACGCTCCGCCGGCGAAACCGGGCGCGCGCGGGAGCTGGAATCGGAGGCCTGGCACGCCGCGCGCCGGTTCAACGAGACGTTCTGGCAGGCCGACAAGGGTTATCTCTACGACGTCGTCGGGGACTTCGGATCGGACCCGAGCCTGCGGCCGAATCAGATCCTGGCCGTGTCGCTGACCGAGGACCTGCTTCCTCCGCACCGGGCGCGGTCGGTGTACTGGGCGGTGCGGCGTGCCCTGCTGACTCCGTTCGGCCTCCGCACGCTGGACCCGGCCGATCCGCGATACCGCGGACGCTGCGAGGGAGACGAGACCGAACGGCTCTCCGCCGCCCACCAGGGAACGGTCTACCCGTGGCTGATGGGCCCCTTCGCCGACGCGCACTTCCGGGTCTTCGGCAACACCGAGGAGTCACGCCGGACGATGCGGGCGCTGCTCGCTCCGCTGCGCGCGCACGTGCGCGAGGCGGGCCTCGGCTTCGTCTCCGAGATGTTCGACGGAGATTCCCCCTACATTCCCCGAGGCTGCTTCGCGCAGGCCTGGAGCGTGGCCGAGGTGGCGAGGGTGGTCTACACGCACCTGCAGGGAGGGGAATAGAGAAGGTTTCAGGGTGCTGTCTGCGATCGGGACCCGGAACCTGGAACCCGGAACCTGGAACCACACTGATGCGCGTCCTCATGTTCGGCTGGGAGTTTCCGCCCTTCGTCAGCGGCGGCCTCGGTGTCGCCTGCGAGGGGCTGGTCCGGGGCCTGCGCGAGCTCGGAACGAAGGTTCTCCTGGTTTTGCCCGACCATCCGCGCGCGCGCCGGCGCGGACGGCGCGAGCCTTCGGTGCGGGTCCGGCGCGTGCGGACGATCCTCGCGCCGTACGTCACCGAGGACGTCTACCTCCGGGAGCGCGCCGAGGAGGAGGAGCGCGATCCCGGCGCGTCGCTCTACGGCCCGAACCTCCACAGCGAGGTGCTCCGCTACGCCGGCGCCGCGGCGCGGATCGCGCTGCGCGAGTCCTTCGACGTGATCCACGCCCACGACTGGCTCACGTTCCTCGCCGGGATCCACGCCCAGCGCGCCACCGGCAAGCCGTTCGTCGCGCACGTCCATGCGACGGAGTACGACCGCGCCGGCGCCGCGCCGAATCGTTTCGTCATGGCGGTCGAGCGGGCCGGGCTCGCCGCCGCGGACCGCGTGGTGGCCGTCTCGGGCTACACTGCCGAGATCCTGGCGACGCGCTACGGCGTTGCCGCCGAGCGGCTCCGCGTCGTCCACAACGCGATCGACGCGGGCCAGCCGCTGGCGCGCTGGACGGTCGAGGAAGGAGACCCGCTGGTGCTCTTCGCCGGACGGATCACGCGGCAGAAGGGCCCCGAATACTTCGTCGAGGCGGCAGCCCGCGTCGCGGCGGAGATGCCTTCGGTGAAATTCGCGGTCGCGGGCGAAGGGGACCGGCTCGGCGACATGGTCGCGCGCGTGGCCGCCCACGGCCTCGAAGGCCGGTTCCTGTTCACGGGATTTCTGCCGTCGGAGGACCTCGACCGGCTCTACGCCCGCGCCGACGTCTACGTCATGCCGTCTGTCTCGGAGCCCTTCGGCCTGACGGCCCTGGAGGCGCTGCGGCAGGGCACTCCGGTGATCCTGTCGCGCAGCGCCGGCGTCTCCGAGGTCGTTCGCCACGCGCTGCGCGTCCGCTTCGGAGACGTCGACGACCTCGCCTCCAAGATCCTCGCGGTGCTCCTCTACCCGCCGCTCAGGGAGACACTCTCCTCGCGCGGGCGCGAGGAGGTGCAGCGCCTCTCGTGGCGGGAGGCGGCGTGGCGCTGCACCGGCGTCTATCGGGAATTGGTGCGAGAATGAGCCGCGCGCGATGATTCCCGTCTGTCTCTATTTTCAAGTTCATCAGCCATGGAGGCTGCGCCGCTACAACTATTTCGACGTCGGCCGCGAGCATCGCTACTTCGACGACGCCGGAAACCGCGAGCTCTTTCGCAGAGTCGCCGACCGCTGCTACCTGCCCGCCACGGCCATGCTCGCGCGGCTGCTGGAGCGGCACGACCGCTTTCGCGTCGCGTTTTCGGTGTCGGGCTGCCTGCTCGAGCAGGCCGAGGAGTTCGCGCCCGAGGTCCGCGAGGCGTTCCGGCGTCTGGCCGCGACGGGCCGCGTGGAGTTTCTCGCCGAGACGTCGCATCACTCCCTCGCGTGGCTGGCGTCACGCGCGGAATTCGCCGCTCAGGTCGCGCTCCACCGGCGCCAGATCGTCGAGGCGCTCGGTGCGGAGCCGCGCGTCTTTCGCAACACCGAGCTGATCTACTCGGACGCGCTCGCCGCCTTCCTCGAGGAGCATGGGTTCGCCGGCGTGCTGGCCGACGGCGTGGCGCCGCTTCTGGGGGAGCGCTCGCCCCGCCACGTCTACCGGGCGGCCACGCCGGGCGGTCTGCCCCTGCTCTTGCGCGACTATCGGCTGTCCGACGACATCGCTTTTCGTTTCAGCAACCGCGCGTGGCCGGAATGGCCTCTGACCCCCACAAAGTACGAGCGCTGGATCTCCGGCGCAGACGGCGAGGTCGTCTCGCTCTTCATGGACTTCGAGACCCTAGGCGAGCACCAGGGCCGCGACACCGGCATCTTCGAGTTCTTCGAGGACTGGGTGGATCTGCGCCTCCGCGATCGGGGAACGGCGTTTCTGACCCCGTCGGAAACGATCGAACGGCTCGAAAGCCGGGGCGTGCTATCGGCTCCGCGCGAACTGTCCTGGGCCGACGAAGCGCGCGACCTTTCGGCCTGGCAGGGCAACGAGCTCCAGCGCGACGCGCTGAAGACGCTCTTCGCCCTGGAGGCGCGCGTCCAGTCGGCGGGCTCGCCGGAGCTGCTGTCGGACTTCCGCCGCCTCTCGACCTCGGATCACTTCTACTACATGGCGACCAAGCCCGCGGGCGATGGCGACGTGCATGCCTACTTCTCCCCCTACGAGTCTCCGTACGAGGCGTACATCGCCTTCATGAACGTGGCGTCGGATCTGGAGCGGCGCGTCCCCCGCCGCGCGGCCTCCCGGCCGGCCGAGGCGCGGCCGCGACTCTCACCTCCCCTTTGAGCGGGACGCGGGTCCTCCTCCTGATCTGCGACGGCTGGGGGCATGCCCCCGCGTCGCCGGCCAACGCCATCACGCTGGCCCGAACGCCGATCTTCGACCGCTGGCTGGCCGAATACCCGTGGACGCTCCTGGAGGCCTCGGGCGAAGCGGTGGGGCTGCCCGCGGGCGTGATGGGCAACTCGGAGGTCGGCCACCTGACGCTCGGAGCGGGACGGATGGTGCCGCAGGATCTCCTGCGAATCGACCTGGCTCTCCGCGACGGCTCGCTCTTCGAAAACGAAGCGCTCGAAGAAGCCTGCCGCCAGGCGCGGCGCAAGGGCGCCACACTGCACCTGATGGGCCTGCTCTCCGACGGGGGCGTGCACTCGCACGAGCGCCATCTCGCGGGACTCGTCGCGATGGCCGGGAAGCAACGCGTGCCGCGGCTCCGGGTCCACGTCTTCACGGACGGCCGCGACACGCCGCCCAAGTCCGCGCGGCCGTTCATCCAGCGCCTGGAGAAAGAGCTCGCGCCGGCGGGCGGACGCATCGCCACGGTGTCGGGGCGCTACTACGCCATGGATCGGGACAAACGATGGGACCGCGTGGCCCGCGCGTACGCGGCCCTGGTGTTCTCTTCGGGTCTCCGGGCGGAGAGCGCCGACGCCGCGGTCGACGCCGCGTACGCCCGGGGAGAGTCCGACGAGTTCATCCAGCCGACCGTCATCCTGGACGACGGCGAGCCCTCCGGTCCGATCCGGGACGGAGACGTCGTCGTCTTCTTCAACTTCCGGGCCGACCGCGCGCGGCAGCTCACGCGCGCCCTGACCGAGCCGGAGTTCGCGGAATTCCCGCGCCCGAAGCCTCCCCGAATCCACTTCGTCTGCTTCACGGAATACAAGAAGGAGTTTGGTCTGCCCTGTGCCTTCCCGCCGCAGGAGCTGACCGGCATCCTGGCCGACGTGTGGGCGAGGCATGGAGTCGCGAACCTCCGGCTTGCGGAGACCGAGAAATACGCGCACGTGACCTATTTCTTCAACGGCGGCGTCGAGAAGGCGTATCCCGGCGAAGAGCGCGAGCTGGTCCCGTCGTGGAAAGGGGCGACCTACGATCTCCATCCCGAGATGAGCGCCGCGCAGATCACCGAGGAAGCGGTGACGGCTCTGCGCGGCGGAAAGTTCGGCGCGCACGTCGTCAACTTCGCCAACGCCGACATGGTCGGCCATACCGGGAAGCTTCCCGAGACGATCGCGGCGATCGAAACGCTCGACCGATGCTTCGGAATCCTGGAGGCGGCCTGCCGCGACCAGGGGGTGATCCTGCTGATGACCGCGGACCACGGAAACGCCGAGCAGATGATCGACCCCTCGACCGGCGAGCCGCAGACCGCCCACACGACCAATCCTGTTCCCTTCGTCGTCTGCGCGCCGGACCACGCCCTTCGCCGCGGCGGCACGCTCGCCGACGTCGCGCCGACGCTTTTGGGGATTCAGGGATTGGAAGTGCCGCCCGAGATGAAAGGGAAGGATTTGCGGACGGGGCGGGGACAAGCCCCGCCCCTACAAACGTAGGGGCGGCCCTTGCGGCCGCCCTATCCTCCCGCCTTCCGCTCCTTGGCGCTCGGGAACAAACGCTTCGCCTGGACCTGCAGCTCCCGGGCCGAAACCGCGTCGCCCAGAATTTCGTAGGTCCGCGCCGCGGCGAAGTACGCCTCGGGGGTACCGAGGTCCTGCACCAGACCCGTCAGCGACTGGCGCGCCTCGGCTTCGCGGCCCTGGCTGGCGTAGAGCATGGCGAGACCCGTTCGCGGAGCGGGATTGGCCGGGAAGTCGCGAATCTCCTCGCGGAACGCGGCCTCCGCCTCGGCCGCGCGGCCCATCCGCGCGAGACAGTCGCCGCGCAGGTACTGGAGGTTCTGGAGCGAAACCTTCACCTCGGCGGCATGAGGTTTGGCGGCGCGGTCGAGCTCCGCCATCGCTCCCAGGCAGTCTTTCCGATCGTGCAGGACGCGTCCCAGGATCAAACGCGGAACGCGGCGGTCGGGATAGCGCTCGAGCGCCGCTCGCGCCTCGCGCTCGGCCGCGTCGAGGTTTCCTTCGGCCAGCGCGATACGCGCCAGGTTCTCGTGCGGGCTGGCCGTCCCGGCTTCGCCCACGGCCTCCGCGTGCTTGCGGGCCTGGTCGAAGTCGCCGATCTGCAGGTAGTAGTCGGCCAGGGCCATCATCACCTGCGGGTTGCCGGGAGAGAGCTTCGCCGCCGTCTGCAGCGCCTCGAGGGCCTCCCGGTCGCGGCCCAGCTTCTGCAGCGCTTCCGAGTACATCTGCCAGACGTCGGTCATCCCCGGCTCGCGCTTCAGCAGAGCCGACAGGACCGCCGCCGCCTCGGGGTATCGCCCGGCCTGGAGCGCTCCGAAGCCCTTCTTCAGGTCCGCGACGGCCCCGATGCGGTCCCGCGGCGCCGGGAGGTCCTTCTTCGTGAGATCCGCGGCGTTGGCGCTGATGTAACCCAGCGCCGCGAGCTTCTTGACCTGCTCGGCATCCGTCGCCCCGGGCGCCTGCATCGGCCGAACCATCCCGGCCAGCTCGATGCGCATGGAGCGGAAGGCCGGCGGGAGTCCGGCCGAGAGGTCGTTCTTCTCGCCCGGATCCGCAACGATGTCGTAGACCTCGGGCCGCGGCGACTCGATGTAGTGGTTGCGGCCGTCGATGAGCGAGGCCAGGTCGCTCCAGCCCAGGTGCAGCCGCGGGTACAGCGTCTCGCTGTAGACGCGCCGGGCCGCGCCGCCCGCCGCCGGATCCGAAAGGAGCGACTTACCCGCGAGACCCGCCGGCGCCGACGCGCCGACCGTCTCGGCGACGGTCGGGAACACGTCGGCGAGCGCCACGGGAGTGGAGACCGTCTCCCCCGCCCGTCGCCCCTTGGGAAGCTTGACCATCAGCGGCACGTGGATCGCCTCCCGGTTCAACAGAACGCCGTGCTCATCCTCGCCGTGGTCGTTGAGCCCTTCGCCGTGGTCCGACAGGAAGACGACCAGCGCTCCGTCGTAGAGGCCCTGCTTCTTCAAGTCGTCGAGGAACGTGCCCACGATCTCGTCGGCGCGCGCAATCTCGCCGTCGTACGGAAGCAGGTATCGGCTCTTGTAGGGTTCCGGCGGCTCGTACGGCGTATGCGGTTCGAAGAGGTGCAGGAACGCGAAGAAGGGAGACTTTCCGCGCGCGTGGATCCACTCCGTGAGCAGAGCCGCCGTCTCGCCGCCTCCCCGCTGGACCCGCGAGATCGTCTGGTTGGCCTTCGTCGGTTCGATCCCGTCCTCGTAGAAGTCGAAGCCGCGCGACACGCCGGTCGCGTGCGACAGGACGATTGAGGACACCGCCCCTCCCGTCGCGTAACCCTTCCCTTTCAGCCAGGCGGCCAGCGTCGGCGGCTCGGGTCCCAGCGCGTAACCGAGATTGTCGCGAACGCCGTTCTGCGGCGGAAGCAGTCCCGTGAAGATCGTGGTGTGGGAGGGAAGCGTCAGGGGAACGTGGGAGTAGGCGTTCTCGAAAAGGATCGAGTCCTTCCGCAGCGCGTCCAGGGCCGGAGTCGCGACGTCGCGGTACCCGTACGCCGGAAGGTGGTCCGCCCGGAGCGTGTCCACGGAGATCAGCACGACCGGCGCCCCGGAGGCCGAGCCCGACCCGCCGGAGCGTGCGCATCCCGCGGAAAAGCCGAGGATTGCGGCCGCGACGAACGCGAGAGCCCGGGCCGCTTTGGCCCTGGCCGACTCTGCTAGCATCCGCCCCATGCCCATTCAGCCCGCAATCTATCGCCGACGCCTCGACAGCGTGCGCGCGCGCCTGTCCTCTTTGAAGGCCGACGGCCTGTTCGCCACTCCATCCTCGAACCTCTTCTACCTGACGGGCATCGATTTTCACCGGAGCGAACGCCTGACGGCCCTCTTTCTCTTCCCGGACGCCGACCCCGTCGTGATTTGCCCGGCGTTCGAAGCCTCGCGGCTGCGGACGATGACGGCCGTGGAGAAGGTCGTCACCTGGGAAGAGACGGAAGACCCGTTCGCGAAGGCTGCCGGTCTGTTTCCGACCTCCGCGGGAACGCTGGCCGTCGAGCCCTCCACGGCCTTCGACGACGTCGAGCGGCTGATGAGGGCGCGGTCGGGTTGGGGAGCGGTCTCGGCGGCCTCGACCTTCGCCGCGCTGCGCATGGTCAAGTCGGCCGACGAGATCGAGCTCATCCGCAAGGCCATCGCCGTCGCTCTTCCCCGCTTCCGGCGCGCTTTCGAGGCCCTGCGTCCGGGCTGCCAGGAATCCGAGATCTCCCACCTCTTCGGCGGAGAGAACGTCGTCCAGTTCGGACCGTCTTCGGCGTTTCCGCACGGAGCCTCCACCGCGACGGCGCTGACGAAGAATCAGGCCGTGCTGATCGACGCCTGGGACCGCCCCGACGGCTACTACTACGACATCACGCGCTCGACTTACTTCGGCACGCCCACCGACGAGTACCGCAAGGTCTGGTCGGTCGTGCTCGAAGCGCAGAGCGCCGCGATCGACCGCGCCGCGCCGGGAGTGCCGTGCTCCGAGGTCGACGCGGCCGCGCGCCGCGTCATCGAGCGCGCCGGCTACGGCGAGTACTTCACGCACCGGCTCGGCCACGGCCTCGGCATCGACGTGCACGAGCCGCCGTATATGGTCGGCCACGAGCGCACGGTGCTCGAGCCGGGCATGACGTTCACGTCGGAGCCCGGCATCTACCTGCGGGGCCGCTTCGGCGTGCGAATCGAAGACGACATCGTCTGCACCGAGCGCGGCGCCGAGTCTCTCTCGCCCCGGGTCACGCGGCTCGAGCCGCTGCCGGCGTAGAGCCTCGGCGACGCCGCCCCGGCGTTCGTCCCCGAGAACGCGGCCTTCGTCCCTCGACGCATCGGAGAATCCATGGGGCGGTATAGTGTTTTTATTGAGGGACGATGACCTTTCGGTTCGGGAGCCTCACGCTCGACACGGAGAGCCGGGCGCTCTTCCGGGAAGGTCGTCCGGTCGCGATCTCTCCGAAGGCCTTCAAGCTGCTGCAGGTGCTCCTCGAGGGCCGGCCCCGCGCGATCCCGAAGGCGGAGCTGCACCAGCGGCTCTGGCCCGACACGACGGTCTCCGACGTCAACCTGCCGACGCTGATCGCCGAGATCCGCAACGCCATCGGCGACGGCGCGCGCTCCCCCGAGTTCATCCGCACCGTCTACGGATACGGCTACGCGTTCCACGGGCCGGCGACGACGCTGCGGCGCGACGGCAGCCCGGCCTCCTCGACGGACCGGATCTTCCGGCTCCTCTGGGGACAGCGCGAGGTCGCGCTCTCCGACGGCGAGAACATCCTCGGCCGGGGCACGGATTCGCTGGTGTGGATCGACGCCCAGAGTGTCTCGCGCCGCCACGCCCGCGTCATGGTGGCGTCGGGACTGGCGACCCTCGAGGACCTCGGCTCGAAGAACGGAACGTACGTCAACGGCATCCGGCTCTCGGCGCCCGTCGCCCTGCGCGACGGGGACGAGCTGCGCATCGGCAACGTGCCGATGACGCTCAAGGTGTTCGCCCGGCCGAGTTCGACGGACACGGCCACCGGATACTGAGCGTCCGGCGGCGCACCGCCGCTCTCGGCGCGTTCGCGGTCTTCGCTCTCCTCCTCGCCCCTCCGCCGGCGCGCGGCCAGGACGCCCTCCAGGCCGAGGAAGCGGCCGAGTTCGCGCGGCGCACCGCCTCCGCCATTCTCCACGGGCAGCAGAAGATCTTCCTCGAATCCATCGACGCCGACGGGATTCTGCGGCGCCTGCTCGGCGGAAACGTCTGGGGCGAGCTCACGCCCCGGCAGCAGGCACTCCTGCGTCCCCTCGTGCGCGAACAGTTCGAGCGCGCGCTCGCACCGCCCCGCGGGACACAGGCCGACGTCGCGTGGGCCTCGGTCGCGTCTCCGGCGCCCGGCGGACCCGGCGGATCCGTCCCCGTCGATTTGGGTCTGCGCTACGGCACCGCGGTCCTGAAGACGCGATGGATCGTCCAGCGCACGCCCCGGGGCTGGACGATCGAGGACATCTCTTTAGTCGATCCGGGAATCTCGCTCGCCGCCGAGGTGGGCCGCCTGTTCGGGGCCGCCCCCGTGCGGCCTCGCGAGACCACCCGGGAGGCGCGGGCGCGGGCTCTCCCTCGGATCCTGGGCCTGGTCGCGCTCGCCGCGATCATCGTCGTGTTCCGGCCGCGCCTGCCTCCCGAGCGAAGGCCTCTGCTGTGGCTTCTCGCCGGGGTCCCGGCCTTGCTCTTCGCGATCGACGGGATCCTGGCGGTGCGCCGCACGCTCTCGGAGCGATACGCCCTCTCCGAGACTCCGCCCGAAACGCCGTGGCGGGAACTCGAGAACGCGGCGCGCCAGGCCCAGCGCGACGGCCAGTCCGACGCGGCGCGCGCGGCATGGGCCCGGGCGATCGAGTCGGGCTCTCCGAAGGCGCCCGTCGAATATCAGATGGGGCTGGCCGCGAGGGCGGCCGGCGACAACGCGACGGCGCGCGCCGACTTCGAACGAGCGCTGGCCGAGAATCCCCCCGCGCCGGGAGCGGGCAAGGAGCTGGCGTCGATGGCGCTGGCCGAGGGAAGGCCCCAGGAGGCGCGGCGGCTTCTCGAGGACTATCTTCGCGCCGCGGGACCGGATCCGGAGACGCTTTCGGCGCTGGCCGTCGCCGAAGCCAACGCAGGAGACAACGAAGCGGCGGTGCGAACGATCGCCGTGGCGCGGGCGCTGCTTCCCGAAGACACGCGCCGCGCGGAGCTGGAGTCGCAGGTCTACGCCCGCGCGGGAAACGCGGCCGCCGCCGTCGCCGCCCTCCGGCCGCTGGAATCCCGGGGACGCCTCGACCGCTTCGCGCTCCGATCCGACCCCGCCTACCAGCCCATCGCTACCGATCCGGTATGGATCGCGTTTCTGGCCGAGACGCCCTCGGTTCCAGGGCAGGTCAAACGGCCGCCCAACGTCTCCACCCCGCGTACAACTCCGCGGGGGTGAGGCCCGTCTCGCTGCGCAGCGCCTCCGGAAAAGTCGTGCCCTCGGCGAGCCGCGCGAGAACGCAGCGCAGCGCGCCGTCGCCGCGGACGGCGAGGAGATACTCCAGGATCGAGAGCGATTCGGCGTAGGTCGCGCGCGCCGACGAGGCGTCGAGCTTTCGACGGAAGCGCTGCTCCAGAGCGTCGAGGCTCCCCGCGGGCCCGAAGCCGAGCACTCCGGAGACGCTTCGCGCCGGAAGGCGGCGGCCCTCGCACCACTGCGCCACGCCCTCGTGCAGCCACGCCGGCGCGGCCCCTCGCGACGCCTGGCGGACGAGAACGTGCGCCAGCTCGTGCGCGAGGACCGAGTCGAGCCCGGACGGCTCGGCTCCATCCGGCGCGAGGGTCACGCGGATCTTGCCGTCGAAGAGGCCCGAGGCCCATTCCGGCGCCGACACGAGCGAGAAGTAGTAGCGGCCGGCATGAAGCACGACGATCTGCGTCGAGGCGAGCCGCGCTCCCAGCAGAGACGCCTGCCCTCCGTACGCTCCCTCCAGGGCGAGCGCGGCCTCCGACACGGCTCCCCGGGAAACCGCCACGTCGGCGAAGATTCCGAAGTGATCCGTCGACAGGGAGCGCTGGCCGCGCGCCAGCGCCCTCTCCTCGCGAACGCGGGCCAGCCGCGCGAGTCGCTCGGGATCCTGGCCGCCCAGGCGCGCGAACTCCGTCCAGGCGTCCAGAGCGTCGTCGAGACGGTGAAGGCCGTCGTAGACGTCCCCGAGGACTCCGTAGATCTCGGGCGGCGCTCCTAAGGCGCCCGCCTCCGCGCGTTTCAAGTAGAAGCGGGCGGACTCGAAATCCTCGGATCGCACGAAGGCCAGCGTGAGCTCCGCCTGGACCAGTCCGTTTCGATCGTCCAGCGCCAGGGCTTCGCCGAGCAGCTCGACGGCGCAGCCGGGCTGCCCCCCGGAGAGACACTGGCGGCCGAGCTTCGCCAGACCCTCCGCGACCTCCCGCGCGGCCGGCGACCCCGGTGCGACCTCCTGGGCGCGCCGGTGGAGCTCGGCGACCGCGCGGTCGCGTTCGGCCGCATCCTGTCCCGCCAGAGCCAGCACGGCGAGCAGCGCGGCTTGCCGGATCAAGAGACCGTGAAGGGCGCCGACGCCTGGCGAGCCTGGCCCGTGGCCGCGTCCTGGAGAAAGATCCGGAGCCCGTAGCGTCCCGCCGCGAGCCCCTCGGGAGGCTTGAACGACAGCAGGAAGATGCGTTTGCCGTCGGGCTGGACGGCCGACTTGCCCAGCACCTCCAGCTCGCCGCCGGCGAGCGGCCTCCCCGCGGAGTCGAGGAGCTGGCCGCCGACTTTGAACTGCTCGCCGTTGTCGCCCGTGCCGAAGTGGTACGCCACGAGACACAGGCGCGCAACGGCTCCCGGCGCGAGCTTCGGCACCGCCGAAGGAACCGAGTTCTCTCCCGCGAGCCCCTCAAAGAGCGGCGCGGGCGGGTCCCCGGACGCGCCTGCGGCTTCGGGCGCACGGCCCCGCACCGTAATCCAGCTGCCGGGGGCTTCGAGAAAGACCGGCGCCAGTACGTACGGCTCGCGCCGGGAGAAGTCCGGCACGTGCACCGACCCGACCTGGAAGCCCATCCGCCCGGTCTCGGCGTTGCGAACGAGCGAGCGCAGACGATAGTCGCCGGGAGGCAGCTCCAGGACACCGAAGTAGCGCATGCCGCCGGTTTCCAGGCGCTCGCGCCCGGTCGAGAGATCCACTCCCAGCGTCTGGACGAAGTAGTCCGCCAGCCGGTTGTTCGCGTCGTTGGCGTACACGTAGATCTCGAGGCCGCTCCGGTCCCGCCGATCGCCGGCGAGAAGCGCGGGCCCGGGGATCTCGAGGAGGACCGGCACGGTCGCCAGGTCTCCGGACCCGGCGAACGGGGCCGCGAGAACCCGCGTCGGAATGTCCGAAACGGGAATCTCGCTGGCGATGACGTTGGCGGCCGAGAGGGTGCGCTCCAGAGGTGAAAGCGCCTTGAAGCCCCGTCTCTCGAAGTAGCCCCGCCGCGCGGCGACCTGCGCGCCCGGAGCCGAGACCTTGACCTTCAATTCGTGGAAGCGCCCCTCGCGACCCCACCGTTCGGGCCGGAACGCCAGCACGTACGTCAGACTCGTGCGGACCATCAGCGCGCCGAGCTGCGACGACAGGTCGTTGGCGTTCCGAAAGACGTCTCCTCCCGTCGGAATCGCGAGGTCGTAGAGCGAGTCCTGCCGCTCGCGCTTCCCCAGGGCGAACGTCCCCTCAGAATCCGATTCGGCGACGACACCGGCGATGTCGACGGCATGGACGACGCAGTCCGTGCGCCGGAACAGCTCTCCCATCTGCGTGAGCTGCTCGCGCAGCGGCGTGTTGCCGAACCGCTTGTCCGCGTCGACCTTCCACTGCTCGCCCTGTATCAGCCACTGATGCTCTTCGGGCGTCGCCTCGGTGCCCACGACGAACCGGTTTCGGAAGCCCTCCGAGAGATAGATGATGTCCTTGCGTCCTTCGACGGCGTCGAGCGCGCGGCCGAGGTCGGTGAACGACTGGATCAGCGAGCGGACGCGGCCGCGCTCGTAGTCGTCGGCGCGCGCCTCCGAGATCGACGCCATCGCCTGCAGAGACTCGACCATGATCGTCGAGTCGGCGTTGCGTCCCCCGAGGCTGGGTTCCGCGCCGTACCCCGTCACCGTCACGCGGTCGGGCGTCTTTCGGACCACCTTGTCGAACGCGAACGCGAGCGGATCGCGGTGGTCGCGGCCGCTTTCGAGTCCGAGGCTGTCGATCGCCCGAACGAGCTGCGCCCGATCCGAGGAGAAGGTGACGAGGAACCGGACGCCGGTCTCCACCGAGTAGGTCGCGACCGCGCACAGGTCCCGGTCCTCGAGGCCCTCGAGGATCAGCTCCCGGGCCGCGCGCCGGGCCGCCACGACCGTTTTGGGCCGGGCGAAGGAGAAGTCGAAGAGGATCAGGAACCGCCGCCGGGCGGCCGGCGGGATCGGCGCCTGCGCTTCCGGGGGTACCTTCTCGGCGAGATCGATCGCGTCGAAGCCCACGATCTCCTGCGTGCGCCCGTCGTCGTAGAGCGTGAAGTCGGAGGCCTTGAGATCCCGGATCGGGAGGCCGTCTTTTCCGGTGACGCGGACGGCCACCTCCACCAGCGTGACCTCCGCGGTCTCGCGCACCGATCCGGCCTGCTGCGCGGCAAGCTCCGCGCTCCATGCGATCGAGGCTGCGGCGAGACCGGCAGAGAGTCTCACTCGGTGTTTCTACGGCATCGACTTCAGGAGGTCCTTGATGTCCTTGGCGTCGGGGCCATCGGGCGCGAGCTCCAGCGCCTTCTGGAAGTCGGCCCTGGCCTCGCTCGTCTTCTTCTGCTGGTAACGCGCCAGTCCCCGATAGTAATACGCGGTCGCGTCCGGTTTGATCGCGATGGCCTTGTCGAAGGCCGGCTCTGCTTGCGCTAGCTTCTTTTTGTTGTAGAGAAGGATGCCCGCGTTCAGGTAGAGCGCATTGTCCTTGATCCGATCGGGCGGGATCTTCTCGAGAGCCTCCAGCCCCGCCTCGGCGTTGCCCTTCCCGATCTCGAGCTCCGCGATCATCTGCCACGGCGCAGGATCCTGCGGGCTCTTCTCGGCGGCCATCCGGGCGTAGCGCAACGCCTCGTCGTTGTTGCCTTCGCCCAGGTACGCCGCGGCGACGCGCTCGATCAGAGCCGCGTTGTCGGGCAGCTCGGCGAGCGCCTTGACGTAATTCTCGCGGGCCGCCGCCCAGTTCCGACTCGAGAGCGCCGCGTTGCCGGCTTCGATCGCGGCGGCGGTCTCCTTGGAGATCTTCTTTCCGCCGACCTGGATCTCGGGCTCCGCGCCGGCACCGGGCGCGGGCGCGGCGGCAGGCTCGAGCGCGATCTCGACGGTGGGATTGCGCCCGCCTTCCTGAACGGAAATCTGGATCTTCTTGGGCTGGTAGCCCGGTGCCTCGAAATCGAGGTCCCAGGGGCCGCCCATGATCCCCCCGATCGCCCAGCGACCGCTCTCGTCGGTGGTCAGATCCGTGCCGCCATGGCCGCTCTTGCCCCAGCGAAGCTTCACCGTCGCGCCGGAGAGCGGCTCCCCCTTCTCGTTCTTGACCACGCCGTCGACCCGCCCCTTGCCGCCCCGCCACTCCTGGCCGAGGGCCGCGCCGGCCACGAAAAGCGTGAGAATCGACGCCGCGGCGATCTTCCGACAGCGCATCCCGCCCTCCTTCCCGTCCGACGGGCGAGTATATTCCCCGCAGTTCGGCGAATCTCGAGGCCCGGGACGAATTACCGCTTGGGTGCGACCGCGGAGGCCGCCTCCGCACCGCCGCCCCCTCCCTTGCCTCCTCCGTAGAACGCAACCAGCGCTTCCGAGAGCGACGCCGCGACCTTCTCGCGATACGAACGGCTCCTCAGCAGTCTGCGGTCGTCGGGATTGTTGAGATTGCAGACTTCGACCAGCACGCGCGCCGGGATCCGGTTGTACCGCAGGATCGCCGGCACCCACTCGCGGCCTCCGCGGATGACGTTGCGGCGCACGGGCTGGAAGGCGTGCAGCGGCAATCCGGCCTGACGGAAGGACGCCACGATGCGGTCCGCCAGATCCTGGGAGAGGCCCTCCGCCTCGACGCGCTCGCGCCGGGAGAAGGAGACGCGGGGAGCCTCGCGCACTTCCCGGCGCGACGTGTACGGCTCGCCGGCTTTGCCGTAGCTTCCTCCGAGGAACTTCTCGCCCGGGACGTAGATCATCGTGCCGCGGACGGCGGGGTGCAGGGAGTCGGCATGGAGCGAGATGAAGACGATCCGTTCCGCGTCGCCGCCGCTCTTGCCGGCGTTCTTGTAGACCGAGTTGGCGAGGTACCAGCGGAAGTTCACGCCGATGGCGGCGTCTTCGATCGGATAAGGCGGAGTCGTCAGGACCCGGGCGCTGCGCGCTTCGGTGACCCCATCCGACGGCGACGACGCGCAGGGAGCGGCGCGGCCCACGGTCGGGACGACGCGCGCGCGGGTCCTCGCGGACACGAAGCGCTCGAACCGGCACGCGATGTCGTAGACGTACGCCGCCTCCTCCATGCCGTCCACGATCGCGCCCGTGTCGCGGCCGCCGTGGCCCGCGTCGATGACGACGGTCACGCCGGAGAGATCGGCGCTGCGAACCTTGTTCGCGAACTGCGCGGCCTCCAGGCGGGCGTTCTCCTCTTCGATGCGGGCCGGGTCGTTTGGAGGACGAAACTCCGGCGAAAGATCGGCAACCGGGATCTTGACCGGGAACCCGACCGGGATCGCGTGGACGTCGGAGATGCCGCTGCGCGCCGCGATCTCCGCCGCCTTGGCGTTGACGTCCTCGGCGTGCACGCGCCCCGTGAACCGCACGACGACCGCCGAGTAGAGGGCCTCGCCCCGGCGGAGCCGGTAGATCGCATACGGCCCCTGCTCGTCGGCGGCGAACTCCAGCGCGGGCGGCGTCTCGGCAGGAGGCGCCGCGGCCGCCACGGCCTCCCGGAAGGAAGGCAGGAGCAGCTTTCCCGGAACGCGGACGACCTGCCCTTCCCGCGTCTCCAGGGACGCAATCGCTCCGGCTTGGCGGATCTTGGTGTAGTTGGAGCCCTCGCCGGTCAGCCATTCGGAGATGCGCCACAGGCTCTCGGGCTTGCCCGTGAGCGATGCGACCCGATGGTCCCAGCCTTCGGCGGTCGCGCGATCCTCCGGATAGAGCGCTTCGATCGCGATCTTCTTGAAGCTGCCCGAGAGCAGCCGATAAGGCACGCGCAGGTACTGATCCGACCGCAGCTTCGCCCGCAGCCCGGGGTTGCCAACCAGGATCTCCTTCTTCGTCTTCGGGTCGTCGGTCAGGCGCCTGACGAACGCGTCGAGGCCTTCTCCCGGAATCGGGCGCGCGGACAGCGTGATCTCGTCGCCGGAGGCGATGGAGACCCGGATCTCGCGGGAGACGACGACCGTCTTCTCGGCGGCCGGCGCCGAGGCGGCGGCCAGCCCGAGCGCCGCTCCCGCGGCGAGGAGATCAGGCCACCGCGGGCGGAAGCGCATCCGGAAATTCCGTGCCGGCTTCGAAGGCGCGCGCTGCGGCGAAGACCGCGTCCTCTCCGAAGCGAGGGCCCAGCACCTGGATGCCCAGGGGCAGTCCGTCGTCGGTCAGGGCCGAGGGGACGGAGATCGCCGGCAGTCCTGCCAGCGACGCGGGGACCGTGAAGATGTCGGAGAGATACATGGTCAGCGGGTCGTCCGTCTTCTCTCCGACGCGAAACGCGGGCGCCGGGATCGAGGGGCACACGACGACGTCGACGCCCTGGAAAGCCCGGGAGAAGTCGTCGGAGAGGAGCTGGCGCGCGCGCATCGCCGCTCCGTAGTAGGCCTCGTAGTAACCCGAAGCCAGGGCGAAGGTGCCCAGCAGGATCCGGCGCTTGACCTCGGGACCGAAACCCTCGGTCCGCGTCGCGACGTAGAGCGACGCCAGATCTTCCTCCGACGCGCGCGGGCCGTACCGCACGCCGTCGAACCGCGCCAGGTTCGAGGACGCCTCGGCGCTCGCGACGACGTAGTAGATCGCGATCGCCACTCGGGCGCGGGGCACCGAAACCGTCGTCACGCTCGCGCCGGCATCGCGAAAAATCGCGCGGGCGCGGTCGAGGTCCGCGGCCACCGCGGGATCCAGGCCCTCGACCTCGGCCTCTTCGAGAAATCCGACCCGGAGCCCCGATACTCCCCGGGAAAGTGCCGCCTCGGGCGCCCCGACGCCTCGGGCCGACGTCGTCGAGTCCATCGGATCGCGGCCGGCGATCACGGAGTAGAGGCGGGCCGCGTCGGCGACCGAGCGGGTCAGCGGACCGATCTGGTCGAGCGACGACGCGAAGGCCACGAGCCCGTAGCGCGAAACGCGGCCGTAGGTGGGCTTGAAGCCGACGACGCCGCAGCAGGCCGCGGGCTGGCGGATGGACCCCCCGGTATCCGAGCCGAATCCTCCGGGGACAAAGCGCGCGGCCACCGCGGCGGCGCTCCCGCCGGAGGATCCCCCCGGGACGCGCTCGAGGTCCCACGGGTTTCGGGTCACGTGGGACGCGCTGTTCTCCGTGGACGATCCCATAGCGAACTCGTCCATGTTCGCCCGCCCGATGAAGACGGCCCCGGCCTTGCGGAGGCGCGCCGCGACCGTTCCGTCTCCCGGAGGGCGGAAGCCTTCCAGGATCTTCGACGCGCAGGTCGCCCGGCGGCCCTCCACCCACATGTTGTCCTTGACCGCCAGGGCAACCCCCGCCAGCGGCAGCGTCTCCCCCGCCTTGACGCGGGCGTCGACGGCGCGCGCCTCGGTGAGCGCCTGTTCCCCGGTGACTTCGAGGAAGGCGCGGACCCGCTCCTCGTGACGACCCACGCGCGAGAGGGCGTCCTCGACGGCCGCGACCGCGGTTCGCCTCCCGGCCGCGACGTCCGCGGCGGTCTCGACGACTCCCGGGGTCCTCACGCCGGCTAACCCTGCCCGCCGGGACCGACGACGCGGGGCACCGCCCCGTATCCGTGGGAAAGCCGGGGGGCGTTGGCGGCCAGAGCCTCCTCGCCGCGGCCCGGGACCGGGACGTCCTCCCGGACCGGCGTCGCCTCTCCGCTCCCCGGGGCGGCGAACGCCTCTTCCGGGATCTGCTTGAGCTGGTCGATGTAGCCGACGATCCGCGCGAGCTGCCCCGCCCAGCGCGGCAGGTCCCCCTCGGGCAACGACAGGCGCGCGAGTTCGGCCACCTTGCGCACCACCTCCGGAGTGATGGCGGAAGACGAAGACATCGCGAAAATTGTAACCTGCCCGCTCGATGCCCACCTCGGTTTCTCCCGCTCTGCGGCGGCGGCTCGCGGGTCTGCGCCGACGGGGAGAGATGCGCGCTCTCGCGCGCGTTGCCGGAGCCGGCGGTGTTCGGGTCTGGATCGTCGGAGGAGGCGTTCGGGACGCGCTGATGGGACGGCCGGTTCCGGAGATCGACGTGGCCGTTCTCGGGGACGCGCAGTCCCTCGCCGCCTCGCTCGATCGGCAGGGAGCGGGCCGCGCGGTCTTCCTCTCGGAGGACCGCCCGGGCCCCCGCCTCTTCCGCGTGGCCGGCCGGCGCCCGATCGACATTGCCGAAGTCGAGGGAGGCGCGATCGAGACCGACCTGGCTCGACGCGACTTCACCGTCAACGCGCTCGCCGTCGACCTCGAGGACGGATCGCTCATCGATCCCTTCGGCGGCGTGTCGGACCTTGCACGGGGCCGACTCTCCTGTGTCCGCGCGGCAAATCTGCGGGAGGATCCTCTCCGGGCCTTGCGCGCCGCTCGCTTTCTCGCGAGCCACGGTCTGACGCCCGATCGAGGGGTGCTGGCCGCCGCCCGAGCGGCCGCCCCGCACATGGCGGGCGTCGCCGTCGAGCGCATTTCGACCGAGCTCGCGCGTCTGCTCGAAAGCCCTCGCGCGGCGCCCGCTCTCGCGTGGGCGGCGAGGGCGCTGCTGCTTCCGTCCGCGCTCGGCGTGGATCTGGCTCCGGGCCGGGCCGCGGCTCTGGCGCGCTCTCTCTCGGCGCTCGACGATCCGGCCACGCGCCTCCTGCCGCCCGATTGGCGCCGCCGGTTGCGCATGGCGATGCTCGCGATGCGCCTGGGTCTGGACGCGCGCCAGGCCCGCCGCTGGCTCTCCCAGCGGCGCTGGACCCGGCGCGAGGCCGAGGAAATCGGGCTCCTCGTGGATCTGGCGGGACGCGCCGCGCGCCTTCACGGGCGCCGCGGCGAATGGCGGTGGGTGCTGGATGCCGGGGCTCTCGCCGCCGACGCGGTGCACCTCGCCGCCCGCGCCGTCCCGGGAGCCCGGCGGAGCGCCGCGAGGCTCTCGAGGCGGGCCCGGGCGCCGTTGCGCCGCCTCCGGATCAGCGGCGCCGACGTGATGGATTGGTGCGCAATCTCACCCGGACCGGCCGTCGGAGTGCTTCTCGACGAGCTTCGCCTCGCCGCTGCGGCCGGGGACGTGAAAAGCCGCCGAGAAGCACGGAACTGGCTGATCGGACAGGTCCGCCGACCCCTGTCCCCGGCTATAATCTCGCCACATTGACCCTCTCCGAACTGCTCAAGTTCATGGCCAAGAAGGAGGCCTCGGACCTCCACTTGAAGCCCATGAGGCCGCCCCTGCTGCGCATCAAGGGGCGTCTGATCCCATTGAACGCCGACGCCCTGCAGCCCAAGGACCTGGAGGAAATGCTCCTCCAGATCCTGACCCCCGCCCAAAAGGAGAGACTCGAGCGTAACCAGTCCGTGGACGTGGGTTACGGACTGACGGGGGTCGCCCGGTTCCGCTGCAACATCTTCGTCCAGCGGGGCTCCTACGCCGCCGTTTTCCGCCGCATCCCGTTCAAGCTGCCCTCGATCTCGGAGCTGAACCTGCCCGAGGTCCTCGAGAGCTTCGTCCACCTGCAGAAGGGCCTGATTCTGATCACCGGGCCGACCGGATCCGGAAAGTCGACCACTCTGGCCGGAATCATGCGCTCGGTCATCGAGAAGCGGCCCGTCCACATCGTGACGATCGAGGACCCCATCGAGTTCCTCTTCGCCGACGGCAAGGCCGCGGTCTCCCAGCGCGAGGTCTCGACGGACTCGCCGAGCTTCGGCGAGGCCCTCAAGAATATGTTCCGCCAGGACCCCGACGTCATCATGGTCGGCGAGATGCGCGACTGGATGACGATGCAGACCGCGATCACGGCCGCCGAGACCGGCCACCTCGTCTTCTCGACCCTCCACACCAACAGCGCGGCCCAGTCCATCGACCGCATCATCGACTCATGCCCCCAGGAGCAGCAGGCGCAGGTCCGCTCCCAGCTCTCGATCGTCCTGCAGGCGATCTGCTCGATGAGCCTGATCGAGACCTCCGACGGCTCGGGCCGGGCCCCGGTCGTCGAGATCATGATCAACTCGCCGAAGATCGCGAAGCACATCCTGGCGGGAGAGGTCAAGGAGATTCACGAGGAGATCGAGAACTCGGTCAACTACTACAAAATGCAGTCGATGAACCAGTCGCTCATCGCGCTGCTCTGCAACAAGCGGATCACCTACGCGAAGGCGATGGAGCTTTCGACGGATCCCGAAGACCTGTCGCTGAAGCTCCGCAAGATGTTCCCTCAGATCGAGGAAGACCAGCGAGGAGGCCTCATGGCGTCCGACAGCGATTTCTCGCAGATCACCCAGCTGCTCGAGATCAAGCGGCTCTACGAGGAGCAGGAGGAGAAGTGGAAGCTCCGCCTCTCCGAGAAGGACGAAGAGGTCAACAAGTACATGATGGAGCTGCGCGATCAGCGCCGGGTCATCGAGGGCCGCGACCAGGTCTTGAACGACTCCGAGGCCGAGAACGCGAGGCTGAAGGCCGACGCCGAGCGAGTCTCCCGCGAGACCCAGCAGAAGATCGCGCAGTTGAACGAGCGCATCAAGGAGCTCAACCAGCGGATCGTGCTCGCCGAGGGTGGGGGCCGGCCGGCGGCCGCGCAGGGCGGCGGCGGCGGATTCTTCAAGAAGTGACACGCGAAGACCGCTTTGCGGTTCTTCGCGTGTCATCCCGAAGCCCGCAGGGCTGAGTGATCCCGAACTCGACCAGCCTCGGCTGCTAGAATCCCCGTCCGGTGCTCCCCCGAATAGTCATTTCCATTCTGGTGGCGCTCGTGTGCGCTGCGGCGGCTCCCGAACCGGACGATGCCCTTTCCCGGGCCGAGCGCCTGCTCGCCAGGAAGGACTACAAGGGCGCCGAGGAGGCGCTCCGGAAGGTCGTTGCCGACTCTCCGTCCGACGCCCGGGCGCATGGCGACCTCGCTCTGGCCCTCCTCGCCCAGAAGAAGACCCGGGAGGCCGTGGACGAGGGCCGACTGGCCGCGGCGTTCGGACCCGAGGCCCCCGAGGCGCGCTACATCTACGGACTGACGCTCAAGGCCGCGGGCCGGCCGAAGGAGGCCGTCCGGGAGCTCGAAAAGGCGGTCGCTTTGAAGCCCGACGCGACGGCTCCCCTGCGCGTTCTGGCCGATACGTACGCTCTGGCCGGCGACGAACGGGCGGCCGAGACGTACCGCCGTCTCATCGCGCGGGAGCCGGCCGTCGCCGCCCACCGCGCGGGACTGGCCGAGTTCTACTGGCAGTCGGGCCAGACGGCTTCCGGCAACCAGGCGATGGACGAGGCCCTGGCCAAGTTCCCCGGCGACCCGGACCTGCTGGCGCGCTACGGCCGCGCGCTGATCGAACAGGAACGCTTCCTCGACGGGGCGGAAAGGCTCGAAGCCGTGCGCAAGCACGGGGCGCAGGGAGTCGCCCTCCTGCTCCTCCTGGGCGACGCCTATCGCCAGGGAGGCCGCTCCGAGGAGTCGCTGGAAATATTCAGCGTCGCCGCCCGGGAGAACGCGTCGTCGGCCGACGCCCGCGCGGAGCTGGGCCGGGCGCTTTCGCGGGCGGGCGCCTACGACCGCGCACTTCCCGAGCTCGAAGCGGCCGTGCAGCTGAACTCGAAGTCCTACGATCTGCTGCTCGACTACGGCCGCGCCCTCGAGTCGCTCGGACAGCTGGACGAAGCTGAGGCGGCCTATCGGCGGGCCGTGAAGCTCTCCCCGAACCTTCCGCGCGGGCATTACGTCCTCGGACGCCTCCTCGTGCGCCGGGGCCAGAAGGCCGAGGGCGACGCGGAGCTCGCGGTCCATCGAAAGCTCTACGAGAGGGGACTCAAGCTGGTCTCCGAGGCGAACTCGCGGGCGGGCGAGGTGGCCCTGGCGTGGGCCGAGCTCCACCAGGGCAAGACCGAGGCCGCCCTGGACCGGTTCTCGGGATTTCCCGAGAGCGTGGACACACTGCTCGGACGCGCGGAGGCTCTCTCGCGCCTCGATCGTCACGCGGAGGCTTTGCGCGCGCTCGAGCGGGCCCGCACGCTCGCGCCGGACGACGAGCGCGTGCAGCGGCGGCTCGCCGCCGAACGACTCCGCGCCGAGGAGTCCCGTTGATCCTCCTCCCGCTCCTTTTCGCGGCCGCCAGCTCCGGAGGATGCCCGATCACCCTGACCGACGTCGCGCCGAAGTCGGGTCTCGTCTTCACGCACGAGCGCGGCGCCACCCCCGAGCGCCGCATTCCCGAGACGATGGGCGCGGGCCTGGCGTGGTTGGACTACGACAACGACGGATGGCTCGATCTCTACGGCGTTCAGGGCGGGCCGTTCCCGCCCTCCGGGAGCCCGAAGGCCCAGGACCGCCTCTTCCGAAACGATCACGGCCGATTCGTCGACGTCACGGCGAAGGCCGGGCTGGCCGACGGCCGCTACGGGATGGGGGCGATCGCCGCCGATTACGACAACGACGGCTGGGTCGACTTGCTCGTCACTAACTACGGCGGCGCGACGCTCTACCGCAACATGGGAGATGGCACGTTCCGCGACGTCACTGCGAAGGCCGGCTTCAAGGGCCCCCGGTGGCCGACCTCGGCCGCCTGGGCGGACACCGACGGCGATGGCGACCTGGATGTCTACATCGCGAGCTACGTCGACGACACGCGCGACCGGGACATGTTCTGCGGCGATCCGGTCACGGGCCTGCGCATGTACTGCCCGCCGATCAAGTTTCCCGGCACCATCGGCGCTCTCTACCGCAACAACGGCGACGGCACCTTCACCGACGTCACGCGCGAAGCCGGCCTGGGCCAGGCGGTCGGCAAGGGCCTCGGCGTCGTGTTCGCGGACGTGGACCTGGACGGGAAACCGGACCTCTACATCGCCAACGACGAGGTGATGAATTACCTCTTCCGCAACCTCGGCAACGGCCGCTTCGAGGACATCTCGATCTCCTCGGGTACGGCCTTTGGACTGGAGGGACAGCCGCAGGGCGGCATGGGCACCGACGCCGGCGACCTCGACGGGGACGGTCTGCCCGACATCGCGGTGGCCAACTACGAAGGCGAGACCAACGAGTACTACCGCAACCTCGGAGGCGGGGTCTTCGAGGACCTCTCGGTCTCCGCCGGCTTCGCCGGCACGGATCTGGTGTACGTCGGCTTCGGCATGAACTTTCTCGACCTGGACGGCGACGGAGACCTCGACGTCTACATCGCCAACGGGCACATCTTCGACCACCCGACCCGGCAGGGCACGACCTATGCGCAGCGCGCGTTCCTGCTGTGGAACGACGGCGGGGGACACTTCCGCGAGCGCGGGTGCGGGCCCGCCTTCGAAAAAGAGTTCGTCGGACGCGGCTCCGCCGTGGCCGACTACGACAACGACGGCGATCCCGACATCGCGGTCTCGAGCTCGGGCCAGGCGCTCCAGCTCCTGCGCAACGACGGTCCGAAGACCAACTGGGTCGGCGTGGAGCTTTCGGGGACGAAGTCCAACCGGAAGGGCATCGGCGCGCGCCTGGTCGGCGAGACGCCGTCGGGACGCAAGCTCACGCGCCTGGTCCACGCCGGCAACAGCTACCTCTCTTCCTCCGACCCGCGCGTCCTCTTCGGCCTCGGCGCCGAGACGTCGCTGAAGAGCCTGACGATCTACTGGCCGTCGGGGAAGGTGCAGGTGGTCAGGAATCTGCCGACGGCGAAATACGTGGTCGTGAAGGAAGAGTAGACACGGCCCGGGATACCCCCGACGCCACGATCGCCCCGAGAATCCCGCCTGCCAGGTCCCCCATCACGTCGGCGCCTTCCATGAAGCGCCCGGGGATGAAGGCCTGGTGCACTTCGTCGAGCATCCCCCATACGGCAATGGCCGCGGCGATGGTCGCCACGCGAAGCCAGGAGAAGCGGCGGTCGGGCCAGGAGACGGCGAAGTAGAGCAGAAAGCCTTCGACGCCGTACAGCGTGAAGTGGACGATCTTGTCGAAGTCCGGGATCTGCGAGACGACCGGGACCTCCGGGGGCGAGGGCCACGACGTCAGCGCCAGCAGGAACAAGCCCCAGACGAGGGCCCATCGCCGGGCGCGGCGCTGAGGGATCTGCAGCCGCCCGGCAAACGAAAGGCGCCGCTCTTCGGCGGCGCCTTTCTCGGGAACGGAGGGAACGGGGGTCGTCTCAGGCCCCGCGCTTGGACGGACCCGTCCGCGACGGGCCCTTCTTGGGCGCCGGCTTGGCGGCGGGCTTGACCTTCTCGGCCTTGGGAGCCGCGGCCTTGCGCGGAGGCTTCTGGCCCTCCCGGGCCTCCTCGGCGCCTTCGGCCTCGGGCTTGGCCTTGCGGACGGTCTCGACGCGGCCGCCGGATGCGCGCCGCGCCCGGTCGGCGAGGGACTCCTTCTTGGGCCCCTTCTCCTTGGGCTCGAACTTGTAGTCCACGAACTCCAGGATCGCCGCCTCGGCGGCGTCGCCCTTGCGCGCGCCCAGGCGCAGGATCCGCGTGTAGCCGCCGGGACGGTCCACGAAGCGCGGCGCGATCGTTTCGAAGACGCGCTTGACGGTGGTCCGGTCCGGAATCCAGCGGAAGACCCGCCGCCGCGCGTCGACCCCGTCGGTCTTGGCGGTCGTGATCAGCCGCTCGGCCAGGGGCCGCAGCTCCTTGGCCTTCGTCAGCGTGGTCTGAATGCGCTCGTGCGTCATCAGCGAGGCGAGCTGGTTGGAGAACATCGCCAGCCGATGCGGGGTCGAGCGCCGGAGCTTGCGCCCCGCGCGGTTGTGCTGCATGACTTACTCGCTCTTGGCCTCGACCGGCTCGAGCTCCATTCCGAGGGACAGCCCCATGGGCCGGAGGATGTCCTTGATCTCGTTCAGGCTCTTGCGGCCGAAGTTCTTGGTCTCGAGCATGTCCTTCTCGGTCCGCTGCACCAGGTCGCGGATCGTCCGGATGCCCGCGTTCTTGAGGCAGTTGGCGCTGCGCACGGAAAGCTCGAGCTCGTCGACGGACTTGTTGAGATACTCCGCCAGGTTCTCGGGCAGCTCTCCCTCGCCCGCGCCCTCGAGCGCGGTCTCGTGCTCGGCGTTGACGAAGATCGTGAGGTGATCGCGGAGCAGCGTCGCCGCCAGGCCCACGGCGTCGGTCGGCGAGATCGTGCCGTTGGTCCAGACCTCCAGCACCAGGCGGTCGTAGTCGGTGGCCTGCCCGATGCGGGCGGCCTCGACGTGGTAGTTCACCCGGCGGACCGGCGAGTGCACGGAGTCGATCGGGATGTAGCCGATGCCCATGTCGTCGTCGAAGTTCTTGTCGGCCGAGACGTAGCCGCGGCCCGTGGAGACGCGCATCTCCATCCGCAGGCGGCCGTTCTCCGACAGGGTCGCGATCGGAGCCTCGGGCTCGAGGATCTCGATCGCCGAGTCTCCCTGGAGGTCGGCGGCCGTGACCTTGCCCTTGCGCTCGACGTCGAGCGTCAGGATCTTCTCCTCGTTGGTGTGCATCTTGATGGGAATCTGCTTCAAGTTGAGGATGATGTCGGTGACGTCCTCGACCACGCTCGGCAGCGAGGAGAACTCGTGCAGGACGCCCTCGATCTTGACCGCCGTGATCGCGGCGCCCTCGATCGAGGAGAGCAGCACGCGCCGCAGCGCGTTGCCGATCGTCGTGCCGAAGCCCCGCTCGAAGGGCTGGGCGTAGAACTTGCCGTACGTGGACGTGAGCGTCTCGGTGTCGATCTCGAGCCGCTTGGGCTTCTGAAAACCTTTCCAAAGCGTCATATCGGAATCTCCTCTGAGGGGGTTACTTCGAGTACAGCTCGACGATCAGCTGCTCCTGGATCGGCAGCTTGATGTCTTCGCGCTTCGGCAGCTCCATGACCTTTCCGGAGAAGGACTCCGGCGTGAGGTCCAGCCACGCCGGGACGCCGCGCGCGCGCGCCGTCTCGACCGAGGCCTTGATCTGCTCGTTGGTTCGGCTCTTCTCCTTGATCGCCACGACCTGTCCCTTGCCCACGCGGTACGACGGGATCGAGACCTTCTTGCCGTTGACCGTGACGTGGCCGTGGAGGACGAGCTGGCGGGCCTGCGCGCGGGAGGCCGCGAACCCCAGCGCGTAGACCACGTTGTCGAGCCGCCGCTCGAGCTCCTCGAGCAGGTTGGCGCCGGTGATGCCCTTCCGGCGCTCGGCCCGTACGAAGGCCAGGCGGAACTGGCTCTCCAGAAGCCCGTAGATCCGCTTGACCTTCTGCTTCTCGCGCAGCTGGATGCCGTAGCCCAGCAGCTTCGAGCGCCGGCGGCCATGCTGGCCCGGCGGATAGTTGCGGCGCTCGATGGCGCACTTGTCCTTGAAACAGCGGTCCCCTTTCAGGAACAGCTTCATCCCTTCGCGCCGGCACAGCCGGCAAACCGATTCGGTATAACGGGCCAAACTCGAAACCTCCTCGATCCCTCGTTGCGGTTAACGTCCTTCTTCCCGGCCAGGATCGAAGAGCCGGTTTACGGACGGTGAATCCCGAGCTAGACCCTCCGGCGCTTTCTCGGCCGGCAGCCGTTGTGCGGAATCGGCGTCGTGTCCTTGATGGACTTGATGTCGATCCCGTTGGCCTGGAGCGCCCGGATCGCCGACTCGCGTCCGGCCCCCGGACCCGTCACCCGCACGTCCACGGAGCGAACCCCGTGCTCCTTGGCGTGCTCGGCGCAGTTGGCCGCGGCGAGCTGCGCCGCGAACGGCGTGCCCTTGCGCGAGCCCTTGAACCCGATGCGCCCGGCCGACGACCACGCCAGGATGTTGCCCTCGGCGTCGGCGATCGAGACGATCGTGTTGTTGAACGACGCGTTGACCGTCGCCATCCCGTGCGGGATGTTCTTCTTTTCCTTCTTGGCCGCGCGGACGCGCTTGCCCTTGGCGGGCTTGGCGCCCTTCTCGGGGGCCGCGGCGGTTGCCGGAGTCGGTTCAGCCATGTCGTCCTCTTACTTCTTCGTCGCCTTCTTCTTGCCGGCGATCGTCTGCTTGCGCGGGCCCTTCCGGGTCCGGGCGTTGGTGTGCGTGCGCTGGCCGCGCACCGGGAGATTGCGCCGGTGGCGGAGCCCCCGGTAGCAGCCGATGTCCATCAGCCGCTTGATGTCCATCGCGATGTCCTTGCGCAGGTCGCCCTCGACCTTCACGTCGTCGGTGATGACCTTGCGGATCCGGACGACCTCCTCCTCGGAGAGGTCCTTGACCCGCGTGTCGGGCCGGACGTCGGCCTTCTCGAGGACGAAGTTCGCCTTGGGCCGCCCGATCCCGTAGATGTACGTCAGCCCGATCTCGACCCGCTTGTTCAGCGGCAGATCCACTCCCGCGATGCGTGCCATGTCCTACCCCTGCCTTTGCTTGTGCTTGGGCGTCGTGCAGATGACGCGGACGACTCCCTTGCGGTGCACGATCTTGCACTTGGCGCAAATCTTCTTGACGCTTGCCCGAACTTTCACGACCTACTCCCTACTTGTACCGGTAGATGATCCGGCCCCGCGTCAGGTCGTACGGCGACAGCTCCACGAGGACCTTGTCGCCCGGGAGGATGCGGATGAAGTTCTTCCGCATCTTCCCCGAGATGTGCGCGAGCACCTGATGCTTGTTCTCCAACTCCACCTTGAACATCGCGTTGGGCAACGGCTCCACGACCGTCGCCATGACCTCGATGGCCTCGTCCTTGGCCACGTTACGACCCGACCGCCGCCGGCCGCAGCGCCGACAGGGCGCCCGTACCCAGGATCACCGCTCCGCCAGCCTCGAGCGCGACCGTGTACTCGAAGTGCGCCGAGGTCGAACGGTCCCGCGTCCGGACGGTCCAGCCGTCCGAATCCACCGCGACCTCCGCCCGGCCCAGATTGAACATGGGTTCGATCGCCAGAACCATTCCCGCCTGAAGCCTGCTCCCCCGACCCTCGGGCCCGTAGTTTGGGATCTGCGGCTCCTCGTGGAGGGCGGTCCCGACACCATGGCCGACGAAGTCCCGAACGACACCATAACCGTGCACGAGGGCCACGGATTCCACGGCCGCCCCGATGTCGGAGACCCTCCCGCCCGGCCGTGCCGCGGCGATTCCGGCGGCCAGGGCCTTCCGGGTGACGTCCAGCAGCTTGGCCGTCTCGGCCGGGATGGTCCCCACCGCGACGGTCCGGGCGGCGTCGCCATAGTAGCCGCCGACCACAGCCCCGCAGTCGATCCCGACGACGTCGCCTTGCTGGAGCTTTCGCTTGCCCGGGATGCCGTGCACGACCTCGTCGTTGATGGAGGTGCAGAGCGTCTTCGGGTATCCCCGATAGCCCACGAACGCGGGGCGGGCCCCCCGGCGGCGGATCTCGGCCTCGGCGATCCGGTCCAGCTCTTCGGTCGTGACCCCCGGGGCCACCGCCTTTTCGACCACGTCGAGGGTCTCGAGGACCACGCGGGACGCCTCTTCGAGCTTCAGGAGCTCCTCATGACTTCGGATCGTGATCACGAGGCCGCCCTCGCTTTCCGAACCGAAAGGAGCGCCGAATCGATGCGCGAGCCGATCTGGTCGACCGTGCCCACGCCGTCGACGTCGGCGACGAGATCCCGCTTGCGGTAGAAGGCCACGAGGGGCTCGGTCTTCTCGCGGTAGATCTTGAGCCGTTCCCGGATCGTCTCGGGGCGATCGTCGGCGCGGCCCTCCGCCTCGGCCCGGCCCAGCATGCGGCGGGTCAGCTCCTCGTCGGGCACGCGGAAGTTCACCGCGGCCGACAGGGAGTCGCCCTTCTCGGCCAGCAGCCTTTCGAGCGCCTCGGCCTGGGCGATCGTCCGGGGGAACCCGTCCAGGATGAACCCGCCGCGGGCGTCGGCCTGCACGATCCGCTCGCGAATCAAGTCCACGATGAGATCGTCGGAGACGAGGTCTCCCCTCTCCATGATCGCCTGCGCCTTCTGGCCGAGCGCGGTCTTCTCCCGGACGGCGGTCCGCAGGATCTCGCCCGTGGAGATGGCCGGCACACCCAGGCGCTCTGCGAGGAGCTTTGCCTGGGTGCCCTTTCCGCTGCCCGGAGGCCCGAGGAACACGACGCGCATTCCCCGGCTAGCTCCGACGTCCCCGGATGCGGCTCTTCTTCAGGAAGCCGGTGTAGTGGTGCTCGACGAGCTTGGACTCGATCTGCTGGACCGTGTCCATGGCCACGCCGACGACGATCAGGAGCGACGTGCCCCCGAAGTAGAAGTTGAAGCCGAAGCCCTGCGTCAGGAATCGCGGCAGCGCGGCGTCGAGCCAGGGCCCGATCCCCGGGATTCCCTGGACCTTCAAGCCGTTGTTGAGGATGTCCGGCAGCAGCGCCACGAACGTCAGATACGCCGCACCCACGATCGTGATGCGCGAGAGCACCGTGTCGATGTAGTCGGCCGTCTTCTTGCCCGGGCGGATGCCGGGGATGAAACCGCCGTACTTGCGCATGTTGTCCGCGGTGTCGGTCGGGTTGAAGACGATCGACGTGTAGAAGTAGCAGAAGAAGAGGATGCCCGCGGCGTAGAGCACCAGGTAGAGCGGGTGGCCCATCGACAGCGACTCGGCCACGCGCTTCATCCAGTCGGCGCCCGAGATCTGCGCGAGGTAGCTCGGCAGCGAAAGAATCGAGATCGCGAAGATGATCGGGATCACGCCGCCCGTGTTGACGCGCAGCGGCAGATATGTGTTCTGGCCGCCGTAGACGCGCCGGCCGACGACCCGCTTGGCGTACTGCACGGGGATGCGGCGCTGGGCCCGCTCGACGAAGACGACGAGGCCCACGATCGCGACCATGAAGGCGAGGACCGCGATCAGGGTCAGGATCGAGATGTTGCCGTTGCGGATCTGGTTGAAGAGGCCGAAGATCGCCCGCGGCAGGTTGGCCACGATGCCCGCGAAGATGATCAGCGAGATGCCGTTGCCGATCCCGCGCTCGGTGATCTGCTCGCCCAGCCACATGATGAAGATCGTTCCGGTCGTCAGCGTCAGGACGGTCATGAGCCGGAACGCCCATCCGGGGTGGGGCACCAGCGGCGCGCCGCCCGGGGCGACCTGCTTCTCGAGCCACAGCGCGATCCCGGTGGCCTGGATGAAGGAGAGGAGGACCGTCCCGTAGCGGGTGTACTGGGTGATCTTCTTGCGGCCCATCTCCCCTTCCTTGGAGAGCTTCTCGAGATAGGGCCAGACCACCGTCAACAGCTGCAGGATGATCGAGCTCGAGATGTACGGCATGATGCCGAGGGCGAAGACGGAGAGCCTTCGTAGAGCGCCTCCCGAGAAGATGTCCAGGAACCCGAAGATCGAGCCCGCCGACGCCTTGAAGTAGGCGTTGATCGCATTCGGGTCCACACCCGGCGTCGGGATATGAGCCCCCAGCCGGTAGACCGCGAGCAGCAGGAACGTGAACAGAATCCGCTTGCGCAGATCCGGAACGCTGAAGATGTTGGCGAAGCTCTGGAGAGCGCTCAACGGGCTAGCACCTCGCAGCGCCCTCCGGCCTTCTCGATGGAAGCCTTCGCGGACGCCGAGAACTTGTGGGCGGAGACGGTCAGAGCCTTCTGCAGCTCTCCGTCGCCCAGGATCTTCACGGGGCGGTTCTTGCGCGTCAGGCGCGCGGCCGCCAGGATCTCGGGATTGACGGTATCGCCGGCGTCGAACGCGACGAGGTCCCGCAGGTTCACGATGTCGTACTCGACGCGGAAGATGTTGGTGAAGCCGCGCTTGGGCAGCCGGCGGTGGAGCGGCATCTGGCCGCCCTCGAAGCCGCGCTGGTGCCGGTAGCCGGTCCGGGACTGCTGGCCCTTGTTGCCGCGTCCGGCCGTCTTGCCGTGACCCGATCCCGGACCGCGGCCGACGCGCTTCTTCGCGTGCCGGGCGCCCTTCTTCGGTTTCAGATTGTTCAGTTC
>JBKOZO010000168.1:0-10939 GCA_046725935.1 Acidobacteriota bacterium | reverse complement strand
GTTGGGGCCGTTCCAGGAGCCGTTCATCACTGCGGTCGTGACGTCGGCGTTGACGATCGAGTCCGCGGGCGTCAGCTTCTGGTTGACGAAGATTCCGGGGAAGCGCCAGCCGATGTCGCCCGCCGAGCCGTAGCCCAGCGGAAACGCGATGTGCGAAAGCGACACCGCCGTGTAGCCGAAGAGGGGAGACCACTGCTGACCCAGCTGGATCGTCGTGCTGCCGTTGGTGATGTTGATGTATCCGAGGCGCAGGCGCGGCACCGGCTGCTCCTCGATGAACGCGCTGTTGGCCGAGCCGCCGAATCCTCCGAAGAAGTCCATCTCGACCGTGGCGCCGGCCTTCCAGTCGCCGACGAGCTTGGGCCCGTCGAACACCAGAGTCAGGCGCGTGTTGCGGACGTCGCCGCCGCCGAACCAGCAGTCGACCTCGCAATTCGGTGGAGTGGGGTATTCGGCGTTCTGCCCGTTGCCGAAGTTGAAGTTCTGATCCTGGGCGAAAGCGGTGAAACTCACGAAACCCTTCAAGGTGAGGGTGCCGGCGCCGCCGAGCGAGACAGTGGCCCCTTGCGCCGACATGGTGGCCGCCACGATCAACAGAAGGGCCGCGACGACCGAAGAGCGAACCGCGAACCTCATGACAGCTCCTTTCGTTCCGTCGAGGAAGCCGTCGCGCCGCAGACGATCGGGCGCGACGACCGGACGCCTGGAGCCGCGGTCAAGGGGGGCGGCGGCCTCCCTTCCGCCAGGGGAGCTCGAAAGAGCCGCGCCACCTGGTCGCGCGTCCGGAGGTAGCCACCGGTTCTGCGCTTCGCATCCCCGTCTCGGCCGTCTTCATCGATAGTAAACCTTTTTCTTCCTGGCGGCCGGCCTCACTTCACCGAGCCGAACGTGAATCCGGCGATGAACCGGTCGAGGAACAGGTTGTAGACCGCACCGACGGGAAGACTCGCGATGAGGCACGCCGCCATCAGCGAGCCCCAGTAGTAGACGTCTCCCCGGATGAGAAAGATCGGCACACCGACGCCCACGGTCTGGTGCGAAGCCGAGGAGATGAACGTCAGCGCGTAGACGAACTCCTGGGTCACCAGCGTAAAGGAGAAGATCACCACGGTCAGGATCCCCGAGAGGGAGACGGGCACGATCAGCTTGTGGAAGGTCTGGAACCGCGTCAGGCCGTCGACCATGGCGGCGTCCTCCAACTCCCGGGGGATCGACTTGAAAAACCCCATCAACAGCCATGTCGAGAACGGAATCGTGAAGCTTGGATAAACGACCACGATCGACCAGATCGAGTCCTGCAAGCCCAGTGCCGCCACGACCCGGGAGAGCGGGATGAAGAGCAGGGTGGGAGGGACCAGGTAGGTCAGGAAGATGGCGATGCCCATCCGCTCTCCCCACCGTCCGGACAGCCGCGCCAGGGCATAGGCCGCCGGCAACGCGAGCAGCAGCGTGATCGCCACGACGAGTGCTCCGGCCATCGCCGTGTTCCAGAGCCAGCGAGGGAACAGGGTGTCGCGGAAGAGCAGGCGCAGGTGCTCCAAGGTGGGCGGCTGGTGAAAGAGGAAGGGATTGTTCTTCAGGTCGTAGAGGTCGCTCGTTCGCTTGAAGGTCGTGATGAGCATCCAGTAGAACGGAAAGGAGAGCCCGGCCGAAAAGGCCGCCAGGATTCCCCAGCGAATCGCCGTGCCCAGGGCCCGGCGCGCCCGGCGCGACCGGCGTCCGGAATCCATTAACCGACCTCGGCGCGGTGGGCCGTGCGCAGCATTCGCCAGGCCACCAGTACCAGCAGCGGCAGCAGGAAGATCGAGATGGCGGCGCCCTCCGCGAGGTCGCTTCCGAGAATGCCGGTGAAGAAGGCCAGCGACGGCAGCACCTGCGTCGTGTCGTAGGGTCCGCCCCGCGTGAGGATGTAGATCACCGTCATGTCGGTGAACGTGAACACGACGCCGAAGAGGAGCGCCACGTTGATGATCGGAAGCAGCATCGGGATCGTGATCTGGAAGAGGGTCCGGAAGTAGCCGGCGCCGTCGACCGCGCAGGCCTCGGGAATATCTCGCGGGATCGCCGTCCATCCGGCCAGCAGGATCACCGTGGCGAACGGCAGCACGTGCCACGTGTGCACGAGGATGACCGAGATCATCGCCAGCGTCGGATCTCCCAGCCACATCGGGGGAGAAAACTCCGGCACCAGGTGCAGGCGAATCAGCACCCAGTTCACGACGCTGTAGAGGGAATCCAGGATCCACTTCCACCCGATCGAGCCGACCGACACCGGAGCGACCCACGGCAGCAGGACGAGGAAACGGATCAGGCGCCGCCCCCGGAACGCGTCCTTCAGGACGAGCGCCAGGACGTTTCCCCCGACTAAGACTAGGACCTGGGAGCAGACCGTGAAGACGATCGAGTTGCGCAGCGCCCGCCGGAAGGACGGACTCTGGAGCACCGAGGCGAAGTTGTGTAAGCCGACGAAGTGGTATTCGGTGGACCCCACCTTTACGTCGCCCACGGCATAGACGAAGGCCAGGAGGAAGGGCACCCCCACGAGGGCGAGGACGTACAGGATGGCCGGGGCGAGCATGGCCGGTCCCAGCCACGCTTCGCGAGGCCGGCGGCGCGTCACTCGATGGGCACGGGGTCGCGCCGCGCCCCCGTCTCGCGGTCGAAGAACTTCAGCTTTGCGCGCTCGACCTGGAAGGGCAGGGCCGAGCCGGACGCGACGTCGGGATGGAAAGTGGCGGGCAGACGCGACACGGCCTTCTCTCCGTCGAAGCGGCCGCCTTCCACCCGGCCGTAGAGGATGCGCTCGGATCCGAGGTATTCCTCGTGGTCGAGGCGAAGCGAGAGGGAGAGGGTCGAAGGGGATGCAGTTGCCAGGCTGCCGGCGGGAACCAGGTGCTCGGGCCGAAACCCGATGATCGCCTTCTGGCTCTGAACCAGGTTCATCGGCGGCGACCCCAGGAACGTGGCGACGAACGTGTCGGCGGGATCGTCGTAGACGTCGGCGGGTGTCCCGATCTGCCGCACCCGTCCCTGGTGCATCACCACGACCCGGTCGCCCATCGCCATGGCCTCGATCTGATCGTGGGTGACGTAGATCATCGTCGTTCCGATGCGCCGCTGGAACTGCTCCAGCTCCTCGCGCGCCGAAGCACGCAGCTTGGCGTCCAGGTTCGACAGCGGCTCATCCAGCAGGAAGACGCTGGGCTCACGCACGATCGCCCTCGCGAGCGCGACTCTCTGCCGCTCTCCTCCCGAGAGCTCCCGAGGCCGCCGCGCCAGCAGATGGCCGATCCCCAGAAGGTCCGCGGCCCACTGGGCCTTCTTTTCCCGCTCGACCCGGGCCATCTTCTGGGCCTTCAGCGGAAACACGATGTTGCCCAGCACCGTCAGGTGCGGATAGAGGGCGTAGCTCTGGAACACCATCGCGATCCGGCGCTCGCGGGGCGTCCGGTCGTTGACGACCGCGCCTCCGATCAGGATCTCGCCCGAGGTCGGCTCCTCGAGCCCCGCAATCATGCGCAGGAGCGTCGTCTTTCCCGAGCCCGACGGGCCCAGGAGAACCAGGAACTCTCCCTCGCGGCTTTCCAGGTCGACGCCGACGACCGCCCCGACGGAACCCTGGCGAAAAACTTTGGTCAGCGCCCTCGTCTGGACGATCGCCATTCAGCCCGCATTATTCACGATCGACTCCGGGCTGCGCCGTCACTTCCACTTGTCGAAGATGCGCTGGATCTCCTTTTCCGCGGCGCGGGCCGCGTCTTCCGGCGAAAGAACGTCCTGAGCGGCCTTGGCGAACATCGTCGGGATCACGAACGTGTTGAAGACTTCGTCGATCCCCGCCGTCGCGTAGCCGGGGGAGCCGACGTTGGTGGCCCAGTCCAGGACGTTGGCCAGGACTTTGTACTTGTCGGGAGGGTTGGCCTTGGGATCGTTCGCGAGCTGCTGGGCGAGATCCGGCACGGTCGAGGGGAAGCAGGGGAAGTTGTAGAACTCGCTGGCCTTGAAGGCCGTCCCGAAATTGTCCATGTAGTCGAGCAGGAACTGCTTGGCGCCCTCCTTGTTCTCGGCGAAGTCCCAGATCACGTAGCAGTCCATGACGTGCTCGGCCGCGATGCGCCGGACGGGTCCTTTGAGCGCGGGCGTGAGCCAGATCTTGGCGGACATGTCGGGGTTGTCCTTTTCCGCGGTGCGCGTGACCGAGATTGCGTTGTCCACGAAGGAGAGCTTCCCGGCGATGATGCCGCGGTTGTTCGAGGAGGGATCCCAGGTGAAGACCTCGGGAGTCATGGCCTCCTTGAACAGCGAGCGCATGTACTTGACGGCGTCGAGGGTCTGCTTGGAGTAGATCGCGACCTTGCCGTCCTCGGTCTGCTCGGCCCCGCCGAACGACCACAGCAGGCCCCGCAGCGCCATGTTCGAGTCGAGCTCCTGCGAGAGGCCCACGCCGACGGGATTACCGAACTGGTCCTTGATCTTCTTCCCGCCGACCCGGAGGTCCTCGTAGGTGTCGGGGCCCTTGGGGAAGCCCACTTTCTCCCAGAGATCCTTGCGGTAGTTGCCGGGGTCCGGCACGTAGGAGTCGGAGAAGGCGAAATACTTCTTGGTCTTCGGGTTGAAGGTCGAGCGCTCGGCCAGGGCGATCTTCTTGCCGTGCTTTTTCTCGACGGCCTCGTAGATCTCGCGGTGATCGATGACCTGTTTCTCGTAGGCCGCCGGCGGCGAGAGGAACATGAACAGGTCGTGTCCTTTCTTCGCGGCGACTTCCGCGGCCGCCCGCGCGTTGACCTCGCCGATCGCGATGTGGTCCACGACCACGTTGGTGTCGTTCTTGCCGCCCCACTCCTTGGTGAACGTGCCGTCGAACCACTTGTCGTATCCGGGGACGAAGTGGCTCCACTGGATGATCTTCAGGGTCTTCTGCTGCGCGGCGGCCCGCGCCGGAAACAGGAAGTTCGTGCCCAATCCCGCGGCGGCGGCTCCGGCGCCGGTCAGTTTCGCGAACCGGCGGCGTGTGATGCCGGGCTTCCGATGTTTCGTCATGACTCCTCCGTCAATGCACGCAAGCGCGAATCCGGGCGACCGATGACGCCGCCGTCAGAAGTGGCGAATGTCCACATCCTTGGTCTCGCGGATGAAGAGGCTCCCGAGCACGAAGCTCATCACGGCGACGATGATCGGATACCAGAGACCCGCGTAGATGTTGCCCCGCGACGCGACGATCGCCGTGGCCAGAAGCGGGAGCATCCCCCCGAACCAGCCGTTGCCGATGTGGTACGGCAGCGACATCGACGTGTACCGAATGCGTGTCGGGAAGAGCTCCACGAGGAACGCGGCGATCGGACCGTAGACCATGGTCACGTAGATGACCAGGATGAACAGGATCAGGATCGTCATCGGCCAGTTGATCGCGGACTTGTCGATCTCGGCGGGATAACCGGTCTTCTTGAGCGCCGCTTTGTAATCGTCCTCCTTGTAGCCGTGCAGTTCCTCGCTGCCGATCTTGGTCACGACCGTTTCGTTGGCCACCGGAGGAAGGGCCGTGAACGACAGGCCCGCCTTCGTCAGGAAGTCCTTGGCCTTGTCGCAGTCGGAGAAGACGGTCTTCGGGGTGGGGAAGATGTGCACTTTGCAGTCGGTGGCGGCGACGGTGATCGGCGTGCGCTTCGAATAGTCCTCGAGGGCAGGATTGACGTAGTGGGTCAGGCCCTTGAAGAGGGGGAAATAGGTGATTGCCGCGATCAGGCAACCCGCCATGATGATCCACTTGCGGCCGATCTTGTCCGAGAGCGCGCCGAAGACGATGAAGAAGGGTGTGCCCAGGACGAGCGAGATTGCGATGAGGATGTAGGCCGTCAGGTAGTCGACCTTCAGGTAGATCGTAAGGAAGAACAAAGCGTAGAACTGACCCGCGTACCAGACGACGCCTTGTCCGGCCGTCGCGCCGAAGAGGGCGAGCAGCACGATCTTGGCGTTCGACCAATGGGCAAAGCTCTCCGTCAGGGGCGCCTTGGATCCCTTGCCCTGCGCCTTCATCGCCTTGAAGATCGGCGACTCCTGCAGCTTCAGCCGGATGTAGACGGAGAAAGCCAGGAGGATGATCGAGACGAGGAAGGGAAGCCGCCAGCCCCACGTCTTGAAGGTGTCCGGGCCCATCTTCCAGCGGCAGAAGCCGATGACGAGGAGGGCGAGAAACAGCCCGAGGGTCGCGGTGGTCTGGATCCAGCTCGTGTCATATCCGCGCTTGTTCTGGGGCGCGTGCTCGGCGACGTAAGTCGCGGCGCCGCCGTACTCGCCGCCGAGCGCCAGGCCCTGCAGCAACCGCAGGAGAACGAGGAGGATCGGAGCGAGAAAGCCGATCGTGGCGTAGGTCGGGAGCAGCCCGACGGCCGCCGTCGAGGCCCCCATCACCACGATCGTGACGAGGAAGGTGTACTTGCGCCCGACCAGGTCTCCGATCCGGCCGAAAAAGATCGCGCCGAACGGCCGCACCAGGAATCCCGCGGCGTACGTGACGAACGAGGAGAGCAGGGCCGCCGTCGCGTTGCCGGGGGGGAAGAAGAGCGCCGCAAAAAATGGCGCCAGCGTCGCGTACAGGTAGAAGTCGTACCACTCGAAGACAGTGCCCAGAGACGATGCGAAGATGACGCGCTTTTCCGCGCCCGTGATGGTCCCGGCCGGTGGTTGCGTTGGTTCCACGACTGCCGTCGACATCGCTTCCCTCCTTCAACTCACGACAAGCGAATCCGTTCGAATTCCAGAACTCGTGTACGCATCGGGATGGCGGGGGGGTATGGGTCCGGCCGGACGTCGGGCGCAGGGCGCCGGAGCGTCCGCTCGTCCTGGGCAAGACCTCGGCAGATAGGCAACGTGGTCCTTCGACCTCGAAGCGTTTGAAGTCTTTTTCCAGATAAGGAGGATGTCAAGGGGATTCGAAGGCTCGGCGGTCCTCCGGACTCCGCGTCGCCGCGGCCCCGGGCGCCGCCGCCGGGACTAAGATTGCGTCCGCCCCTTGGTCGAAAGGAGGCAGACGATGGCCGACGCGCAAAGACCGGTGGAGGTCGCCGAAACGACCGAAGCGCAGATCGCGGTCCATTGGAAGGAAGAGGAGTACTACTCTCCTCCCGCCAGTTTCGTCGCGCAGGCGAACCTCAATGACCCCGCGATCAATGAGCGCTTCGCCGAGAAGAACTTCCCGAAGTGTTTCGAGGAATACGCGCAGATGCTGACCTGGGACAAGCGCTGGGACACCGTCCTCGACACCAGCGAGGCGCCGTTCTGGAAGTGGTTCGTCGGGGGCAAGCTCAACGTCTCACGCAACTGCATCGACCGGCACCTCGCCAAGTACAAAAACAAGGCCGCGCTGATCTCGGTGCCCGAGCTCGAGGAGGAGAGCCCGGTCACCGTGACTTACCAGGAGCTCTACGTCCGGGTCAACGAATTCGCCGCGCTGCTGCGCGACTTCGCGGGCCTGAAGGCCGGAGACCGCGTCACGATCCACATGCCGATGCTGCCGGAGCTGCCGATCACGATGCTCGCCTGCGCGCGGCTCGGCGTGATCCATTCGGTCGTGTTCGGAGGCTTCAGCGGGGAAGCCTGCGGCCTGCGCGCAGCCGACTCGGGCAGCCGCGTGCTCATCTACATGGACGCCTACTATCGGAGCGGCAAGCTCATCGACCACAGAGGGGCGGCCACCGAAACGGCCGTCGCGACGGCGAAGGCGAACGGGCAGCCCATCGACAAGGTCCTCGTCTGGAGGCGCCGTCCGGGCAAGAGCTCCTCCGAGGCCCCCATGGTGGAGGGCCGCGACTTCTTCGTGGAGGATCTGCTCCCCAACTACCGCGGCAAGCGCATCGAGCCCGTCTCCATGGATGCGAACGACCCGCTCTTCCTGATGTACACGAGCGGCACGACCGGCAAGCCCAAGGGGTGCCAGCACCGGACCGGCGGCTACCTCGCCTACGTGACGGGGACGTCGAAGTACATCCAGGACATCCATCCCGAGGACGTCTACTGGTGCATGGCGGACATCGGCTGGATCACGGGACACTCGTACATCGTCTACGGACCGCTCTCACTGGCGGCGACGTCGGTCCTCTACGAAGGCGTTCCCAACTATCCCGACCCGGGGCGGCCCTGGCGCATCGCCGAGCGCCTGGACGTGAACATCTTCCACACCTCGCCGACGGCCATCCGCATGCTGCGCAAGGCGGGCCCCGACGAGCCCAAGAAGTACAACTACCACTTCAAGCACATGACGACGGTGGGCGAGCCCATCGAGCCCGAGGTCTGGAGGTGGTACAACGACGTCGTCGGCAAGCGCGAGGCCGTCATCGTCGACACCTGGTGGCAGACCGAGAACGGCGGGTTTCTCTGCAGCACGAAGCCCGCGCTCGACCGGATGAAGCCGGGCAGCGCCGGCCCGGGAGTGCCCGGAATCTATCCGGTCATTTACGACGAGAAGGGTGAGGAGATCGGTGCGGGAACCGGAAAGGCCGGCAACATCTGCATCCGGAACCCGTGGCCCGGCATCTTCCAGACCATCTGGGGTGACCCGGATCGCTACGTCAAGCAGTACTACTCGAAGTACTGCAAGAACCCCAAGAGCAAGGACTGGCGTGACTGGCCCTACTTCGCGGGGGACGGAGCCGTGCTCGCCGCCGACGGCTACTTCCGCATTCTGGGCCGCGTGGACGACGTCATCAACGTCGCGGGCCATCGCCTCGGAACCAAGGAGCTCGAGTCGGCGTGCCTGACGGTTCCGCAGGTCGCCGAGGCGGCCGTCGTGCCCGTCGTCGACGACATCAAGGGACGCGTCCCCGAGATCTACGTGGCGCTGAAACCCGGAGTCACGGCGAACAAAGAGGTCACGGACGCCGTGACCTTGCGACTCGAGACCATGATCGGCAAGATCGCCCGGCCCAAGAAGGTGCACGTCGTTCCCGACATGCCCAAGACACGATCCGGAAAGATCATGCGCCGCGTGCTCGCCGCGATCTCCAACGAGATGGACACGGGAGACATCACCACGCTCGCCAACCCCGACGTCGTCGAGCAGATCCGACAGGCCGTCCAGGGGAAGGAGAAGCGGGTGACCCGCGAGGGTCCCGAAGACGTGAAGAAGTTCGGCGAGCAGGAGTAGCGGCGCCGCCGCTCTCGGGCAGAAAAAGGTTCGGATCGGGCCGTCCGCACGTACAATCGAATCAGTGAGGGCATCCGGGAGCGTTCTGGACGGCCAGGTTCTGGGCCGGCTGGATCGCTGGCGGAAGGCGCGTGCCGTATTCGTCCGCCCCGACGGGGTCGAAGCGGAGCGGGCCGTTTCCGCGGCGTTCGGCCGGAACTGGGCGCGCGCGCCCATGTACGGAAGGGCGCGGCGGCTGCTCGTGGAGCGAACCCCGGAGCAGTTCCTGGAGGAGCTCGAGCGCAAGCTCGGCCCTCTCGCCGACAAGGTGCGCGTGGCGCCCGAGGACATGCGCCAGACGAAGTGGGACGCCATGAGCCACCTGACGGCGCTGCCCCGCGCGCGCCAGGAGGTCGAGGCGCTCTGGCTCGCCGACGAGCTGACCACGGGGGAGTTCTTCGTCGAGTTCCAGCCGCTCTTCGACTTGAAGAGCGGGTCGGTCATCGGCTATGAGAGCCTCCTGCGCGGCCGGGGTCGCGACGGGCACACGCGTCCGGCGGCAGAGATTTTCCCCGCCGCGGCGGCGCTGCACCTGGAGGCCACCTTCGAGCGGTTCTCCTGGAGCTGCGTGCTCGAGGCCGTCAACAGGCTGCCCGACGGCGCGCTGCTGTTCTTGAACGTCAACCCGCGCCTGATCGACCGTTCCGAGAACGCCCTGGCGGGCCTCGGCGAGGAAGCCGAGCGGCGCGGCCTCTCCTTCGCGCGGATCGTCCTCGACTTGGTCGAGATCGAAACGCTTCCCAACGCCCCGGACCTCGCGCAAGCCCTGCGCGTGCCGCGCGACCTCGGTGCGGTGATCGCTCTGGACGACGTGACGTCCGGGTACGGCACGCTGCAGATGTGCCATGCGCTCCAGCCCGAGTTCATCAAGGTGGATGCCGAGGTCACGCGGGGCATCGCCCACGACCCGAGACGGCGCGCCATCCTGAAGTTTCTCGGGGACCTGTCCCGCGAGTTCTCCTTCCGGCTGGTCGCGGAGGGCATCGACAACCCCGAGGATCTGGAGGTCTGCGCGGCCGAAGGCGTGGGGGCGGCCCAGGGCTACTTCCTGGCGCGTCCGGCCGAGAAACCCCCGGAGGCCACGCCGGAGCTCGCCGCGTGGCTCGAGTCGCGCCCCGCGGGCCTGCGCTCGGCATGAGGGAGGATCCCCCCGACGAATCTCTCGCTTCCATACGCCTGGACGTCTGGCTCGACGTGGCCTGCGTCTATCCGACGCGCTCGCAGGCCAAGGCGGCGTGCGAAGGAGGCAAGGTCGACGTCAACGGCGCCCGGGCCAAGCCCCATCGCGAGATCCGGCCGGGAGATCGGGTCTCCCTCTCGAGAGGCGACGTCCGGCGCGAGCTGATCGTGCGGGGTCTGGCCGAGCGCTCGATTCCGAGGGTTCAGGCACGCAAGCTGTACGAGGACGTCACGCCCGCGCCGGCCCCCGAGGTCCTCGAGGCGCGGCGGTTGGATCGGATGCTCGCACCGCGAGGCGACGCCGGCCGCCCCGACAAGCGGGATCGGAGGGATCGGATCCGCTACAAGAGGGGAGATCGGGGCTAGCCGCGGGGGATCGCGCAGCCGAAGGCCTTGGTCTCGGCGGGCTTGACGGGACGCCCTTCGAGGAGCGCGTCGAGCGCGTTCTTCAGGTCGGGCGAGGAGATCTTCGAGGCCACACGGCCGTGATAGCGGAGCTTCCCTTCCGGATCCAGCACGAAGACTTCCGGAGTCCGGCGAGCGCCCAGGAGTTGGGCCACGCGGCCTTCCGGGTCCTTGGCG
>JBKOZO010000167.1:0-21355 GCA_046725935.1 Acidobacteriota bacterium | reverse complement strand
GACCCGGGCACTCGAGGGTACGCGGATCGTCCCCTGGCTGGCGTCCGAGGTTCTCGCCGAGTCCGAGGGCCGGCGGTACCGGTTCCGGCTTCGCCCGGGCGTCTTCTTTCACGACGGCCGCCGCCTCACGGCCCGCGACGTGCGCTACTCCTGGGAGCGGCTGCTGGCCAACCCGAGCGTCAACCGGTGGCTCCTTTCGCCCATCCGCGGAGCAAAGCGCATCCTCGACGGCGAGGCGACCGATCTGGAGGGCTTCCACATCGTCTCTCCGACGGAGTTCTTCATCGACCTGGACAGGCCCGTGGCCTTCTTTCCCGCGGTGATCGCGTACACGCCGACCGCCGTCATTCCGGAAGGGACCGGCACCATCGACTCGGGCGCGAGCGAGGGCGCCGTCGTCGGGACGGGCGCCTTCCGGCTGGTGCGTTTCGAGCCCGGTCGAAGGCTCGATCTCGAACGCAACCCGCACTATTGGCGCGAGGGCTATCCCCGTAGCGACAGTCTCGTCTTCCGGTTCGGTGTCCCGCCGGAGGAGGCCCGCAACGAGTTTCTCGCCGGGAGATTTTCGATGACGTCGGAGCTTCTTCCGGCCGATGCGGATGCCTTCCGGCACGATCCGCGCTTCGCCTCCGGCTACCGGGAAGACCCGAGCCTCGCGACGTATTTCATCGCCTTCAACCGTCACCGGGGGCCGCTCCAGGATGCGGGACTCCGACGGAGCATCACCCAGGCCATCGACGTCGACCGGGTCGTGCGCCGCACACTCGGGCGGCTCTTTCTCCCGGCGCATGGTCTGATTCCGCCCGGCCTCCTCGGATACTCGGCGGCGGGTTCGGACTCCGGGCCCGTCGCGGGAGCCCCTCCGGAATCGGACAGCTCGGTCAAAGCCACGGTGTCGAGAGAGACCGTCGAGCTGACGGCGAACGTTCACCCCGTCTTCTTCGGCGAGTTCTCGGCTTTTTTCCGCGAGCTCACCGAGGCCTTCCGCGAGATCGGGTTCCGGCTCCGAACGATCAACCGGACGATGGCCGAATACCTGGAGCTGCAGCGCCGAGGAGAGGGCGACATGAGCGTCGGGCGCTGGAACGCCGACTATGCCGACTCCGACAACTTCGTCCACACCCTGCTCCACTCCGACGCGGGGTTCTTCGGCAAGTACCTCGGGGGAGCCGAGCTCACCGAGCTCGCCGAGCGCGGCCGGGCTGAGACCGACCCCCGCCGTCGCGACGCCATCTACCGCCAGGTCGAGGAGCTGGCGGCCCGCGAGGCCCTGATCCTGCCGCTCTTCTATGCGCAGGTGTACTGTTTCACCCGTCCGGAAGTCGAGGGCCTCGGACCCCTCGGGTCGAACCCGCTGGTTCCCTACGAGGAGCTATGGATCCGAAGGTAGCGCGATGATCGGCACCCGGCTGGCCAACCGCTACGAGCTCATCTCCGAACTCGGCCGCGGCGGCATGGGAGTCGTTTACCGGGCGAAGGATCCTCTCCTCAATCGCGAGGTCGCCGTCAAGCTCGTCTCCTCGACCGACCTGACGACGGAGCTCGAGGAACGCTTCCAGCGGGAGGCCCAGCTCGTCGCCCAGATGGACCATCCGGCGATCGTGCCGATCCACGACCTGGGACGCCACGAGGGCTCGCTCTTCTTCGTCATGCCCGTCGTCGGCGGCACCAACCTGCTTCGTCTCCTGCGCGACCAGTCGCTGAGGTTGGGCGACGTCGTGGACATCGGGATCCAGGTCGCCGACGCCCTCGACTACAGCCATTCCCGGGGCGTCGTCCACCGGGACATCAAGCCCGCGAACATCATGGTCACGCGGGAAGACGGCGCGGCCGTGCGCGTGCGCGTCATGGACTTCGGGCTGGCTCACGCGACGACGGAGTCGCGCCTGACCAAGACGGGCACGCTCGTCGGCACGGTCGCGTATCTGTCGCCCGAGCAGGTCGCCTCGCGCGATTTCGACGGCCGCTCCGACGTCTACTCGCTGGGAGTGGTTCTCTACGAATGCCTCGTCGGCGAGCCGCCGTTTACCGGCGAGGTCCAGTCGATCCTGTACCGGATCGTGCACGAGATCCCGCAGCCTCCCCGGAACCTGGGCGCGGAGATCCGCGAGGAGCTCCAGGACATCGTGCTGCGGTGCCTGGAGAAAGATCCCACTCGCCGCCCGGCGAAAGCGGGGCATATCTCGGAGGCGTTGCGGCGGCACCGCTCGAGCCTCCACAGCGACGAGTTTCGGATGTCGATCGTCTCGTCCGCCAGCCGCACGCTGGCCCGGCCGGCGCTCTCGGCGTTCATCGGGCGCGAAAAGGAATTCGCCGAGCTGCAGCGGCGCCTGAACGCCGCGATCGCCGGCGACTCCCAGTTCGCCGTCGTGGCCGGCGAGCCGGGGATCGGGAAGACGCGTTTGCTCGAGGAGCTCAAGAACCTGGCCACGGTGCGGAAGATCCCGGTTCTCTACGGGCGCTTCACCGAGCAGGACCGCTCTTTCTCCTACCAGGGCTTCTGCGAGCTCATCCAGGACTACTTTCGGACTCGCGACGCGGCGTCCTCGTCGGGCGGACGCGCCGACTTCTCGGACATCGCCGCCGACCTGATCGGGCTCTTTCCGCAGCTCTCCGAGCTCGCGGAGCTGCGCGCCGCCGTGAGCGGGGATTCGCGCATCGCCGCCGCGCCGGACGAACGCAAGGCCGAGGACCGGATCCAGATTTTCGAGCTGCTGGCCCGAACGCTGACGCGCCTGGCGGCGGGCAAGCCTCTCGTCCTGATCCTCGAAAACCTCCACGCGGCCGAGGCTTCCATCGAGGCGCTCCAGTACATCGTGCGCCGGCTCGGGCCGACGCCGACGCTGATCGTGGGCAGCTATCGCCAGACCGAGACCGACAAGCGGCACCCGCTGACGAAGATGCTCGACGCCTTCGCGGACGACCCGCGTTTCGTGACGCTGACGTTGGGACCCTTCTCGCCGTCGGAGCATCGGGCCCTGGTCGAATCGCTCGTCGGCGCACCGAAGGTCGCCGAGGAGCTGGCCCACCGCCTCCACGACGCGACGGAGGGCAATCCGTTCTTCACCAAGGAGCTGCTGCGGTCGTTGATCGACTCGGGCGGCATCGCCCGGGACGACACCGGCGCCTGGACGTTTTCCAAGGAGGCGGCGATCTCCGCCGACAACCTGCCGGCCACGATCCAGCAGGCCGTCGAGAAGCGGGTCGAACGGCTGCCCGAGGACCTGCGCAACCTGCTCTCGGTCGCCTCGGTGCTGGGCAAGACGTTCGACTCCCGCGACCTCGAGACGCTGGCCGAGGACGCCAAGAGCCTCGACGACGACATCGACAAGCTCCTGCGCGAGGGCATCCTCGAGGAAGAGCGGGAGTCCCGCGGCGACCGTCTGACGTTCGCCAGCGGAATCGTGCGTGACGTGCTCTACGCCGAGCTCTCCCGCCGGAAGCGCCGGTCGCTCCACCGCAAGTACGCGGAGCTGATCGAGCAGCGCTACGCCGGGCGCCTCGAGCGCATCTATCCCGAGCTCGTCCACCACTTCTCGCAGGCGGACGTGCCCGACAAGACCGTCGAGTACGGCCTGAAGCTGGCGCAGAAGTCGCTCGAGACTTTCAGCCCCGAAGACGCGATCCGCGTCACGAAGACGGCGCTCGAGTTCCTCGAGGACGAGGAGTGGGAGGGAGACCCCGCGCTCGAGGGCGAGGCCCGGATGATTCTGGCGCGCGGCCACCGCATGGCGGGCAACGTGGACGGGACTTTGCGCGAGGCCGAGGCCGCGGCCCGGATCTTCGAGGAGCAGAAGGCTCCGCGCCGGGCGGTGGCCGCGATGCTCGCGGCGGCCGAGACCGCGTGGCAGGCGCGCCGCGTCGACGACGCCCGCCGCTGGATCGAACGGGGAGTGGACGGCGCCCGCGCCGGTAAGGAAACCGAGAACCTCCCGCGCCTGCTCGCGCTCGCGGCGAACGTCGCGAACCTGCGGGGCGAGTTCGCGAAGGCGGCCGCCTATCAGGCCGAGATGGAAAAGCTCGCGCCCGCGGAGAAGGCGGCCGAGGCCGAGATCGCCTCCGGCGGAACGCTCGTGGTGGCGATGGCCAATCCGATCGCGGCCCAGGAGACAGTCAACTATCAGACCACCGAGGAGCACGAGGTCCTGGCTAACATCTTCGAGACGCTGGTGACGACCGATGCGGGCGGGAACCTCTCTCCCCTGCTGTGCGACCGCTGGACGCTGGAGGACGGCGCGAAGACGCTGCGCGTGTACCTTCGACCCGATGTCGTCTTCTCGGACGCTTCGCCTCTGACCGCCGCGACCGTCAAGGCGTCGCTGGAGCGGTCGATCCGCCTCGCGTCCAACGACATACCGGCTGCCTTCGAGGCCATCGAGGGCGTCGCGGAGTTCCGCACCGGGGCGGCAAAGGACGTGGAAGGCATCCAGGCGCGGTCGGGGCTCGAGATCGAGCTTCGCCTCCATGACGCGCTGCCGATCCTCCCGTCGCTCTTTACCGACGGACGGGCCTCGATCTGCGCGGTGGACGCCGAGGGCCGCACGGTGGGCACCGGTCCGTACCTGAGGCGCGAGCACGCCGCGGACCGCGCCGTTCTCGAGCGCAACCCCCGTTACTGGCGCGAGCCCGCGGCGCGCCTCGACCGGATCGAGTTCCGCGCGTCGCTCCCGGCCGCCGAGATCGGCGAGGGATTCCGCGCCGGCCGGTTCGACCTGGCTCGGGATCTCCTCCCACAGGATCTCGAAGCCGTGCTGCGCGATCCCCGGTATCGCGGCGGCGTCGTCGAGACGCCCAAGAAGAACACCTACTTCGCGATGTTCCATGCCAATAGCCATGCGGGCTCCCACACGTCGTTCCGCCGCGCGCTCGCGGGCGTGGTCCGCAGCCAGGAGTTCGTCTGGGGCGCGCTCGGGCGGTTCGCGATGCCGGCGACCGGCCTGATCCCGCCGGGCGTTCTCGGACACGACCCGGGCCGGCGCCAGCACCACCTCTCGCGCGAGAAGGCGCTCGATATGATCCGCGAATCGGGGCTGCCGGCGCCGATCCGGCTGCGCTCGGCGGTGCATCCGATCCTGCTGGATCAATACGCCGCGCTGACGCAGGAGCTCTTTCGAATCTGGGGGGATCTCGGCGTCGAAGTGCAGGTCGCCACGAAGACGATGCACGAGTATCTCGAGTGCTGGAACGCCAGGGAAGGGATCGATCTGTTCATCGGCCGCTGGATCGCCGACTACGACGACCCCGATAACTTCACATTCGGCTTGATGCACTCGGGAACGGGACACCTGCGCGCGTACTACTCCTCGCCCGAAGCCGACCGGATCCTGGAAGAGGCGCGAAGCGAGGCGCGGCCCGCCGTGCGCGAGAGCCTGTACCGGAAGTTCGAGCACGACCTCCTCGAATCGGGGGTGCTCGTGCCGCTTTTTCACGACGTGGATTACCGCATCGCGGCGCCCGGCGTCCGGGGCGTCCAGCTACGGTCGACCGCTCCCTACGTCAACTATGCCGAGATCGGAAAGGCGGAAGCATCGGCCATGCGTCCCGCCGAAGGCGCCGCCGGTGGCGGAACGCTTCACTTCGGGATCACCGGAACGGTTCGTAACCTGGACCCGGCTCTCTCCGACACTCTGGAGCAGACGGAGGTCCTGACCAGCATCTTCGAAACGCTGACCTGGGCCCACGACGGCGTGCGCGTCGTTCCGCGCCTCGCGTCCGAGATCCGGATGGAGGAGGGAGGTCGGCGCGTCCGGTTCCGTTTGCGCCCCGACGTCCGGTTCCACGACGGCCGGCGACTGACCGCGCGCGACGTGCGGTGGTCATTCGAGCGGCTGCTTGCGAATGCCGAGAGCGGAAGCCAATACCTGCTCTCACCGATCGTGGGAGCCCGGCGCGTGATCGAGGGCACCGCGACCGACCTCGAGGGATTCCACATCGTTTCGCCGCACGACTTCTACGCGGATCTGGAGAAGCCCGTGTCGTTCTTTCCGGCCGTGGTGTCTTTCGCCGCGACGTCGATCGTTCCGGAAGGTACCCGAAAGGTCGGGATGAGCTGGAAGGAAGGCGCCGTCGGCACCGGGCCCTTTCGAGTCCTGCGCTTCGAGCCCGGGCGGCGGATCGAGCTCGAGCGCAATCCGCACTACTGGCGCGAAGGCTACCCGCGAAGCGAGGGCGCCGAGTTCCGCTTCGGCCTGACCCCCGAAGAGATCCGCGACGAGTTCCTCGCTGGCCGGCTCTCCGTCGCGACCGAACTCCTCCCGGCCGACGCCGAGAGCCTTCGCCAGGATCAGCGCTTCGCGGCCGGATACCGAGAGAACCCGCGCCTGTCGACGTATTTCGTCGTGTTCAATCAGCATCGGCCGCCACTCAAGGACGTCGAGCTCCGCCGCGCGCTGGTCAAGTCCGTGGACGTGCCCGGGCTCGTGCGCCGCACGCTCGGGAGGCTGGCGATTCCGGCGCACGGCCTGATCCCACCGGGCCTCCTCGGCTACGCGGCGTCGGACGGCCGGCCGAGCTCCGGCGGGGTCGCGGCTCCCTCGGACAGCTCCGTGGAGCAGACCGTGTCTCGCGACCGGGTCGAATTGACCGCCGCCGTCCACCCCGTGTTCTTCGGCGAGTTCTCGGCGTTTACCCGCCAGCTCACCGAGGCATTCAAGGAGATCGGCATCGTCATCCGCCCCGTGACCCGCACCATGGCGGAGTACCTCGAATACGAGAAGAAACCGGACGTGGACCTCTTCGTGGGGCGCTGGAACGCGGACTACCCCGACGCCGACTCGTTCGTGCACGGCGTCCTCCACTCCGAGTCGGGCTTCGTCGGCCGGTACGCGGGAGGCCCGGAGACCGACGCGCTGGCCGAGCAGGGCCGCGCGGAGACGGATCCCCGCGTCCGGCATGCCATCTACCGCAGCGTCGAAGAAATCGTCGCGCGGGAAGCGCTGCTCCTTCCCCTCTTCCACGAGCAGGTCTACTGCTTTGCGCGGCCCGACGTCGAGGGCCTCGGCTCGCTGGGCTCCGCGCCCGTCGTGCCGTACGAGTCGCTGCGGATCCGCCGCTAGCGCGGCGTCAGACGGTCTTCCCCAGAGCCCCTTCGAGCTTGGGGCGGAAGCTGCGGCTGACGGTCACACGCTTTCCGTCGGCGAGGACGAGCACGGCCTCGCCGTGAAAGAGCGGCTCGATCTCCCGGATCCGGTCCACGTTGACGATGGCGCCGCGATGCACGCGCAGAAAGACATTGGGATCCAGCCGCGACTCCAGCTCGTTCATCGTTTCGCGGATCAATCGCGTGGCCTTTCCGGCATGCACGTTGACGTAGTGGCCCGCGGCCTCGATCCAGTCGATGTCGCGGACACGGAGGACCTGGATGCGCCCGTCGGCCTTGATCAGCAGTCGCGACGGCGGAGATTTCCCCGGCTCCGAGGACTTGAGCATCGACATCAGCTTCCAGGCGAGCGCGCCCTTCGGGTCTCCGAGGAGCTGCCGCTTGGCCCGCGCGAGCGCGTCGCGGAACCGTCCCCGGTCGAAGGGCTTCAGGAGGTAGTCCACGGCGTCCACGTCGAAGGCACGCACCGCGTACTGGTCGTGGGCCGTGACGAAGACGATCACGGGCGCCCGCTCGGTCCCGAGGTCCTCGAGGACCTGGAACCCGTCTTTCTCGGGCATCTGGACGTCGAGGAAGATCAAGTCGGGCTGCTCGCGGACCGCGGCCGCGACCGCCTCCGCGCCGTTGGCGGCCTCTCCCACGAGCTTGACGTCGGGGTCCTCGGAGAGCAGCGTGCGGAGCCAGTCCCGCGCGATCGGCTCGTCGTCGACTAAGAGCGTTCGAATCCTAGGCATCGGAGCGTTCCTCCTTCGTTTCCCGGGCAGTGGCCGACGTGCGCAGTGGAATGCGCACGCGCGCCTCGACGCCTCCCTCCCGGGCGTTCTCCAGATCGATGGCGGCCGCGGATCCGTAGAGCCGCATGAGTCGCCGGCGCGTGTTCTCCAAGCCGATGCCCGAGGGGTTCGACGCCGCTCCGGACAGCGGCCGCCCGTCGTTGCGGACGCGGATCTCGAGGAAACCGTCGCGCCGCTGCGCGCCGATCTCGATCGCGCCGCCCCGGGCCAGCGGCGCGATTCCGTGCTGGATCGCGTTCTCGACCAGCGGCTGCAGGATCAGGTTGGGCACGAGCGCTCCCTTGACGTCCTCTCCGACCGCGTAGCGCACGGCGAGGCGATCGCGGAAACGCACCTGCTGGATCGCGAGGTAGCGCTCGACGAACGCCAGCTCCCGCCGCAGCGGGATCTCGGGCTCCGCCATTCCATCCAGCGACATGCGCAAAAGATCCGAGAGCTGCGCGATCATGCGATGGGCGGTGTCGGGCTCGGTGTGCATCAGCACGCCGATGACGTGCAGCGTGTTGAACAGGAAGTGCGGCTGGAGCTGCATCTGCAGGGCCGAGAGCTCGGCGCGGGCGAGCTCCCGTTCGAGCTGGGCCGCCTTGAGCTCGCGGTCGCGGTACTTGCGGTAGTAGTCGAGGAGATAGTACGCGCCCGAAATGGCGATGTACGGAGCCACGCCCCGCAGGAGGCTACCGGGCCCCATGCCGCGCGGCGGACCCGGCCGCGGCGGCCTCAGATCGATCGGAGCGAGCGAAGGAATCTCGCGAATCCGTTCTACGGCCCAGACCGAGAGCGTCCGATGCGCCCACGCGAGGACCAGCAGCGCCACCAAATGCGCCGCGAGCGTGACCGGCCAGGAGCTGCGATCCAGCGGAAAGCGGGAAGCCACGAGCACGACGATCGGAATGAAGAGGAGCCACAGGTACCAATCGAGGACCGTAGGATAGAGAAAAGCGTGCACCAGATCCGCGCGTTCTCCGAGATCGGACCGCACGAAGTAGAACTGGCTGACTCCCGCAAGGCCCAGCGTCGCCCAGAGCAGGGCGAGGAGGCCCGCCCGGGACCACGGGCTCGCGGAGGAAGGCGCGGGCTGCTGCGGCATCGCTCGCATGGCGCGGGCGCGATTGCGACCGGCCACTGCGGCCGATTCTAGCGCCCGCCCCTACTCTAGCGGCGCCCGGCTCCCCCCCGGAGCGTGCGAGGCCCGAGACGTCGGAAAGGCGCCTCCGGAAGCCGCGAGGGCGCCTCGAGCGCGGAGGGACGCTTTCTCGCCGTCCCGAGGGCCTCGCGGGGCCTGAAAGCGGCTGGACCGCTCGCGCCGCGGATCCCGCGGGTCGGGACAAAAACGCTCCCCTGCTGGACGCCGGCTCGTAGATTCGTCGAAAGGAGACCGATGATGGATCCAACCCGTTCCCGTTTCTTTCGGCTGAACCTGATGCGCTGGGCGTGCAGTGGATTCCTGCTCGCCTCGGCGCTCGTCGCGGCGGAGCCCGCGAGCCTGTCGGGCACCTGGACGCTCAACAAGGACCTGAGCGACGACCCGCACGCGAAGATGCAGGCCTGGAAGTCGCAGAGTGCCGAGCCCCCGGCGGAGAACGCGCCTTCGGACACGGAGAAGGGCGGCCACCGCGGGAAGAGGGACTTCCAGAAGGCATTCGGCACGCTGACCATTCAGCAGGCAGGCGACCGCATCGTCCTGAAGAACGGCTGGCGTGAGCGGATCCTCTACACCGACGGCCGCCTGATCACCGAGAACGGCCCGCGCGGCGCGGCCGAGGTCCATGCGCGCTTGGAAGACGGCCGCATGATCGTCGACGCGAAGCCCGAGCGCGGGCCCGCCCGCACGGAGACCTACTCGGTCGTCGACCGCCAGCTGACGGTCCTCACCCACCTCGACGCATACGGAAACATGCCCGAGATGACTTTCAAGCGCGTCTACGACGCCGCTCCGGCGGCGATCGACTGAATTCGATGACTTGCCCCCGTCCGCCGTCCAACGCCGGCTCGGTCGTTTGCCCCGTTCTTCCTGCCGGCGGGCGGGGGCTTTTTTCAGCTTCGCGCAGCCGCGGAGGGGCCTCCGCGCTCCCGCACGGATCCTTCCTCGAGCCAGTGCGCGAGAACGCGGCGAATCCGATACGAGTCCGACGCGACCGCCTCTTCGATCTCGAGCGCTGTGCCGCCCCGGCGCACCCGGTCCCACAGCACCTTCAGAAAGCCGCCGTCCTTCTCGCTGGGATGCGCGGTCGGTCGCGTGCCGGTGATCTCGATGCCCATCGCGTCGGGAACGAGCGCCGTGGCCTCCTGCAGCTCGTCGTAGCGTCGCATCGCCTCGAGCGTCAACGGCAGGATCTCCCGAGGCGGTCCCTGGGCGTCGGCGACCGAGCCCTTCACGAAGGCGAACTGGCCGGGGCTGGGACGCTCGAAGAGCTGATAGAAAGCGTCTTCCCCGCGCAGGCGTCCCCGCTGGATTTCGAGAAGCTTTCCCTCGCGCAGGGTGATCAGACCGAACGCTTCGCCGCCTTTCGGCTGTCGCAGCGTCAGCGTACCCGTGGCCGACGAGTCCCCCAGGCTCTGCAGGAGCGCGGGGAGTCCGAACACGGCGAGGTCTCCCTGGAGGCTGGCGGCCGGCTCTTCGGGTGTCGGCACGGCGGGCGTCGGCACATCCAGCGTCGCAAACGACACGGCGGACGCGCGGGGCGCCTGGGAAGCCGGCGCCGGGCGGTCGAATGCGGCCAGAGCCCGGGCGGCGGACCGTCCCGCCTCCTGGCCCTTGAACCGCTCGGCGATGTCCTCGAGCGCCTTTCGCACGGCCGGCGAACGCGTTCCCGAGAGGGCCTCGATCAGGTGGACGAGGTTCTGGTCGTTCTGACGCAGCGTCATGCCCAGAAGCTTGAACGGGAGATTGGCCTTGATCAGAGCGAAGAGCTGTTCGAGCGTCTCCGCGTCGTCGGAGAGGTTCTGGCTCCCGAGCTCGGCGAGCCGTTCCATCGTGTCGCCGAGCTGAACCTGCTTCTTCAGTGCGTGCTCGAGCAGCGCCCGTCGCGCCGGCCGCGAGGGCAGGCGCGCGAGCGTGGCCGCCACCCGGTCGAGCAGACCGCGCACGTCCTTGGCCTCGTAGGGCGGAGCGTCGCCGGGCTTGATCAGCATCGCTTCCAGATCCGCCATCAGCTGGGAGAGGCCCAGCTCCGTCCTCTCGTCTTTGAGCTGGCCGAGAGCCGCGATGGCCTCCTTGACGACCAGCAGCGGCAGACCCAGCCGGGCGTGCTGAAGCACGACGTCGATCTCCGAGTCGAGGGCGGGACCGTCGGGTGAGCGCGGGATCCGCCGCAGGACGTAGAGGAGGTTGCGGCGGAAGAACCACTCCTCCTCTCCGACCGCGGGCCCCAGCGAGTGGGTGAGACGCTCAAACGCGGCCGTCCGCGCCGCAGCGCCGTGCACCTCGAGCAGGAGCAGCATCAGCCGCCGGCGGTCGCGCTTGGGCTCGCCGGGCAGCGTCTCGAGAATTCCTTCAGCCGTCAGGTCGGTGAAGAACCGCAGCACCTTGCGCAGCATCGCGTGCTGGTCGGATTGCTCGGCGAATTTCTTCAGCTGGTCCCAGTCGAGCGATTCCCCGAGCTTGCGGCGCGCGATCTCGGCGCTTCCGGCGTCCACCTTCCGCTCCGAGACGAGGCGATCGGCGAGCTCGAACATCTGGACGGCCTGGGGAAGCGAGCCCTCGTTGAAGCGCTCGATTCCGGTCTTGACCAGCTCGTGGAAGCGCTTGCCGGCTTCGGCCGGGTCCTCGGCTTCGGTGATGATCCGGCGCATCGCTCCGAGCGCTCCCGTTTCCATCGCGGGCGAGGCGGCGGCGCCGGGCGCCGCCGGGATCATGGGGACGACCCACCCGGGCAGACTCTGCGCGAGGGCCTGAAAGACGGTGTGCGTGCCGGTTTCGAGGCCCATCTCTTTGAGGCGCGCGAGATTCTGTTCGAGCTCGGCTCCCGAGTGCGAGCTTCGCGCGGCGAAGGCCAGGGCCTGGGACTCCACGGAAAGACTCGGGCCCGGGGCGGCCGCGCCTCCCCCTGCGACGGAGGCTCCGGCGGGGACGGCGACCGCCGCGGATACCTTCGGGGATGCGGGCGCGCCGGAAGCTCCCGCTCCGCCGGCGAAGGCACCGCGCGCCTCGAGGCGCTCGAGCAGCATCGAGAACCGGCGGATTCCCTGGAGCGCTTCACCCGCGACTCCGGCGTCTGAGCCGGAGCCTCCGGCGCCCGCGCCGGCTCCGCCGCCGCCGGCCGGCGCGCCCGAGCCGCCGGCTCCCGAGGCCCTCGCCGCCGAGGCGGAGGCCGTCGGAGCGGCGCCCGATCCTTCCTGCCGGAAGATCGTCTGCACCTGCGAAACGGTGGACCCTCCCGCAGTCTCGCCGAGGCGCCCCAGGTTTTCGCGCAGCATCTCCCGGTCTTCCTCGGGGCAGAGGGACAGGACGACGGGTTTGAGGGTCTCGATGTACGCGGACAGGGGCTCCCGCGCCACGAGCTTGAACTCGCCCATCATGTGGATCTTCTTGAGCGCGTGGAAGAGGTAGTCCGAGACCGGCACGCTCGAGCCCTGTCCCCGGTATTGGGCCGCCGTCCACGTGCGGATCGTGGGCATGATCGCCTGCGGCGGATACTTCATGAGGATCTGGATCGAGTCCGCGACGACCAGCGGCGGAACGCTGTCAGAGAGATACTGCTGCAACTCGAGGACGGCTTCCTCGAGCTCGCGGTTGGGCGGCTGGCTGGACATGGGTTGCGTTCGGGGAACGCTCGAAACAGTTTAAAGCAAGGAGAGGCCGACAGATAGGGACATCGCGCGGACCGGGATGCCGGTCCCGACCGAAAACGTTTGCAGGATCTGTTTCAGAATCCCGCCCGGTGACGAGACCCACCATGGAGACCCGCCCGATCCCGTCCACGGGAGAAGAACTGCCGGTCATCGGCCTCGGAACCTGGCAGACCTTCGACGTCGGCAAGAGCGAAGAGGAGCGCCGGCCGCTCGCGGAGGTTCTCTCCCGGTTCGGGGAGCTCGGCGGAAAGCTGGTCGACTCCTCGCCCATGTACGGACGCTCCGAGGAGGTCGTGGGCGAGATCACGTCTCGGCTCGGCCTCCGGCACCGGCTCTTCCTGGCGACCAAAGTGTGGACGACCGGCAAGCGGGCCGGCCTCGCGCAGATCGAGCGATCCGCACGACGGCTGCGCTCGACGCGGATCGACCTCCTGCAGGTGCACAACCTCCTCGACGTCGACACGCAGCTCGCGACCCTGCGCTCCTGGAAGGAGGAAGGACGTGTCCGCTACATCGGCGTGACGCACTACACGGCATCGGCTTACGACGACGTCGCGAGAGTGCTTCGCCGGGAGAGGATGGACTTCCTCGAGATCAACTACTCGATCGTGGAGCCCGAAGCCGAAGAGGAGATCCTCCCTCTGGCGGCGGATCGCGGCGTCGCGGTGATCGCGAACCGGCCGTTCGGCGGGGGCGCGGCACTGCGGCGCGTGGCCGGACGGCCTCTTCCGTCGGGAGCGGCCGAGCTCGGTTGCGGAAGCTGGGCGGAGGTGTTTCTGAAGTGGATCCTGGCGGACCCGCGCGTCACGTGCGTCATCCCCGCGACCGGAAAGCGCGCCCACCTCGAGCGCAACATGCGCGCCGGAACGGGGCCTCTGCCCGACACGGCTCTGCGCCGGGCGATCGCCGAGCTCGTGCGCTCTTAGAGGGGTTCCGGATTCCGAGTTCCGGGTTGCCTTCAAACGGCCTGCTCCGGATCTCAACAAACCCTTGACAAGCGCGAAAGAGCGCCTTATGTAAACGATTACATTGGGCCGTCGGGAGGGACCACTCACCGATGCCGTCGGGGCAGTTGCAATGAGCGTGACGATCAAGGACGTCGCCCGGCGCGCGCGCGTCTCCGTCGCCACCGTCTCGCGCGTCGTCAACGAGAAGGGCCCCGTCCTCGCGGAGACCCGCGCCCGCATCCGCCGGACGATCGAAGAGCTGGGCTACGTCCCCCACGGCACGGCGCGCAGCCTGATCACGCGGCAGACCCACACCATCGGCGTGCTGCTGCCCGACATCTACGGCGAGTTCTTCTCCGAGCTGATCCGCGGCATCGACGCGACCGTGCGCCGGAGCGGATATCACTTGCTGGTCTCCAGCTCGCACGGCGACCGCGGAGAGACCGGAACCATGGCCCGCACGATGCGCGGGCGCGTCGACGGGCTGATCGTCCTCTCCCCCGACCTCGGAGCGCCGGCCCTGCGCGCCTCGCTCGCCGACGCGCTGCCCGTCGTGCTCCTGAACGCCTCCCCGGACGCCGCGACCCCCTTCGACCTGATCAACATCGACAACTACAACGGCGCCGTCGCGATGGTTCGCCACCTCTCCTCGCTGGGGCACCGGAAGATCGCGTTCATCCGCGGACCCGCGCCCAACCGGGACGCGTCGGAGCGGCTTCGCGGCTATCGGGACGCGATGGCCGCGATCGGAGAGACGGCGACTGAGGCCCTCGAGTTTTCCGGGAACTTCCGCGAGGACGCCGGATACCGCGCGGGCCAGCGCCTCGCCCGGATGCGAGGCGCCGACGCGCCGACGGCCATCTTCGCCGCCAACGACGCGATGGCCATCGGCTGCCTCGCCGCCCTGCGCGAAGGAGGGCGTTCGGTGCCGGGCGACTTCGCCCTCGGCGGATTCGACGACATCCCGATCGCCAGCTTCACCGCGCCGCCCCGGACCTCGGTGCGGGTTTCCATCGCCGAGCTCGGCGCGGCCGCCGCCGAGCGGGTGCTCTACGCCGTGCGCACGGGCAACGGACACAAGCGGCTCCACCTGACCCTGCCGACCACTCTGGTGACGCGCGAATCCAGCGGCTCCCTGCCGCTGCCGGCCGGACGCAAGAACCGCACTCACGGGACCAATGGAAGGAGGAAGGGCGAATGACGCGACGAACCAGGCGATCGATTCGGACGTTTCGAGCTTTCCTTTGGCTGCTGACGGCGCTCACCGCGCTGCCGCTGGGAGCCCAGACAACGACCGGAACCCTCCGGGGCTACGTCCGCGACGAAAGCGGGGTCGGCCTCCCGGGAGTGACGGTCGAGGCCACCAACGACGATTCCGGCGTGACCCGCACGGCGGTCAGCGGCGGTGACGGCTTCTACAACTTGCAGGTCACCCCCGGCAACTTCACGATCAAGGCCAGCCTCGACCAGTACGGTACGGATACCAAGAAGGTCGAGGTCATCCTGGGCCAGACGCAGGCCCTCGATTTCACGCTCTCGGCCCGCGCGGCGCAGGAGATCACCGTGACCGCGGCGGCCCCGCTGATCGACACCAAGCAGAGCGAGATCGCGACCAACGTCTCGCGGCAGGAGCTCGCGGTCCTGCCGCAGGACAACCGCAACTTCCTGAACTTCGCCAACCTCGCACCGGGTGTCCGGACCTCGACCGACCAGAACAACCAGGAGGTCCTGGGCGCCGCGATCCCCGGCTTCAACACGAACGTGTTCATCGACGGCACCAGCTACAAGAACGACGTCTTGAACGGCGGCGTCGTCGGCCAGGACTCCAGCCGCGGTAATCCGTTCCCGCAGAACGCGGTCCAGGAGTTCCGCGTCATCACGCAGAACTTCAAGGCCGAGTACGAGAAGTCCTCGAGCACTCTCATCACGGCCGTCACCCGGTCGGGCGGCAACGACTTCCACGGCGACGGCTTCGCGGAGTACCAGAACAAGGACCTCGTGGCCACCGACGACTGTGCGGAGTTCGACCACTGCACCGGACCGCCGCGCTCCGCGACCTTCACCAAGCCCGACTTCACGCGCTGGCAGGCGGGCGTCTCGGTCGGAGGCCCCATCATCAAGGACTCCCTCCACTTCTTCGGTTCCTGGGAGTACAACGACCAGCAGCGCAACGTGATCGTGTCGTTCGGCCCGCAGGCGGGCCTGCTCCCGCCCGACGTCTTCGACGCGCTCGAGCCTCTGACCGGAAATTTCCCGAGTCCCTTCAAGGAGAATCTGGCCTTCGGCAAGATCTCGTGGCAGGCCGCGGCGAGCGACGTCGTCGACTTCAACGGCTTCTACCGCCACGACGACGAGGTCAAGGACGTCGGCGACCAGCGTTCCTTCCAGGCCGGGACCGACATCCTCAACACCGTCTGGAACGCCCAGGCCAAGAACACCTGGCTGGCCGCGAAGTACATGAACGAGACGACGGTCGGCTACCAGTCCTACCAGTGGAACCCGAGCTCGGTCGTGCCGAACCTCGTGGGACTCGACTACCAGAACGCTCTCCGCGCCGGCTCGGGCGACAACCTCCAGAACTTCCACCAGAAGCGCTTCTTCATCCGCGACGACTTCTCGCTGCTCGATCTCCACGGCTGGGGGAACCACGTCGTCAAGGTGGGCGCGGTGTTCAACGCCAATACCTACGACGTGCAGAAGAACTTCAACGGGATTCCGACCTACCGGTTCCGGTCCGACATCCCCGCCGGTGACCCCTTCGCCTTCCCGTTCGAAGCCTCCCTGGGATTCGGCGACCCGGACCTGTCGCAGAAGAACAACCAGTTCGGCGTCTACGCCCAGGATGACTGGCAGGTCAACTCGTGCCTGACGGTCAACCTGGGCCTTCGCTGGGACTACGAGACCAACGGCCTCAACAACGACTACATCACGCCGCCCCTCGTGGTCGAGCAGCTCTCGCCGTTTTTCCCGGCCAGCTACTTCACGGCCGGCGAGGACCGGCCGACGTTCAAAAACGCATGGCAGCCGCGCGTCGGCGTCACGTACGACCTGACGGGCCTGGGCACGACGGTCCTCTTCGCCGGATACGGGCGCTACTACGATCGCGTCGAGTACAACGCGCTGCTCGACGAGCAGTTCCGCCTCCAGTTCACGACGCTGACGTTCCGGTTCTCGGAGGACGGCCAACCCCGCGACGGACAGCCCACGATCGTCTGGCAGCCGGCCTACTTCACGCAGGCGGGCCTCCAGTCGATCATCGACAGCGGTACGGGTCCCAAGCCCGAGGTGTTCCTGATCAACAACAACACCGAGCCGCCGTACTCGGACCAGTTCTCCGCGGGCGTGCGCCAGCAGCTCGGCTTGATTGGCATCTCCCTGTCCTACGCGGGCGTACGGTCCTACAACGGGTTCACCTGGATCTTCGGAAACCGCAACCCGAACGGAAGCTGCTGCATGCCGCTCTCGCCGGACTTCGGCAACGTGCTCCTCTCCGACGCCTCGAAGAAGGCCTGGTACGACGCTCTGCTGCTCTCGGTCAACAAGCAGTACACGGCCTCGTCCAAGTGGGGCGCCACCCTCGCCTACACGTACGGCCATGCCACCGCCAACGGCGGCGATTTCTTCACTCTCGACTACCTCGACCCCGCGCACTCGCCCCGTCATCGCGCGCCTCAGGACGAGCGGCACCGCGTCGTCCTTTCGGGCATCGTGGGGCTTCCGTGGGACATCACGCTCTCGACGCTGCTGCAGCTGGGCACCGGCGTGGGTTTCACCATCGATAACGCATCCCAGGGCTTCGACTTCGGTAAGCACCTGATCGCCCTCTACGGAGGATTCCAGACCGAAGCACTGAACGAGTCTCTGCCGTTCCAGCAGTGGGACCTGGCTCTCCAGAAAGATTTCTACTTCGCGACGGACTACCGGGTGGGCGTGCGCGCCAGCGCGTTCAACATCACCAACCACAACAACTACGGCTGCTTCGACGGCTTCATCCCGCCGGTGAACGACCCGCCGAACCAGAACTTCGGCAAGCCGAACTGCCTGATCACGCAGCCGCGGCGGTTCCAGTTCGGGCTCCAGGTGGGCTTCTGAAGGTATGGTTTGACGCACGATCGTGAGGTGCTCCGCTGACGCCGGAACCGTAACGGCCGACGGCGCGCGGTCGCGCCGCTTCCGGCGGCGGGCGGCGCTCCTCGCGCTGACTCCTCTCTTCGTCGTCCTCTTCGCCCTCTGCCGCCCGGCGCCCCGGGCGGCGGAGCGCCCGGTCGTCGCGACTCCGGCGCCGGTCGTCCCGGCCGATGCCGACGCGTTTCTCGACCGGCTCGAGCGCGAGACCTTCCAGTGGTTCTGGGACCTCGCGGATCCGGGCACGCGGCTGATCCCGGACCGCGCCCCCACGAAATCCTTCTCCTCGATCGCGGCCGTCGGCTTCGGGCTGACGGCCTACACGGTCGGCGCCGAGCGCGGCTGGGTCACCCGCACCGAGGCCGCGCAGCGCACGGCCGAGACTCTGCGCTTCCTGGTCAAGGCCCCGCAGGGCGACGCGCCGCGCGGCATGACGGGGTACCAGGGCTTCTACTACCACTTCCTCGACATGAAGACCGGCGAGCGCTTCGAGAAGATCGAGCTCTCGACGATCGACACGACGCTGCTGGTCGCCGGCGCCCTCTGCGCCCAGAGCTACTTCGACCGCGACGACCCGGTCGAGGCACAGATTCGCGCCGACGCCGACACGATGTACCGGCGGATCGAATGGACCTGGGCGCAGCCGCGGCCGCCCGGAGTCTCCATGGGCTGGACGCCCGAGGAAGGATTCCACGGCTGGAACTGGAGCGGATACGACGAGGCGATGATCCTGTATCTCCTGGCTCTCGGCTCGCCGACGCACGCCATCGACCCCGCCGCCTGGCCGCAGTGGTGCAAGACGTACCTATGGGGCGCCTTCTACGGCCAGGAGCACGTCAACTTCTCTCCCCTCTTCGGACATCAGTACTCGCACGTCTGGGTGGACTTCCGCGGGATCCGGGACCCGTACATGCGCGGCAAGGGCATCGACTACTTCGAAAACTCCCGGCGCGCCACGATCTCCCAGCGCGCCTATGCCGGCGCCAATCCCGCGGGATGGGAAGGCTACGGCGCCAGCGTCTGGGGCCTGACCGCCTGCGACGGACCCCTGGACGGAACGCTGAAGATCGGCGGCCAGCTGCGCGAGTTCCACGGATACGCCGCGCGCGGGGCATCTTTGCGCCACGTCATCGACGACGGCACGATCGCGCCGACCGCGGCGGCCGGGTCGATCGCATTCGCGCCCGAGATCGTCGCGCCGGCTCTGCAGGAGATGACGCGCCGCTGGCCGGACGTGCGCAACAAGTACGGCTTCCTCGACGCGTTCAACCCGACGCTCGGCGCGGTCTCGACGCGCGTCGCGAACGGGCGGATCGTCGAAGGCGTGGGCTGGTTCGACGTGGACCAGCTCGGCATCGACCAGGGGCCCATCGTCGCGATGATCGAGAACTACCGGTCCGGCCTGATCTGGCGGACCATGCGCAAGAACCCCTACGTCGTGGCGGGGTTGAAGCGCGCGGGTTTCACGGGCGGATGGCTCGACGCGGCCGCGCGCTGATCGCGAGCCTCGGCGGCGCGGCGTGCCTGCTGGCCGCTGTGGCCTCAGTCGCGTGCGCTCCGGGCCGCGCCGAGGAGAGCAGGCGCGTCCTTCGCTTCTGGGGACTCGGCCGCGAGGGCGAAGTCGTCAAGGACCTCGTACCGGAATTCGAGCGCGAGAATCCCGACATCCGCGTCGTCGTGCAGCAGATCCCGTGGACCGCGGCGCACGAGAAGCTGCTGACGGGCTTCGTGGGCGGAGCGCCGCCGGACCTCGCGCAGCTCGGCAACACGTGGATCCCCGAATTCGCCGCCATCGGCGCGCTCGAGCCCCTCGACGCGCTCGCCGCGGCGTCGGCGGAGCTTTCGCCCGCCGACTACTTCGAAGGGATCTGGAAGACGAACCTCTTCGACGGCCGCCTCTTCGGGATCCCCTGGTACGTCGACACGCGCGCGCTGTTCTATCGCCGCGACCTGCTGGAGAAGGCCGGATGGCGCGAGCCACCGCGCACCTGGTCGCAGTGGCGCGCCGCGATGGAGCAGATCCGCGGTCCGGCGGGCGAAGGCCGCTACGCGATCCTGCTGCCGACCAACGAGTGGGAGCAGCTCACGATCCTGGGACTCCAGATGCGATCGCCGCTGCTCGCCGACGACGACACGCGCGGCGCCTTCTCGCAGCCTCCGTTCCGCGCGGCGGCCGAATGGTACGTGGGTCTTTACCGCGACGGCCTCGCGCCCGTCGTCAGCTACACGCAGCTCGGCAATCCCTACCAGGAGTTCTCCCGGGGTTACGTCGCGATGTGGATCACCGGACCCTGGAACCTGGGAGAGTTCCGACGCCGTCTCCCTCCAGAGCTGCAGAACACGTGGACGACGACACCCGTGCCGGCGCCCGACGGTGCGGAATGGCCGGGCTATTCGTGGGCCGGGGGAGCTTCCTTCGCGATCTTCCGGGCGTCGAAGCAGAAGGACGCCGCCTGGAAGCTCGTCGAGTTCCTGTCGCGGCGGAAGATCCAGACCCGATTCTACGAGCTGTCGGGCGATCTCCCCGCGCGGCGCGAAGCCTGGGACGACGCTCCCCTCGCCGGGGACGTCAAGGCGCGCGCCTTCCGCGAGCAGGCCGATCGCCTCGTCCCTCTCCCCCGCGTGCCCGAGTGGGAACAGATCGCGCAGAAGATCCAGGAAGACATGGAGGCCGCGATCCGCGGGCGGGAGACCGTGCCGGCCTCGCTTTCCCGGCTCGACGCGGACGTGGACCGGATCCTCGAGAAGCGGCGCTGGATCCTGTCCCGCCGGAAGGAGTCCCGTGGCCGCTGACGCGCGCCTCGCGGGCGCGACGCCCCACGAGATCCGCGCGGCCTGGCTGTTCCTGTCTCCGGCTCTTTTGACGATCGGCGTGTTCTTCGGGCTTCCGATCGCGGCCGGGTTTCTGCTGTCGCTGACCGATTTCGACATCTATTCGCTGGGCAGCCTCGAGAACGTGCGCGTCGTCGGCCTGCGCAACTACGTTCGCCTCCTCGCGGATCCACTGCTGTGGACGGCCATGCGCAACACCGCCTTCTTCCTCTTCGTCGGAGGCCCTCTGACGCTCGGCGTCGCTCTGGCCGCTGCGCTCCTGCTCCACGCGCGCGTGGCGCGCCTCAAGAGCGTCTTCCGGACGATCTTCTTCACGCCCTACGTCACGACGCTCGTGGCCGTCGCCGTCGTGTTCCGCTACCTCTATCACCCGCGCTTCGGCCTGATCGACCACGTCCTCGGATGGTTCGGCATTCCGCCGATCGACTGGCTGGGCGATCCCCGCTGGGCGATGCCCGCGATCGTGCTGCTCGCCGTCTGGAAGAACTTCGGCTACGCGACGATCCTCTTCGTCGCGGGCCTCCAGGCGATTCCCGAGTCGCTGTACGAGGCGGCGCGCATCGACGGCGCCGGCCCCGTGCAGATGTTTCGCAAGATCACCGTTCCGCTGCTCGCACCGACCTTTCTCTTCCTCGGCGTGATGACGACGATCGGCTACTTCCAGTTCTTCGCCGAGCCATACGTCATGACCGGCGGCGGCGGACCCTTGAACGCGACGCTGTCGGTGGGACTGCTGATGTACAAGAACGGCTTTCGCTGGTGGAACA
>JBKOZO010000166.1:0-13628 GCA_046725935.1 Acidobacteriota bacterium | reverse complement strand
CCTCGAGACCGACGAGGAGACGTGGGACCTCGTCCTGCGCGTGAACCTGAAGGGCGTCTTCTTCGGCTGCAAGTACGCGATCCCCGCGATGCTCCGCGCGGGCGGAGGCAGCATCGTGAACACGGCGTCGTTCGTGGCGCTCGTGGGGGCGGCGACGCCCCAGATCGCTTACACGGCCAGCAAGGGGGGCGTGCTCGCGATGACGCGTGAGATCGCGATCGAGTTCGCGCGCAAAGGCATCCGCGCGAACGCCCTCTGCCCCGGTCCCGTCGATACGCCGCTTTTGAAGGAGCTCCTCTCCGATCCGGCTCGCCGGGCGCGCCGCATGGTGCACATTCCGCCCGGGAGGCTGGCGCAGGCCCGGGAGATCGCACAGGCCGCCCTCTTCCTCGCCTCGGACGACTCGTCCTACGTCAACGGCGCGACGTTCACCGTCGACGGAGGCATCACCGCCGCCTACGTGACGCCCGAGTAGATCCCGACAAGCGATGCCGAGCCGAGAGGAGCTCCTCCGACGCGACGAGGAGGACTTGTCGCGGCTCGGATACGCCCAGCAGCTCCTCCGCGAGATGGGGGGCTTCTCCAACTTCGCGATCAGCTTTTCCGTCATTTCGATCCTGACGGGCGCCGTCCTTCTCTTCGGCTACGGGTTGAAGCTCGCCGGCCCGATCATCAACACGGCCGGCTGGCCGGTCGTCAGCCTCTTCACGCTCGCGGTGGCGGCGAGCATGGCCGAGCTGGCCTCTCTCTACCCGACCGCCGGCGGCCTCTACTTCTGGGCGTTTCGGCTGGGAGGGCGGGGCTGGGCCTTCACGACGGCGTGGTTCAACATGGTTGGCCAGGTCACGATCACGGCAGGAATCGACATCGCTGCCGCCATCTACCTGATCGGCACCGCGACTCGCCTCCTGGGCCTGACCCCCGACGCGAAGCTGCCGGGCTTCGGAGCCGTCACGAGCTGGAGCTTTCAGCTGTTCGTCATGGTCTTGATTCTCATCCCGCAGATCGCCATCAACGTCTTCGGCATACGCCTGACCGCGAAGCTCAGCGATTTCAGCGTCTGGTGGCACATCGCCGGCGGCGCTCTCATCGTGATGCTGCTCGTGTTTCTCGGGACGCATCACAACTCGCGCGAGTTCCTCATCGCGTTCGCGCCGGCCGTCACACCCCTCCAGGCTTCTTCGGCGCCGCTCCCCGACGGCCGCATGGGACCGGCGGTCGTCGTCGGCGATCGCGCCTTTCCGTCCCCCATCTTCTCGCTCTTCCCGTCGCTGGCGGCGCTCTATGCGGCCGGACCTTTCGCGCTCGCGTTCGTGCTGGGGCTCCTCCAAGCGCAGTGGACGTACACCGGCTACGACGCCTCGGCGCACGTCGCCGAGGAAACCCTGATGGCGCGAAAGAACTCCGCGTGGGGCGTGTTTCTTTCGGTGGCCGTGTCCGCCGTGTTCGGCTGGGTGCTGCTGCTCGTCCTGACGTGGTGCATCCCAGGCGGTGACGTGGCCCGGACGGCCGCCGATCCTTATCCGGTCTTGTACATCGTCGACCACAACCTCCCGCGTCCGCTCGCCAACCTGGTTGCGGTCGTCATCGGCGGCGCCATGTGGCTCTGCGGGCTTTCGTCGATCACTTCGATGGGCCGCATGTGGTACGCATTTGCGCGCGATGGTGGGATGCCGGGCTCGAGCCTTCTTCGGAGGATCCACCCGCGCTGGAGGACGCCCGTCCCGGCGATCCTCGTCACCAGTGCGCTCGCCGTGGCGATCTGCGTCTACGCGGCGGCCGTGCCCGTGGTCACTTCGATTAGCACCATCGCGCTCTATCTCGCCTATGGGCTTCCGATCCTGCTCAATCTGACCAACCGGCTTCGCCGAAGAGGCGAGTTCGCGACGCCGGAAAACGCGCCCTGGAGCCCGGGCCGTTTCGCTCCGCTCCTCAACGCCATCGCGATCCTCTGGGTGACCTTCATCACCGTGGTGTTCTGCCTCCCACCGAACGAGCTCGTCCTCTGGACGATGCTTTTCTTCTGCGCGTCGCTCGGCACCTACTGGCTCGTTTCGGCGCGACGGACGTTCCGAGGACCGGCCGGAGGCTGAACGAGATGCTCGACCCGGCGGAGAACGATCTGGCCCAATCCGTCGAGATGCGTCTGGCGGAGGAACTCGCGTTTCTCGAGAAGGTGGTCAACATCGACAGCGGGACCCTCAACGTCGCCGGCGTCCGGGAAGTCGGCCGATGCTTCCAGCATGAGCTCGAAGCGCTGGGCTTCGCGACCCGCTGGGCCGCCATGCCCGATTCGATGCGGCGCGCGGGACACCTCGTCGCGGAGCGCGTCGCACCGCACGGGCCCTTGGCAAAGCGGGTGCTCCTGATCGGTCACCTGGACACGGTCTACGAGGGACGTCGCTTCGAGCGCGCGGGAGACGCCGCGCGCGGAACCGGTGCCGCCGACATGAAGGGAGGCGACGTCGCGCTTCTTTTCGCTCTCAAGGCGTTGCACGAAGCCGGAATACTGAAGGACGCGACGCTGCGAGTCTTCCTCACCGGAGACGAGGAGAACCCCGGCCGTCCCACGGAGATCTCGCGCCGCGAGCTCGTCGAGACGGCGCGACAGAGCGACGTCGCGTTGAGTTTCGAGTCCGACTCGGGCCGGATCGCGATCGGCAGGAGGGGCCTTAGTCTCTGGTCGCTGGAAGTCACCGGAGCGCAGGGGCACTCCGCTTTCGTCCTCCGGGCACGTGGCGGCGCGGGCGCAATCTACGAGGCTTCGCGAATCCTGGACGATTTTCGGAGGGCGTTTTCCGCGCATCCGAACATCACCGTCAATCCGGGAATCGTGCTGGGCGGAACCGACGTCACCCACGACGCCGACCGGAGCACGGGGACCGCGGCCGGGAAGTTCAACGTCGTCGCGAGGACGGTCACCGCGAAAGGAGATCTCCGTTTCGTGAGCGACGCGGAGCGGGAGGAGGCGAAGACGCGGATGCGGGAGATCGCCGCCGCAAATCTTCCCGGGACCACCGCACGGCTCTCCGTCGAGGACCTCGTGCCGGGCTGGCCGGCGACGGACGGCAGCCGCGCCGTTCTGAAGCTGATCGACGCGGCCAGCCGCGACCTGGGTCAGGGGCCGGTCGAGGCGGACGATCCCGGCTCGCGAGGCTTCGGGGACTTCAACTTCATCGGAGCCCTGCTCCCCGGCGCCGACGGCCTCGGCGTCAAAGGCGAGGGCGAGCACAGCCCGGAGGAGTCAATCGATCTGACTTCGCTCGGCCCCTGCACCGCGCGCGCCGCCGTCGTGATTGCAAGACTCCTCCGGCGATCCTGATCTGTGTCCACGCGCAGATCCCACGCCATCCCATAACGGAGACGCCGGGAGTTACCTCCCGGCGTGAGAGCTTCTTGGTTCTGGGGGCGGGATAAGCGCCGCCCACGAGCAATCAAGCAGGGTCTCGACGCTGCCGCGGTCCAGTTTTTGCGGAACGTCGCCGAAGTCGAGTGCCCGACGCTGGCGCTTCCAAGCACGACCGCCGACGCGTTCTTGAGCTCTCTGGCGGGTGCCTTGGGTCGAGATCCAGGGCAACCAGGATTTTCTTCGATGCTTTTAGCCCAACAGACCGTCAAAGACGAGTAAATACAGAGAAGCACGTTGAGAGATTGGCCCTGGGAACGCCTCCGGGCGCAGGGCTTCGGTCATGAACTCCGATGCCCGGAAGATGATCCGTCGCCCGGCGCTGCGATCGCGGCCGTCCAGCGGCTGAAAGGTCCTCTGACCGCATGCTCTGGGCCCTACTGACGCTCCAGATCAGCTCCGGCCCGGCTGCGGACGCATCCTTCCGAGCTCTCGAGGTGAGGCTCCTCGAAGCGCAGAAAAAGGACGTTCCGTCACTCGCGCCCACCGCGTACGCGCGAGCGGCACGCAGTTACGAGGATGCCGACAAGATCCGGGCGAGCGGCGGCGCCGCCGACGTTCTCCAGCGCCTCGTCCGAGCCGCGCTCGACGATCTCGACGCCGCGAATGCCGCGGCCTCCGCAAATCGTATAACCCTGACCCCGACTCTCACCGACCGCGACGAGACCCTCGCGTTGGACCCGAGCATGGTCGCGCGGATCGACAACGGGGATCGGCTCCTCCGAGACGCGGCGGCTCGCTTCGAGGCGGAAGACCGGCTCGAAGGCGAAAAGCTCGCGCGCTCTGCAGCCGCAGAGTACACCCGTGTGGGTACGGCGTATCTGCAGGAAACGAAGCTTCTCGAGTTGCGAAATGGCATGCAGGCAGCTCAGGGCAACGTCCCCGAGCCGGTTTACCGGAGGGCAACTTCCGAGTTCGAAGCCCTCAACGCCGGTATGAGCGGGGGCGCGATCTCCGTCGGCGCGGCCGTGGCCGCAATCGATCGAATCTGGGAGCTCCTGCTCCCCCCACACTACAAGTTGCGTCCCCATCGGCTCACCATCGGAGCTTTCATACTGGATGTGGAGAAATACGAATCGAGTTCCTGGGATTTTGCCAACGGTTTGATTACCCACGCCAACGGTACCGCGTGGACCTCTTTTCATTGCCAGCCGAGTTTCATCCCGATCCCCGCGGGCGTTTGGACCGTGGCGAAGGTCTTTCGCGTGGTCGACATCGTGCAGGACCCCTCGGAAGAGGTCAGCCTGACGGACGCTCTCAGAATCGACCCTTCGCAAGCTCCGAATTCAACGCTAACGCTGCAGATTCCGACGTACGCGGCGACGAAGGAGCAGATGGCTCAGGCCATTCAGGACCTCATCAAGTACGGGATCGGACACAAGGGGAACATCCTCGTTCACTTCGACGACTTGACGATCAGCCCGGGACCCGGCAGCGACGAGGGGGTCGTGCTCGCTGGCACGGCCAAATATCCCGCTCCTCCCCCCATTCCGGAAACGATCACTCTCCACGTGGCGGGCTTCACGGTGTCGATTTCGGCTTTGACGCTGAAGCCGAGTGGTGCGACGGCGACGGGCGACCTCGAATTTCCGGTCTCGATCGCCGACCCCGGAACCGGCCATACCGGACGCGTGAGTCTGGGCGAGTTTGTGATCGGCCCCACGTGCGAGTTCCACAAGGAACTTCCCTCGGCGGCATTCGGCCCCTGGTCGGTGGGCGGCACCGAGGTTCTGGTCCAGGGTACCGGTGTCGTCGCGGACTTCGACAAGAGCTGGGCGGCGCCGGGGCTGGATCCGTCTTCGGCCGCCGCGGCGACGTCCTGGCGGGGGGCGATCCTCCTTACCGGCTCCACCATCCCCGCGACGGAACCGGTCGTTTCGAACTCTGGATACTTACGCGCGAAATACGGATTCAGCAACGCGGAGGTCACCGGATCCGGACTGAAGGGCCACTTCGTTCTGAGTGCTCCCTATCAGTTCCTTTCACTCGAGCCGTATGGCTACCGTGTGAGTCTGAACACCGGCTATGTGGACTTGCGGGACAGCGCGGTGGATTACGGATTGTTTCGGGACGGGCGCATCGCCGCTCCCGACACCGCGGCCCGGGCAAGCCCCGTTGCGCCGGTGCGCGCCGAATATCAGTTGGCCGAGGTCGACGCCAATCTCGATCTGCTCGCCAACGTGAAGGTCTCCTCGCCGATTCGGTGGGGAGAGTACACCGGGACTCCCGGCAAGCCGACCTTTTACGAAGCCAGCGATTTTACGCGCGAGCGCTTCTATCTGTCCGGCACGTGGAAGGCCAATTACTTCCCCCTGGACGCGAGCGGAAACTTCGTCGAGCCTCTCTCGATCGGAACGGACCTGAGACTGCTTGGCATGCAGGGTCTCTCGGTCTACATGCCGCAGCGATTCATCATCTACACACCGGACACGCCCGCCAAGAGGCCGCTGACCTTCCAACGATTTCACGAAGAGTCGAGCTTCCTGAACATCTCGTTCGGCGGTGTTCACGGGAGCCTGAACATGATCACCGAGCGCGCCTCCAACAAGGACCTCGGTCCGACGTACGCGCCCTCTTACGTTGGCAAGAAGCCGTTCGAGGCAGCCCCGATGTTGGTCCCCGACGTGTCGATCCCGAGCGACTATCGCATCGCTGTCCGATTCGTCTCGAGCGCCACTTACGAATGCGACATGCGCGGGACATTCCACATTCCCAAACCGGTCGACAGCAACCTCGACTTCACGAACCTGGCCTTCACGTCGACCGCTCAGATTTCCGGAGCGAAGGCGCCGTTCACCACACCATTCAAGCTGTCCTACTGGGGACTGGACATGGTGAAGAAGCCGGGCGCGAGCGCCGGGGCCGTCATCAGCGTGCGGACCGGTCAGGTCTTCTTCACGGCCGCGGGGATCCGCGAGCAGCGTCACTTCACGGCCCCCTTCTATCTGATCTGGGGAGAGATGTGGGCCGACGGATCGTTGAAGCGCCTGGTCTTCGACTATTCCGGGGTGGGACAGAAGTTCGACCGCTTTCCGTTCACGACGTCGTTCGTCCGGCTCTCCGATTACGTCTCGGGCGTGGAGGCCTATCTCAAGGTGGCCGGCACTGCCCATTTCGACGTCTTCGGACCGAAGTACCTCAACATCGAGGACGCTTACGACCCCTCGAAACCGAACGATCCCTGGAACAGCCGCCGCATCGACGCTCTGAAGACGGACACGGATCCCGGAGGGCTCTTCCAGGCGAGCGACAAGCACCTGGCCGCGAAGTGGAGCGACGACTTCGGCTCGATGGACTTCACGTACGACTACGACAAGAACCTCCAGGACGGTTTCGTCGGCACCGGCCACATGGGTTTCCTGTGGATCAACGGAACGCTCGGTGCGTCGATCGCGCTCAAGGCCGAGCGCTCCTGCATGTCGGTCAGCGAGACGACGCACCGGGACTTCACGCTGGGCCCCGTGGCGCATTTCGGATTCATGACGCGGACCACCGGCTGCGGCTGCATCGAGAACGGGCAGCTCCAGCGCGTGCTGCTGAGCGCGGAACTGGAGCCGTCCGCCGACGTCAACATCCTCTTGCGCTCCGCCGGTTACGGGCGCATCGAATGGTCGCTGACACCGACCATTTCCACGCTCGAAGTCGCGGGTGACATGTATCTGACGGTACTCGTCGGCGGGAACATCGAAGCCAACGGGACGGCTCGCTTCACGGTCGATCGATCCAAGGACTTCGTCGAAGGGGACGTCGACGCGAAGTTCGACGTGGGCACTGCCCTGGGGGCCGGCACGCTGACCGCCGACGGGCAGCTGAACTGGCACATCGGGAAGCTGGGTGGAGAGGCCTACCAGTCGCTTCAGGGAAAGGTCGCCGTTCAGGTGCTCGCGTCCGTGGTCGGAGTCTCGGCCGAGGGCGGCTTCTACGTCGGCATCAACGCGCCGAAGGCCGAAGCTTGGGTGCTCGCAGGCGCCGGGAGCCGCTACAAGCTGAACATGACGCCGTTGCCCGACCGGCTGACCGGGATATTCGGTTACGCCAAGGTGAGCTCGAGCATCAATCTCTATGTCTTCTCGGGTGGAATCGAAGCCTACGCGGGAGTCGGAGGTTTCGTCCTCACCCCCGCCCAGATCGCCGATCTCGGCGCCTCCGCGTCGGGTCTGGGGCCGGGGCTGCCCTTCGTGATCGGACACGCGGGCATTCATGTTTGGGGCGAAATTCTGGGTGGTCTCGTGTCGGCCTCCGGGACCGTGGGGATGCAGGTCATCGCCCCGTATCCCTTCTCCTTCGAGGGGACGCTCGGTCTGGAGGGCTGCGTCGTCTGGGTCGTGTGCGGCAGCGTGGATGTCACCTGCGGGATCAACAGCAGTGAAGGACTCTTCGTTCGCTGAGGCTCGGCGTGGGCATTGCGCGTGAAGGTCTGAAGGCCGGACTGCTCTTCGCCGCAGGAATGCTCTGCGCCGCAGCGGCGCAGTCCCAGGCGATGCGCGCCGTGAGCAGCTCGCCCGCGCCGAGTCTGCACGTCGTCGTGACCTGGCCGCCGAACGCCACGGTCCAGAGGTTCAACCTCTACCGGAAGGCCGCGGGGGCGCCGAGCTTTCCGACCGCACCCATCCATCCGAAACCCCTGGAGCGCATGAGCAGCTGCCCCGACATTCAGGCCGTCATCCCGCCCGGATCCGAGGAGTGGATCGTCCTCGCGAAGAGCCTCGCCGACAGCCCGACCGTGGATTTCGACCCGTGCGCGGTTTCGACGATCGCGGCAGGATCACCCAAGGAGTCGAAGCTTCTCCTGCTGGCCCGCAGCCGCTGGAGGATCGCCGTCGTAGTGGGTCTCGCTTACGACGACGCCGCCGTCGCCAACGGGACCGCCTATGTCTACGAATTACGAGGCGTGAATGCCGTCGGCACCGAAACAGGAACTCTGTTCACCAACGTGACGGTGACGGCCGGTTCGCCCGTTCCCATCCCAACCCCCGGGAGCCTGAGCGCTACGGCCGGCGATAATCGCGTTCTGCTGCTCTGGGGAGATCAGCCGGAGGCGGCGGGTTTCACCGTATGGCGCGCGACGGCGGCGGTCGGACCGTACGAGCGAGTCAACGAGCTCGCCTTTTTGAGCCGAATCACGCAGGACCTCGACGGCAATCCGTTGACGCCTTCGAACGGCTTCCTCGACATGCGCCGCTGGGACGACTCGGGAGTTCCCACGTTTCACGTCGTCAACGGCGTCTCCGTCTACGGACCGGCCGACGGAACGACCTACTTCTACAAGGTGGCGAGCCTCGATCTGCTGGGTCAAACCGGCCCGCTGTCGACGTCGGCCGTATCGGCGAAGCCGCTGGACAAGACTCCGCCGGCCGCTCCGTCGAGTGTCAGCGTCACGGCCGTCGACAGTCAGAACCGGCTCGAGGTCCGCTGGAACGTCGTCCAATCCGATATCGACGGTCACGAGGAAAGCTCGCCGATCGCCGGATATCGGCTCTTCCGCTATGAGACGGAAAACGCGCCGCTGCCAACCGGAATTCAGATCGGAGGAGTGATTCCTCCTCCCGCTTCGGGGATCACCGACATGGCGGCCTCGGACAACGCGGCGATCCTGCGGCCACCCTTCGGAGAACAAACGTTCTGGTATCGCGTGGAGGCGTTCGACGGGAGCGGGAACGTTTCTTCGCGGTCCGCGGCGGCGGGAGGACACCTCAAGGACATCACGCCGCCCGCTCCGCCGAAGGATGTGGCCGCGAAGGGATTCGACGACTTCATTCGCATCACCTGGGCAGCGAACACCGAGCCGGACCTGGACGGATATCAGATCTATCGCAGCCTCTGCCACAACGGGATCTCGAACCCTTGCGAGCCGCGGCAACCGGGGGTGCCCACCCCCGGGCAGCACGAGCCCGCGGGCGAGGGAGAGAGCGAGGGCAAGACTCCGTGCACGGGGCCCTACGTGCTCGTCGGAAGCGTCTCGCTCGCCGCCGCGAAGGCCATGGGCGCCACGGTGACTTTTGACGACCATACGGTCCCGAAGGGCTCGCCTCTCTGTTACTCCTACTGGATCAAGGCCATCGACCGAACGCAGAACCAGAGCGGGAGCTGGCCATTCCCCGATCCCTCGGAGAAGACCGTTTGCGAGCGGTTGCGCGATCTGACGCCGCCGGACCCGGCGATCATCTCGGGACTCTTTGCGCGGGACCGCGCGGTACGCGTCGAATGGATCGGTCCACCGATCCAGGACATTCGTGCGTATCACGTCTATCGCGGAACCGCCGAGACCGGTCCTTACAAATGGGTTGGCGGAATGACGGTGGAGCCTCCGCCCGCGGTCCCGCAGATCCTCACGGCGCCCTACACGCCTCCGGCCGTCGTCGGATGCGGAAAGATTCCGATCGTGACGATCGACTCGATGAGCATGGGCTTTTTCGATGACGCGACGGCCGATCCCAAGGCGATCTACTGGTACAAGGTGGTGGGCATCGACCAGAGCGGGAACGAGGCGCCCCTCGCCAAGGCGGTCCCGATGAGTACGTTCACGTTCACGACCGCGATGCCACCCACGCCGACCATCACATCCGTGACCGGCACGACTGCGGCGCCGTTTGGCCTGGTGCTCCACTGGACCCCGACTTTCGATCCGGCGCACCACCGCGGCTTTGCCGTATTTCGAAGTGATCGTTTCGACGGTCTCTACCGGCAGATCGGGACGCTCCTGACGGACTCTCAATACCAGGACAATCAGGTGGTGCGCGGGGTGAGCTATTGGTACAAAGTCGTCGTCATGGATGCGACCGGGCAGGTGTCGATGCCATCGCCTCCGGTCAGCGGCTCGTTGCCATGACGCTGTGCAGCGGAGGAGGAGTCATGCGTCGAGCCGTCTTTCTCCTGGCGTTTCTTCTTCCGGCGGCGTCGCCGGCGCAATACCCGGCGACCAACGGCTGGTCCTTTCACAACTGGGATACGAAGCCGTTGCCGTGGGACACCTATCGGGACACTTTCATCGGCATCCCTCCCACGGAAGATCCCTGGTCGTCCGCCTTCGACGTCCTCTTCTACGAGCAGCTTTACAAGGAGAAGCTCTCGAAGTCCGGCAATTGCTTCGGCATGTCGCTGATGAGCCTGATGATGTTGAAGAAAGGCGGGCATCTGGGATTCTGCGTGCCCGTCAGTCAATACTCGGGGGATCTCGTCGGCATGGGCCCGAACGGAGAAGACCTCGGCCCCACGGATCCGATGCTTACGCGAGCGATCAACGTCATGCACGGCCATCAGGTGAACCTGCCGACAGTGCAGCTGATGTTGGACATCATCGCGCAGCACAAGAACCGTAACGCGTCGTTCGCGTACGACTCGTTCCAGAACGCGAAGCTGCAGAAGGATCTGACGCTGCTCAGCATGACCAAGTCGCTCAACCCGGACGACGGCGGCCACACCATAGTGGCCTACGACGCCCAGGATCTCGGTGGCGGCAACAAGAAAATCTTCGTCTACGACCCCAATCGCTCATGGGCCGATCCAGCCGCCCGGCCCTGGTACACCAGCGGGCAGAACTATGTCCAGATCAACGGAAACGCCTGGAGCTTCCCGATGGTTGGCACGCTCGGGACCTGGTCAGGAGATCCCGCCAACGGCGGCAACATTTTGATCATTCCGATTTCAGCGACCGGCCCGCACACGCGCTCGCCCGGATCGTTGGGCGACCAGATCATCGGGAGGATCCTGAACGAGCTTCTATTGACCGGTTCCTCCGCGCGCATCGAACAGGTCACCGATGGCGACGGGAAGCGTCTCTACGTCCCCGGGACGCACGAGATCGACGCCAGCGCGAGCGGAATGCTGAGCATGGTCCCGTGGTACCCGTCCGACCAGGCCTCGAGGCCGGGAGAAACCGCTTCCGTGCTCTTTCACCTCGGACGCGCTGGCAGCTCGCTGAACGTCTTCGTGAACGCCGCCGAATCCGGCTACGCGTTGATCGCGTCGGGTCCGCGCGGGCGTGTGACGATCCGGTCTTCCGGAGGCCGCGGGACGGATCAGATTACGTTGAACGATGTGGGAACGCAGCAGCCTCGCGTCGCCCTCCGAAATGGCCGCGGCGATGCCAGCTTCTCCGTGGAGTTTCTCCTCGCGATCCAACCGCGGGAGCAGCTGCGTTCGCTGAAAGCGACGCGCATCGCGATACCCGAGGGCGCCTCGGTCGAACTGGGCGTCGGCGACCGGAGCCAGACCCTGAGTATCGACAGCCCTGAGGCCGCGATCCGCTACGATCTGGAGCTGCAGAACGTCAGACGAAAAGGCACCGACTCGCTGTCACGACGAGGGGTCGCGCATGCCGCCGGTTTGCGGCAGACAATCCGGCCCAAAGACTGGTCGAGTCTGCAGACGACAAACGTCCTCGAGGCGACCCTCCGAAGCGGGATCTCCACCCGACGGGCGCTCGAGCGACCGATCGAAACGCGGAAAGAAGGGCAAGCGACGGGCGCGGGGTCAGCGAGTCAGTCGTCACGACGAGACTGAGCCGCACTCGATAGTCCCCTCCAACTCGCCCCGATACCTGATTGGGAGGGCCCGACTTTCGCTCGACCTGAAGAGAAAAAGGGTCAGGCCACTCGACCTAACCCCTTGAGTATCTTGGTTGCGGGGGAGGGATTTGAACCCTCGACCTTTGGGTTATGAGGACCCGCCACTTGCCTACAACAAGCGAAAAGACCCATAAACCAATGACTTCTGAGGTGCATCGCTTCGGCTGGAGTCGGCCTTGGTCGGCTGGAAACCGCCCGACTTTCGCTCGACGATAGGACGGTCGAACTCCTCGCGATCGAACTGGCAGGTCTCAGATCAAGCCTCCGCTTTCCGGATCGGACCGAGAGCGTTACGAGTCGCCCTGCTCGTCCCCAAACACCCGCGCCAAGAGCCGGGGCTTCAGCGTGAACTCGCTGCTCACCAAGGCGGCGACGCGGGGCGCTGTGTCGCAGGCGATCCGGAACCACGCGGAGTCGCTCGTCTCGGGGGACATTTTTATGCTCTCGTACTCCGGCCATGGCGGGCAGCTGCCCGACCTCAACAGCGACGAGGACGACGGCGACGATGAGACGTGGTGCTTGGAGACGTGGTGCTTGTTCGACGGCGAAACGTCGATGACGGCCCTGTCTATGCCCGTACTACATGCCCAGGAACTGCACTATCTCTTCAGTCCAGTACATTGGGCGCTCGTTGTGGATCGAGTGGCCTGTATGCTCGAGAAACAATGCTCGTCCGGGCGTGCGGGTCATGCGCGATGCAACAGTTGCCGTGGCCGAGCAGATGCCGGAGTATTTGAAGTTGTCCTCGAGGCCACAGCCCAACAGCATCGGCTTCGTGTTCGACATGTAAAGCGGTTGACCGCTGTTGTCCGTCGCCTGATGGCTGTAGATCAGCTGCTCGGTGCCGAGGCGCCAGTGCCAGAGCCGAAAGTTCTGGTTATAAATCTCCTGGCGCTCAAGCCGGTCGACCACGACGGCTACGGGCAGACACGGCCAGTCTTTGCGGTACCACATATAGGGCTGTGCCGGGACGATGTTGATCACGACGTCGATAGATTCATCGAACGCTCGATGAAAAAACTCTCTCCGTTTGCCGCTATCCTCGGGGACCTCTTTGGCGTCGCCGCCGGCCCGCTCCCAGCCTGTGGTTACGCCAATGTGCTTCGTGAGATCGGCTCCGTCCGCGAGCGAGTCCCAGATCGACCCAGGCGACCACGGTATAACAGTCTTCAGCCACGGCGTGTTCGGCCGTCGCCCTAACCGCAGCGACATGTTGCCGCCGAGGCTCCCGCCGATGATCGCCTTGAGCTTAGACTTCACTGGGATCTGACGATCCAGTGTGTCGACGAAGCTGACGATGAAGTTTTCGATGAAGTCGAGAACTGGCGCATTGTGCTTACCGTAAGCGTCGAAGTCCTTAGGAGGAACGTCCTTTTCTTTGCCGATCGCTGTGATCGGAGAGATCTCAAAGTGGGAGATTTTGTCAGCGTATCCACTCGTGGGAAGGTCCATTGAGATCATCACAAAATTCCTACCGCGCTGCCTCGCGATGGCGTGGAGCGCCCTCGTCATGTCCACGGCCTCCTCGAGGCGCGAGTCCATGCCATGGACGTAGAGCAGAACCTCGGCGTTGCCAGCGAGAGCGGGGCCGGCGTCCACCGGAAGACGGCGTCCCGTCGGCACCCGGCCCGGTGGTGGAGAGTTCGTCTCCGCGA
>JBKOZO010000165.1:0-12259 GCA_046725935.1 Acidobacteriota bacterium | reverse complement strand
CTCCAGGCTCGTCCGCGCTCCCTCCGTCTCGCCGAGGTGCGACTCGTACATTCCTCCCTGGACCCGGGCGATTCGCTCGTAGGCACCGGCGAGCTCGCGCTGGAGCTCCGGATCCTCGCCCCGGAACTTCGAGAGCTTTTCCAGGTATTCGAGGCCGCGCCGTACGACCAGACGCCGCGCGGGGGTCGAGCCCGACAGGTCCTTGATGGCGTCGTGGAACTCGAAGAGGAAGGTGTCGGCTAGCTGCCGCACGTCGTTGAAGCGGGCCTCCGCGATCGCGCGTTCGGCCCGCGCGATCCGGGTCTGCCGGACGGCGGCCGCGAGCGCCCCCACGAGGAGGACCGCGACGGCCGCCGCCGCGCCCACGCTCGCCTTGTGGCGCGCGATGAACTTGCCGGCGCGATACCCGAACGTGTCCTTGCGGGCGTGGACGGGGCGGCCTTCCAGGTGCCGGCGGATGTCGTCGGAGAGCTGCTCGACCGACGCATAGCGTCTCTCGGGCTCCTTGCGGAGCGCCATCAGGACGATGTTGTCGCAGTCTCCCTTCAGGCTCGGCAAGGAGGCGCTCGGCCGCGTCGGCTCCTGCTCGCACACGGCGCGTGCGATCTCGTCCGGATGCCTTCCGGTGGTTCGATAAGGCCGACGGCCGGCCAGGAGCTCGTACATCACGACGCCAAGCGAGTAGATGTCGCTCGACGTCGCGATGCGCTCGCCCCGTACCTGCTCGGGGCTGGCGTAATCCGGCGTCAGGAAGCGCAGCGCCGTGGCCGTGCGGTCCACGGGCTCGTCCCCGAGCTCCGGGTGGAGCACCCTCGCGAGCCCGAAGTCGAGCAGTTTCGGTTCGCCTTCGGGAGTGATCAGGATGTTGGATGGCTTCAGGTCGCGGTGCACGACGAGGTGCCGGTGCGCGTAGGCGACGGCGTCGCAGACTTTCCGAAACACCTCGAGGCGCTCGCGGACCGAGAGTTTCCGCGCTTCGCAGTCCTCGATCAGATGACGTCCCGGAATGTATTCCATGACGAAGTACGGCAATCCGTCCTCCGTCGAGCCGCCGTCGAGGATGCGGGCGATGTTGGGGTGATCGAGATCCGCCAGGATGCGGCGTTCGGTGCGAAAGCGCTCCAGGATGAAATCGGTGTCCATCCCGCGCCGCACGAGCTTGACGGCCACGGTTTTCTCGAATCCCTGATCCGATCGCGCCGCGAGATAGACCGTCCCCATTCCGCCGTGGCCCAGCTCTCGGACGACCGTATACGGACCGATGCGGGACCGCTTCTCGTCCCGGCCGGGAGGCCCGGCGAAGCTCTCGACCGCCGGCGTCTCGAGAAAATCTCCCGACGCGTCGCTGGAGCGCAGGAGGGACTCGACTTCTCGCGCGAGCGACTCCTCCTGCGCGCGCAGCGAATCCAGGAACGCCGGACGCCGGTCCGGAGGCAGATCGACGGCCTCGTCGAAAAGCTGCCGGACGCGGCGCCAGCTCTCGGAGTTCATCCCAGACCGAGCTCGCGGTAGAGCCAGGCCTTGGCCGATCGGAACTCCCGTTTGACGGAGGAGGGCGACGTCTCGAGGGCCTCGGCGGTCTCCTCGATCGACAGGCCCCCGAAGAACCGAAGCTCGACGACCTGGGCCTGGGCGCCGTCGAGGCCCTTCAGCCGTGTCAGCGCTTCGTCCAGAGCCAGGAGGTCGAGCTCGCCGGAAGGCTCCGGCGAGGCCTCCGCCGATGCGAGCGTCACGCGCTTTTCGCCGCCTCCCCGTTTGTCCGCAGCCCGGGCGCGCGCATAGTCGACCAGGATCCGCCGCATGGCTTGAGAGGCGACGGCGAAAAAGTGCCCACGATTCTTCCAGGTCACGCGGGTCTGGTCCACGAGACGGAAGTACGCCTCGTGGACGACGGCGGTCGGCTGGAGCGTGTGGCCGACGCGCTCGCGGCGAAAGTGCCTCTCCGCCAGACGCCGCAGCTCGTCGTACACGAGGGGCATGAGGCGCTCGATCGCCGACTGATCACCCTGGTTCCAGGCGAGCAGAAGCCTCGTCACCTCGCCCTGAGGGGGCGTCGGACCCGAGTCTTCGGTAGACATCGAAGTTCGAGGAGCCTAGATAAGTGTTTCTAGCAAGTCAAGAAATCGCTGAAAACAAGCCACTTAGCGTGTGCCGGGACAGATTGGCCCAACACGCGGTGTTTTCCCGCGGATGCATTCAGGAGGCGGTCCATGTTCAGGATCTCGCGCGGCATCTTTGCGATCGCCATGGCCGCGGCCGGCGGTGCTTCGGCCGCTACCTTTACGGTCACGAATTCCAACGACTCGGGCGCCGGGTCGCTGCGCCAGGCGATCCTCGACGCGAACGCGGCCGCGGGCGCCGACACGATCGGCTTTGCGATCCCGGGGTCGGGCGTGCACACGATCGCTCCGACGTCGGGACTGCCGACGGTCTCGGGACCCACCACGCTCGATGCGACGACGCAACCCGGTTATGCGGGGTCGCCGCTCATCGAGATCGACAACACCAACGCAACTGGCACTTTCTACGCGCTTCTGATCAACGGCGGGGACAGCGTCGTGAAGGGCTTTTGCATCAATCGCGCATCCGGACCCGCCATCTGGCTCGCGAACGGAAACAACAACGCGGTGACCGCGAACTACCTCGGGACGGACCCGACCGGCACGATTGCTCGGCCAAACGGGACAGGCGTCACGATTCAGAGCTCAACGGGCAACATCATCGGCGGAACCACTCCGGCCGACCGCAACATCATCTCCGGCAACGGCTCCGGGATACAGGTCAACACCGGGCCGAACACCATCATCGGCAACTACATCGGAACGGATCCCACCGGCACCGTCGCCGTCCCGAACGGAAACGGAATCCTCCTGTCGTCGAGCGACGGGAACATCGTGGGCGGCACGACGGGCACGACGCCGGGTGGCCCCTGCACGGGAGCCTGCAACCTCGTCTCCGGCAATACCGGTTTCGGCGTCGACATCGCGCAGGCGACCAGCGCCGTCATGAAGGGCAACTTCATCGGCGTCGACGTTTCGGGGACGCTTCCGCTCGGTAACGGCAACTCGGGCGTCGCGCTCCTGTCGGGAGGTGGAAGCCAGGTCGGCGGATCGGCCGCGGGAGAGGGCAACGTCATCTCCGCCAACTTCGCCGGGATCGTTTTCAATACGAGCAACGACAACACGATCCAGGGCAACTTCATCGGCACGAACTCCGCGGGGACCGCGGCGCTTCCGAACTCGTACGGCGGCATCATCGTCTCGAACCTCTCGACGAACAACACGATCGGCGGGTCGACGGGCGTCACTGCGGGCGGGCCGTGCACGGGCGCATGCAACCTCGTCTCCGGAAACGCCGGCGTGGGCATCGGCGTCGGCGTCGGCGGGAGTGCCAACGGCGGCACAGGGAACGTGGTGCAGGGCAATCGGGTCGGCGTGCAGGCGGACGGCGCGTCGCCGCTCGGCAACGCGAGCGATGGCATCCAGGTCGGGCAAAACGAATCGCAGACGGCCGTCGGCGGAACGGATCCGCACGCCGGCAACGTCGTGGCCCACAACAGCGGAATCGGGATCCACGTGCTGGACTCTGTGGAGAACGCGATCCGCTCGAATATCGTCTACGACAACGGCGGGCTGGGCATCGACCTCGAGCCGTCGGGGGTGACGGCGAACGACTCCGGCGACGGAGACACGGGCGCCAACCAGAAGCAGAACTTTCCGATCCTGACCTCCGTCACCATCCTCGCTCCGACCGGCACGGGCACCCGCATTCAGGGCGTCCTGCACTCCGCGACGTCGACGACCTATCAACTCGATTTCTTCTCCAACGACGTCTGCATCCCGTTCCCGCATGACTTCCTGGAGGCCAGGAAGTTCCTGGGCGCCGGACAGGCCACGACTGATGGTTCCGGCACCGCCGCGATCGATGTCACGGTGCCGACGACGATCCAGCCGGGCGAGCACGTGACGGCCACCGCGACGGATCCCGCCGGCAACACGTCCGAGCTGTCCCAGCGGATCGTGTTCTCGATCAACCCGACATCCGGCGATCCAGCGGGTGGCGCCGTCCTCGCCATATCCGGAACCGATTTCGTCGCGAACGCAACCGTGACGATCGGCGGACAATCGGCGACCGAAGTCGTCGTCGACAACTCGACGTCGATCCACGCGACCGCTCCCGCGCTCGCGGCGGGTTCTCTGTCGGACGTCACCGTGACGAACACGGACGGCAGCGCCGGTACGCTCGAGAAGGGCTACGTCGCCGATTTCCTGGACGTTCCTCCGTCGCAGCAGTTTCACTTCTACGTCACCACTCTGGTTTCCAACGCGATCACCGTCGGCATCGGCGGCGGTCTCTACGGCGTGGACCAGCCCACCAAACGACAGCAGATGTCGGTCTTCCTGCTGAAGGCACGCCACGGCCTCTGCTACGTTCCGCCGGCGTGCGTCGGCACGTTCGGCGACGTGGCGTGTCCGTCCACCTTCGCGAATTGGATTGAGGCCCTCGCGGCCGAAGGCATCACCGGAGGCTGCGGAGGCGGCAACTATTGCCCCGACAACCCGGTCCGACGCGACCAGATGGCCGTGTTCCTCCTGAAGGCCGAGCACGGATCCTCCTACGTGCCTCCCGGCTGTGTAGGCACCTTCCCCGACGTCCCGTGCCCCTCTCAGTTCGCCGACTGGATCGAGCAGCTGGCCGCCGAGCAGATCACCGGAGGCTGCGGCGGCGGCAACTACTGCCCCGGAGACAACAACACCCGCGGACAGATGGCCGTGTTCCTCACGAAGACCTTCAACATCCAATAAGGAGAACTCATGCGCCGACTGGTGCTCGCCGCTTCGCTCGCCCTGGGAGCTTCCACCCTGTCCGCGGACACCTTCACCGTCACCAACACCAACGACTCCGGGGCCGGATCGCTGCGCGACGCCCTGACCAGCGCCCAGAACTGCACTGGAGCGCCGCACACGATCGCGTTCGACGTGCCGGCGGGTTCGCTGACGAACGGCGTCGCCGTCATCGTTCCGGCGAGCGCGCTGCCCGCAATCACCTGCGCTGGGACCACGATCGACGGAACCACTCAGACGACGAACGAAGGCAACACCAACGACGTGACGCTCGGAGCCGGGGGAACCGTGGGGACGGGGGCTGACGGCGTCGCGGGAACCGGGGACGAGTTCCCGCTGCCGCAGCTCAATGGTCCGGAAGTTCAGATCCAGGGAGGCGGCGGGATCTCACCGGGGCTCGCCGTCAGCGCGGACGACGTCACGATCCGCGGCCTCGCCATCTACGGATTCGGCTCCGGCAACACCAGCGGCAACATCGTCATCGGTAACGTCGCGAAGACACTCGTCGAGTCCAACGTGATCGGGTCGACCGCGATCGCGTTCGCAAGCACGGGTGTGCCCTTCGGAAACAACATTACGAGCGTCTCGGATCCGGGCGTGGGCTCCGGGACGACGGTTCGCAACAATCTCATCGGGTTCTCCGGAGCCACCGGGATCCTCGCCCTCGGGCCGGGCGCCCTCATCGAGGGGAACGAAATCCGGCAGAGCGGCGCCGGCGAGGTCGAGGACGCGATCGGCGCGATCTCGACTCCCTTCACCGTGCAGCGAAACCGGATCGTTGGCTCCTCCGGCATGGGGATCGACGCAGGCGGCGCCGCGGCGATCACGATCACCGATAACACCATTGAGGGCAATGGATTTGGCAGTGGCACGGAGCGCTCTGGAATCTACGTATCGTCGTCGGCCGGGGCGACGATCTCTCTGAACGTCGTGACCGGCAACGCCAACGCGGGAGTCGTGCCCGCGGCCGCCGGCGTTCGAATCACCAGGAATTCGATCCACGACAACGGCACGCTCGGGATCGACCTCCAGGTCTCGGCGTCGCGCAACGGCGATGGCGTGACGGCGAACGACGTCGGCGACGGCGACGGCGGGACCAACGGTCTGCAGAATTTTCCGCTCATCTCGACGGTGGAGCACCTGGGGCCGCAGGGGACGGGCAGTACGCGCATCGTGGGCAGCCTCAACAGCACGGCCTCCACGACCTACGACCTCGAGTTCTTCGCGAACGGGTCGTGCGCCAACCGACCCAGAGAATTCGTGGAGGGCGAAACGTACGTCGGCTCCACCCAGGTCACGACGGATGCGACCGGCATAGCAGGATTCGACGTGACGTTTCCCGTGGCGACGGCGGCCGGGGCTCGGATTTCGGCGACGGCGACGGACCCGTCGGGCAACACGTCGGAGTTCTCGCAGCGGATCATCTTTTCGATTTCCCCGACCTCCGGCCCGGCCGCCGGAGGAACCCCGATCACGGTCTTTGGGACCAACTTCGTGGATCCGACCACGATCACCTTCGGCGGCGTCGCCGCGAACGTGACCTTCGTCAGCGACCAGCAGCTCACGACGACCTCGCCGGCGCTGCCCCCCGGGACCGTCCACGACGTGGTGGCCCAAACAGCCGCCAACATCGGCGTGCTTGAGAAGGGCTGGGTATCCGACTTCCTGGATGTGCCAGGCGGGCACCAGTTCTACTCGTTCGTCACGACGCTCGTCTCCAACGCGATCACCGTCGGCATCGGCGGCGGCCTCTACGGCGTGGACCAGCCCACCAAACGCCAGCAGATGGCGGTCTTCCTGCTGAAGGCCCGCCACGGCCTCTGCTACACGCCGCCTCCGTGCACCGGAACCTTCGGCGACGTCCCCTGCCCCTCGACCTTCGCTGACTGGATCGAGGCCCTCGCGGCGGAAGGCATCACCGGAGGCTGCGGAGGAGGCAACTACTGTCCGGACAACCCCGTCCGCCGCGACCAGATGGCCGTCTTCCTGCTGAAGGCCGAGCACGGCTCCTCCTACGTGCCTCCAGGCTGTGTGGGCACTTTCCCCGACGTCCCCTGCCCCTCTCAGTTCGCCGACTGGATCGAGCAGCTCGCCGCCGAGCAGATCACCGGAGGCTGCGGCGGCGGCAACTACTGCCCCGGAGACAACAACACCCGCGGACAGATGGCTGTGTTCATCACGAAGACCTTTCACCTTCAGTAGGAGAATCCCATGAAGAGACTGGCGCTCCTGGTGTGGGTCGCCTCGACTCCGCTCCTCGCCGCCACTTTCACCGTCACCAACACCGATGACTCCGGCCCCGGGTCGCTGCGGCAGGCGATCGACGATGCCAACGCCAACCCGGGCGCCGACACGATCGCGTTCGACATCCCTGGACCGGGCGTCCACACGATCACGCCTCTCTCGCTGCTTCCGATCATCAACAGTCCCATGCTCATCGACGGCTACACGCAGCCGGGGAGCGCCGTCAACACGAATGCGACGGGCGCGCTGACCACGGTCCTGCAGATCGAGATCGACGGCACGAGCGCTCCCAACCGCTGCATCACGATCCTCGGCAGCGACGTGACCGTTCGGGGGCTGGTCGTCAATCGATGCGACGATGCCATCCAGCTCGGTACGGGCGCAACCGGCATCGTCGTCGCCGGCAACTTCCTCGGCACGGATCCCAGCGGACTCGCGGCATCGGCGAATCACGTCGGTGTCGACATCGCCTTCCCGCAGGGCGGGAGCATCACCGTCACGATCGGAGGGCCGGATCCCGCGGACCGCAACCTCATTTCGGGGAGCACGATCGCCGGGATCCAAGCCTTCAGCAATTTCAACGGAACGTCGACTTCGACGATCTTCGGGAACATCATCGGCCTCGGCAAGGACGGCGCCACGGCCATCCCGAACAGCGTCGGCGTCTCCATGGACGGAATTGGTCCGACGTTTTCGACGATCGGCGGCGTCTTTGCCGGCGGCGGTAACCTCATCGCCGGCAACACCGGACCCGGGATCTGGATCATTCACCCCTCCGACACGGTCACGATCCGCGGCAACGCGATCTCCGAGAACGGAGGCCTCGGAATCAAGCTGGGTAACGCCAGCGGCATCTTTCCGCTTCCCAACGACGCGGACGACGCCGACGGCGGGCCCAATGAGCTGCAGAACTTCCCGATCTTGTCCAGCGTACAGACGCTCACCGCGTCGACGCACATCCAGGGGATCCTCCACTCGACGCCCTCCACGACGTTCGACATCGACTTCTACGAGAACCCCGCGTGCTCGAACTTCCCGCGCGAGTTCGTCGAGGGGAAGACGTATATCGGATCGGGTCAGACGACGACGGATGCCTCGGGCACGGGAGTGATCGACGAGACGCTTTCCGTCACCGTCGAGGCCGGAGCCCGCATCAGCGCAACGGCCACCGACCCGTCGGGGCGGACCTCCGAGTTCTCGCAGCGGATTCCGTTCTCGATGCAGCCGAACTCGGGGGACGCGGCCGGAGGAACGGTGCTGACGGTCACGGGGACGGACATGCTCGACGGGGCCACGGTCACTGTCGGCGGCGTGGCGGCGACCGGCGTCAACGTCGGGTCCTTCCAGAGCCTCACCGCGACGGCTCCGGCGCTCGCGGCCGGCACGGTTCACGACATCGTCGTCACCAACTCCGACGGCAGCGCCGGCACGCTCGTGAAGGGCTACGTCGCGGACTTCCTCGACGTTCCGTCCGTGCACCAGTTCCATGCCTTCGTCACGACGCTGGTCTCCAACGCCATCACCGTCGGAGTCGGCAACGGCCTCTACGGCGTGGACCAGGGCACCAAGCGCCAGCAGATGGCCGTATTCCTGCTGAAGGCCGAGCACGGCCTCTGCTACACGCCTCCTCCCTGCGCCGGCGTTTTCCCGGATGTGCCTTGCCCCTCCACATTCGCTCCCTGGATCGAGGCGCTCGCCGCGGAGGGAACCACCACCGGCTGCGGCGGAGGCAACTTCTGCCCCGACAACCTCGTCACGCGCAGACAGATGGCGGTGTTTCTCCTCAAAACCAAGTACGGCTCGGGCTACGTTCCCCCGGCGTGCACCGGAGTCTTTGACGACGTCCCGTGCCCCGGCGCTCCGGCCGTCGACTTCATCGAAAGGCTCGCGGCCGAGCAGATCACGGGAGGCTGCTCCGCCTCGCCTCCTCTCTATTGCCCCGACGGCACCAGCACCCGCGGACAGATGGCGGTGTTCATCACGAAGACGTTCCACCTCCAGTAGGAGGACATATGAAGTGCCTGAAGTGCCTTGTCGCTGCGCTGGCCGGGGTGGTTTCGCTTCCGCTCGCAGCGGCGACGTTCACCGTCACCAACACCAACGACTCCGGGGCCGGCTCCCTCCGCCAGGCGATCCTGGACGCCAACGCGAACCCCGGCCTCGACACGATCGCCTTCAACATCCCGGGCCCCGGCGTCCACACGATCACGCCGGCGACACCGCTCGATCCCATCAGCGACGCGGTCACGATCGACGGCTACACGCAGCCGGGCTCCAGCGTCAACACCGATCCCGTCGCGACGAACGCCGTTCTCACAATCGAGCTCGACGGCACGGTCGCCGGCCCCCCCTCAAACACGGGGTTGAGATTCTTCACGCCAGGCGGTAACAGCACCATGCAGGGTCTCGTCATCAACCGGTGGCCCTACGGGATCCACACCGCGGGATCTGGAACGCACACCATCCGAGGCAACTTCGTGGGCATCGACCCCACGGGGTCTTTCGCCCGAGCGAACGCCATCAACGGAATCGACCTGGGCTCGCCCGGCGGAGACGTGGTCGGCGGCCCGACGCCAGCCGATCGGAACCTCATCTGCGGCAACGGAGCCTCGGGTATCCAGAGCCAGGAGCCAGGGGTTGTCATTCAAGGTAACCTCATCGGAACCGACGCCGCGGGAACCGTCGCGATCCCGAACGGGATCGGGGTCGGTGCCTCAGCCCCTTCCAACAACACCGTCCTCGGAAACGTCATCTCGGGAAATGGAACGGGTCTCGTCGCCTTCAACATCATCATTCAGGGCAACAAGATCGGGACGACCGCCGACGGGACCGGGCCGCTCGGAAATAGCGGCAATGGCTACGATTCCGGCATTGTCGACCCCGCCGGCCTCACGATCGGAGGAACCGGTGCCGGCGAGGGCAATGAGATCGCCTTCAACGGGGGTGCCGGTATCAAACTCAACGGGGGAGTGAACGACACGTTTCGCGGCAATTCCATCCACGACAACGGAGGTTTGGGGGTAGATCTGGGTGTCGACGGCCAGCCGAACTTCAACGACGCGGGGGATGTCGACGAGGGCGCCAATCACCTGCAGAACTTTCCGATCATTCAGTCGGTGACGACCGGCGCCAGCACGCACATCGTTGGCAAGCTCGACAGCACGCCCTCGACGACCTTCGAGCTCGACTTCTATGCCAATCCCGCCTGCTCGAATTTCCCGAGGGAGCTCCTCGAGGGCGAGACCTACCTCGGCTCCGCGCAGGTCACGACGAACGGTTCCGGCCACGCCACGATCGACGTCACGCTGCCGGTCGCGACCGAAGCCGGCGCGCGCATCTCGGCGACGGCCATAGATCCGAACGGCAGCACCTCCGAGTTCTCGCAACGCATCATCTTCTCCATCAGCCCGACCTCGGGCGACGCCGCCGGCGGCACGCCCCTCACCGTCTCGGGCACCGACTTCGCCGATCCGACGTCCTTGACGATCGGTGGCGTCGCAACGACAGTGGGCTTCGTCAACGACCACAGCTTGACCGCGACCTCACCAGTCCTCTCCCCCGGCACGGTCAACGACATCATCGTGACCACTCCGGACGGGACGACGGGGGTGCTGCTCAAGGGCTGGGTCGCCAACTTCTTGGATGTGCCGAACGGCCACCAGTTCTATTCATTCGTGACGACCTTGGTCTCCAACGCGATCACCGTGGGCATCGGCGGAGGGCTCTACGGCGTGGACCAGGGCACGAAGCGCCAGCAGATGGCCGTCTTCCTGCTGAAGGCCGAGCACGGCCTCTGCTACACGCCGCCTCCCTGCGTCGGCGCCTTCCCCGACGTCCCTTGTCCTTCCACGTTCGCGGATTGGATCGAGGCCCTCGCCGCCGAGGGCATCACCACCGGATGCGGCGGCGGCAATTTCTGTCCCCAGAACCTCGTCACCCGGCGACAGATGGCCGTCTTTCTGCTGAAGACCGAGCACGGATCGAGCTACACGCCGCCGCCATGCGCAGGCGTCTTCGACGACGTGCCCTGTCCGGGAGCTCCGGCCGTCGACTTCATCGAGCAGCTCGCGGCGGAACAGATCACCGGAGGCTGCTCCGCCTCGCCTCCTCTTTATTGCCCCGACGGCACCAGCACCCGTGGACAAATGGCGGTGTTCATCGTGAAGACGTTCCACCTTCAATGAGCCTGTGGGCTCGCTGGTGAGATTCGAGTTACCGCCGAGGCAAACACCTGCCTACGGCCGTCGTTCGGCTCGGCGTTCCATCTGCAAGTGGAGCAACGGTCCAGGCCGAGCCCCGAAATACGATCAGGGCTCCCTGGAGCTTTCCAAGTTGCGTCGCATCGCCACGGGACGCGGATCGACCATCCCGTAAGCCCTCGCTCGCGCAGCCGGCAGTCTTCCTATGGCGTGAGGGGACACCGAAGCCAGCCGCCTCTCGCGGCGGCCTAGGCTCTCGGCCGGCCCGTCTCCTCGGAGACCTTTTCCATCACGTTCTCGACTTCTTCGCCGACGGCCTCGCCGGGCCGAGACGCGCTGGCTCGGGCGAGGTCGGCCGTCGCAATGATGCCTTCGAGACGCCCGTCCTCGACGACGAGAATGCGGCGCACCTGAGCCTGCTGCATCTTACGGCTGACCTCTCGCAGGTCGGCCTCCGGTTCGACCGACACGACCTCCTTCGTCATCACGTCGCCGACCTTGACCTCCGATGGCTTGATGTTGCGCTCCCCGAGATAGAGCGCGACGTCCCGGTCGGTGACGACGCCGACGATCCGTGCCTGGCCGTTTCCCTGGGTCACCGGGACGATCCCGACGTCCTCGTCTTTCATGATCCGGAGAGCGCACGCGAGATCGTGGTCCGGCTCGCAGGTTTTCGGATTCCGTGTCATCAGGTCTTTCGCCTTCATAGGACTACCTCCAGGGATCCTGGTATGCAGGATTTGGACCTGTACTGGAATCTCTGTCGGCCCTCGAACCTACAAATGCGGAAACCCAAACGCCCTCACCAGGAGCGTCGCCATCTGCTGATTGGGGATGCCGGCCGTCGGGCAGAAGTTGTTGCCTCCGCACCCCGCCGTCACTCCCTCCACGAACAACTGCCCGATCCAGTCCCCAAACGGCTCCCCCGACGTCGGCGGACACGCCACGTCGTCGAATACGTGCGTCGATGCG
>JBKOZO010000164.1:0-57140 GCA_046725935.1 Acidobacteriota bacterium | reverse complement strand
GTCAGGACCGGAGTCACCCTCTTCGGAAGAGGCGCGAGAGAAGCCCTGTCGGTTGGGGCGCGGGCTCGGCCTCGGGAACGGCCGTTTCGATCTCCTTCTCCTGTTCTTTCGGGGCGGCGACGGGAACGGGCGGCTGGGAGGCGCCGCCGACGATCCGGGCCAGAAGCTCTTCGTTCTCGGGCGAGGGATCCAGCGACACCGCACGGCGGGCGAAGGGCTCGGCCTCCTGGTGTCGGCTGTGGTCGGCCAGGGCGCGCGCGGCTTCGACCGAATACGCCACGCGCCGGCTGTCGAGACGGGCGGCCTCCTTCAGGTTGGAGAGGCCCTGGTCGATCCAGTTTGGATTCTTCATCTCGACCTGCGACAACACGTACCGGTACTCCGCGTTGTCGGGCACGAAGCGCACCGCGGCGCGGAGCATCTCGACGGCCGGGTGATAGTCCTTCTCGTCGATCAGCTGGCGTGCGCGCCGGAAATTCTGGGCGGCGAGCTTCTTGCGCATCTCGGGATCGGTCGTCGGCGCCTCGGCCATCAGCAGCGAAGCCGGCGCCGCGTCCAGGCTCTGATCGTAAAGGGCCCGGCGCTCCGCGTCCGAGAGCTCCTGGTACGCGATCTTCATCCGCTCGAAGACCGCCACGAGCTCCTTCTCGAACCGGGCGAGATCTTCGCGGTGGCGCAGATCGGGGTGGAACAGACGGCTGCGCTCGAAGTAGGCCTCGGCGATCTTCTCGGGCGTCGCTCCCCTCGCCACTCCGAGCAGCTCGTAGTGCGTCAGCCAGTCGATGCGGCGGTAGGTATTGCGCACGAGCTCGGCGTGGCCCGGCGACCGGTCGGTCGGCTCGGCGCCGACTTCCACGTTCAATCCGTGGAAACCGCCTCGGCCGCTGGCCGGCCTCTCCGCGCCTTCCTGCTTCCACTCAACGATCCCGCACGAGATCAGGCCGTAGAGGATCTTGGCCGTGGCCGCCCGCGAAGCGCCCGCGATCTTCAGGAGCGAATCCACCTCCAGGATGCCGTCGATGCGCGACAGCAGGTACGCCTCCTGCGGCGTGAGCGGCAGATACTGGTAGCGCGACATCGGATCCGTGGCCAGGATCGGGACCCGATGGCCGTCGCCCAGCCTCTCCCGGAAGGCCTCGCTCTCGGGCAGCCGGCGGATTCCCTCGACGATGATCGCGGCCGTCGACAGGGTCAGCGCCACGTCCGGGTCGAGGACGCCGCTCGACGCCTGGAACCGGTACTCGCCCGTGTCCCAGGCGAACGTCGAGAACACGATTTCCTCGACCAGGCGGCGCATCTCGGCGTCGAGGACCGTGCGTGACACGAGCCCCCGGTCCACCAGGATCTTTCCGAGCCGCGCCCGTCCCTGCTTGGCGACTGTCTCCAGGGCCCAGTTGAGATCCGTGTCCGTGATGCAGCCGCGCCGGCGCAGGAAGGCGCCGATGCGCTGGCCCTCTCGCGACGAGGTGGCCGTGCGCAGCTCTCCCTTCTCGAAGAAGAGATGCCGCGTCTCGTCCCCGTGGACGAGCGAAAGGGTTCCCTTGAGCCCCTCGAGAAAGATCCTCCGCAGAACCTGCGGAAGGGGCGTCTCGGACAGGGAGCCCCGAAAACCGGCCGGCTTCGCCTGGGTCGTCATCGGCAGTTGAAGGTGATCGCCTAGGGTAACAGAAAGCCCGTTTCAGCGGACCGCCACGACGGCGGGCCGGTTGTGCGGAGTCGAGAAAAAGGCCGGTGTCCGGCCTTGGGCGCGCTTGGCAGCCTCCAGCGAGGGGTACCGGCCCCAGAGCACGCGGAAACATGTGCGGCCCTGGAAATCGGTGGGAAGCAGCCACATCGTCTCGGACGGCCGGTCGTGCTTCCACGCGTCCACGAGCGAGCTCGTTTCGCACGCGAGCTCGAGCTGGATCGCGTATCGCGTCTTGGGTTCGCTCGCGAGACGCTTCTGGTCCCGCGCCGCGCGATCGACCCAGGGCTGGCGGGCCGTGCTCGCGGCGGACGCTTCGGAGGGAGGCGCCGACGCCGGCGCGCGTGCGCCCGTCGGACGCGGCGACGGGAGCGCGGCGGTGAGCGCCCGGCGAATGGGCAACGCCGTCGGAACGGCCGTCGCCACGGAGGCTTTCGTCGGCATCGCGGTCGCGACAGCGGTCGGAACGCCCGTCGCGATGCGTACGCCGTCGGGGCCCACGCCCGCGGCGGGAGTGTGCACCGCGGTCACCGCGGTGGGAGCGGCGGCCGTCACGCCATGAGACGAGCGAGACCGGAACACGAGCACGGCTCCCAGCGCCGCGCCGAGCAGCACCAGCAGCCAGAGAACGGGCGACACCGAACGACGGCGCGGACGCTCCGGGCCTCCGACACCGGTCGACGTGTCGAGGGGTCGGTCGAAGGGTGAGGCCTCGTAGAGCTCGCTCGGACCGGTGCCGAGGTCCTCCTGGGCTTCGTGGCCCCGTGCGCCGCCGGCGATCTCCGACTCGTAATCGGCGCGCTGCTCCTGCTCGGACAGATCGATCTCGGGCTCTAGGCTCTCGAGCGACGGCTCGTCCGACTCGGAGAGCTCCTCCGGCTCGCCCGGCTCCGGCAACGGTTCCTGGTCCACGGCAGGCTCGGGCGCCGGCTCATCGGCGCTCGCCGCGGCCTCGTACGGTTCCGGCTCGGGCGAGAACGCGGCGTGAGTCTCCTCGGCCTCGAGCTCGGCGGGAGCCGCCGGAGCCTCCTCCTCTCGATCCGCTGCCGGAGCCTTCTCGCTCGGAGTCTCGGGCGTCTCGACTTCCGGGGACGCGGCCGGAATCGTCGGGCGGGGCATCGGCGCCTCGCCGGCATACTCGGGATGAATCAGCCCGAGCGTCACCAGCGCCGCCAGCAGCTTCTCGACCGCGAACGCGTCGGCCGGAGCTTCGCTGGCGATCTCGGCCGCCGTGGACTTCCCGTCGATGAGCCGAACGACGGCTTCGGCGTCCGACGTCAGGCCGAACGTCGCGAACTCGGAGTCGAAGCTCGGCGAGCGCACCAGCGGAGCGTCCGCCCCGCCGAGATAGTGCAGAACGAGTCCTCGGTCGCGCGAGCGCAGGAAGAGCTCGAGAATCAGGCGCGGGATCGTGAGTCGAAACTCGCCCGGCTCGCGCAGCGTGGTTCGGAAGAAGGAGTAGTCGCCTTCGAGCCACGTCAGTAGATCCGACAGCACCTCGACGGCCCGGATCTTCTCGCCCCACCGCCACTCGCGCTTGGTCAGCAGCCCCGCCTGCAGGGCAGTGCGCGCGCGATCGCCTCCCTCCTGTGGCGACAGGCGCTCGAGCGCGGACGCGTCGAGCTTGCCCGCGCGCACGAGGATCGCGCCGGTCTCGAAGCGCGAGTCCGAAGACGACGCCGAAACGACCTCGCCCCCCGCGAGCTCGAAGCCGGCCATCGCTCCCGAGCGGGAGAACTGGAGCGAACCGCTGGCGTTCTCGCGCCACAGAGCGACGAGCGCCGCAAGCAGGTCCGTGCCCCGGATCTCTCCCTCCGGGCCGAACGTGGTCCTCATGCCGAGGGCGAGTCCTGCCCGTGAAGATACGCGGCCACGGCCCGGGCCGTCGAGCGGCCCACGGCCGCTTCGATCTCGACCGGGTCCGCCCCTTTCAGGCCCTTCACCGACCCGAACCGGCGAAGCAGCAGACGGGCTCGCGCCGGTCCGACTCCCGGGATGTCGGTCAGACCGGTCTGGCGCATCCGCTTGCCGCGGCGCTGGCGGTGGCGCGAGATCGCGAAGCGGTGCGCCTCATCGCGCGCGTGCTGGATCAGCTGCAGGGCGGGGTCCTTGCGGGACAGGCGGATGGGATCCGGCCGGCCCGGCACCCAGATCTCTTCTTCGCGCTTGGCCAGGCCCGCGATCGGGAGCTCCACACCCAGTCGGTCGAGAGCGGTCATCGCGGCTTGAAGCTGGCCCCGCCCGCCATCGACGAGGACGAGGTCGGGAAAGGCGCCGCTGTCGGCCTGGACGCGCCGATACCGGCGCTCGACCGCCTCGGCCATGCTCCGGAAATCGTCCGGCTGGAGCAGGCCCTGTGCGGCGATGTTGAAGAGGCGATAGTCGGACTTCCGAGGCTTGCCTTCCTCGAAGACCACCATCGATGCGACGCTGTCGGTGCCCTGGGTATGGGAGATGTCGAACGCCTCGATCCGGTGAGGGGGCGCGGCCAGCCCGATCGCGCGACCCAGCCGCTCGGCCGCGATCGCCTCCTCCCCTCCGGTCCGCCGGAAACGGATGCGATGCCGCTCGCTCGCGTTGACGCCGGCCATGCGGACGCGCTCCGCGGCAGCGCCGCGATGCGGCACTTTGACGGCGACCTTTGCCCCGCGACGCTGCGTCAGGAACTCCTCGAGCACCTCGCGCGACTCGATCGCCACCGGGAGGTGGACCTCGGCAGGAAGGAACGGGTTGGCGTCGTAGAACTGGGGCAGGAACGTCTCGAGGAAGCGGGACGGATCCACCTCCTGAGACTTCTCGAAGAAGAAGTCGCGCCGGTCCTGCAGGACGCCTCCCCGCACGACGAGAACGACGACGGCGGCGTCCTGGCCCGACTCGAAGAAGCCGAAGACGTCGATGTTCTCGCCCTTCATCGACTGCACGACCTGGCGCTCCGCCACGTCGCGAATCGTGCGAAGCGCGTCGCGGTACGCCGCGGCCATCTCGAAGTTCTCCTCGTCGGACGCGGCCTTCATCCTGGCTTCGAGGCGCTGCTCGAGCTCCGCGTTGCGGCCTTCCAGGAACAGGACCACGTCGGCCACGGCCTCGGCGTACGCCTCCTTCGTCGTCAGTCCGGCGACGCACGGCCCGAGGCATGCGTGGAGGTCGTAGTACAGGCAGGGTCGCGGCAGCTTGCCGTCGATCTCGATCGTGCAGGTGCGGATCTGGAAGTGCCTCGTGATCAGGCGCATGATCCGCCGCACCAAGCCTCCCCAGAAGGGCCCGTAGTAGGAGTGGCCGTCCTCCTGCACGCGGCGCGTCACCAGCGCCCGGGGCCAGGTCTCGCCCGTCGTGATCTTGATGTAGGGATAGGTCTTGTCGTCCCGGAGGCAGACGTTGTACCGGGGACGGTGCTTCTTGATGAGAGTGTTCTCGAGCAGCAGCGCCTCGAGGTTCGTCCTCGTGACGATCGTCTCGATGTCGCGATAGGAGCGCAGGAGAGCCGAGGTCTTGGTGTCGGCGTCCCCGCTGAAGTACGAGGCGATGCGCTTCTTGAGCGAAAGCGCCTTTCCGACGTACAGGAGCTTGCCCTTCTCCCCTTTGAACAGGTAGACCCCTGGCGCGTCGGGCAGATCCTTCGGAACCTGGTGCTCCACCACGAAATCAGTTTAACCCGGTTCGCGTCAACGGCTTCGCGCTTCGGTATGATGCTTCCGTGCCGATGTACGAGTGTCCGTACTGCTACACACCGGTGGAGCCCGGCACTCCGGTTTGTCCCAAGTGCGGTCGCGAGATTGAACGATGGCAGACCGGTTTCTACACGCGGCAGAGGCCGCTGGCTCCGAAGTCGCGGACGGCGGTCTGGTTCGTGGCGGCCGCCGCTCTCCTCCTGATCGTCGCGGGCTTCGCGCGCGCGTGCAAGTGGCTGTGACGTGGGCCGCCGTGTCCTTCTCGCCGCGGCCGCCCTCCTGATCGCGGCCGGGGTGCGCGCGCAACTGGTTCCCATCGCGCGCTGCAACGGCGCCATTCCCTGCAACCTCCCGATCGGCCTGAGGCCCGCCGACGCGGCCGCCTGGTCGCCGTACGCGAAGCAGGGACAGGGCTCCGTCCCGATCTCGGTTTCCGCGGGTGTCGAAGAGGGCCTCAAGCCGAAAGTCGACACGCGGGCCGTGTCCGAGGATCCCTCCGATCGCGCCGCGCGCATCTTCCTGAGGCGCAACCCGGTTCCGACGACGCCCTCTCCCAAGGCGGCGACCACGCCCGTGCCGACGCCCCGCCCGACACCGGCCCCGAACTAGCCCCCTACGTCCGGAAAATCTCGAGCTCCCTCAGGCTCCGGATCTCGTCGCGAAGGGCCGCGGCCTTTTCGAAGTCGAGCTCCTTTGCCGCCGCCTTCATCTGCTTTTCGAGGTCCGCGATGCGCTTGCGGATCGATTCGCGGTCGGGCAGTTCCGGGCGCGGCGGCAGGGACACCTCGTAGTAGTCGAGATTCCCCATCCGGACCAGGGGCGAGTTGACTTGCTTGACGATCGACGCCGGCACGATGCCGTGCTCGACGTTGTACTTCTCCTGGATCGCGCGACGACGGGCGGTCTCGTCGATCGCGCGCCGCATCGAGTCCGTCATCGCGTCGGCGTAAAAGAGGACTCTTCCCTTCAGATTCCGCGCGGCCCTCCCCGCCGTCTGGATCAGCGATGTCTCGCTGCGGAGGAAACCCTCCTTGTCGGCGTCCAGGATCGCGACCACCGCCACTTCCGGCAGATCCAGCCCCTCGCGGAGCAGGTTGATGCCGATGAGGCAGTCGAACATCCCGCGCCGGAAGTCTCCCAGGATCTCGACGCGGTCGAGCGTCTCGATGTCGGAGTGGAGATACCGGCAGCGCACGCCCACCTCGGTGAAGTAGTTGGTCAGCTCCTCGGCCATGCGCTTGGTCAGCGTCGTGACGAGAACGCGCTCGCCGCTGGCGGCCGCTTCCCGCACGACGGCCAGCAGGTCGTCCACCTGGCCCTTGACGGGACGCACCTCGATCCTCGGATCGAGCAATCCCGTGGGGCGAATGACCTGTTCGACGACCTCTCCACCGGCGCGCTCGAGCTCCTCGCCTCCGGGAGTGGCGCTGACGGCGATGACCTGGCGCACGCGGCCGCGGAACTCGTCGTAGGTCAGCGGACGGTTGTCGAGGGCCGACGGCAGCCGGAAGCCGTAGTCCACCAGGACCTGCTTGCGCGAGCGGTCGCCGTGAAACATGCCGCGCACCTGGGGCAGAGTGACGTGCGATTCATCGACGACCAGCAGGTAGTCCTCGGGGAAGTAGTCGAGCAGCGTCGGCGGCGGCTCGCCCGCCGCGCGGCCCGAGAGGTGGCGGGAGTAATTCTCGATGCCGTTGCAGTACCCGAGCTCCTTGATCATCTCGAGGTCGAACATCGTCCGCTGGTGGAGGCGCTGTGCCTCGAGCAGCCGCCCGGCGTTGGTCAGCTCCGCGAGTCTCTCGTCGAGCTCGATGCGGATGGACCCGATCGCCCGCTCGAGCGTCTCCCGCGGCGTCGCGTAGAACGTCCGCGGATAGAGCGCCAGCCGCTCCATCCTCTGGAGCGCGGTGCCCCGCAGCGGATCGGTCCTGGTGATCTTCTCGATCTCGTCTCCGAAGAACTCGACGCGCACCGCGGTGTCCTCGTACGCCGGATGGATCTCGAGGACGTCGCCGCGCACGCGGAACGTCCCGCGTGCCAGGTCGAGGTTCGTGCGCTCGTACTGCATCTCGACGAGCTGGGACAGCAACGTCGGCATCCCCCGGGAGTCGCCGACCTCGAGGTACGCCAGCATGTCGTAGTAGGACTCGGGCGCTCCGAGGCCGTAGATGCAGGAGACCGACGCCACGACGATGACGTCCCGCCGCTCGAAGAGCGCCTTGGAGGCCGAGAGCCGCAGCTTGTCGATCTCCTCGTTGCGGGAAGTCTCCTTCTCGATGTAGGTGTCGGTCTGGGGAACGTACGCCTCCGGCTGGTAGTAGTCGTAGTAGGAGACGAAGTACTCGACGGCGTTTTCCGGAAAGAAGCTGCGGAACTCCTGGTAGAGCTGGGCCGCCAGCGTCTTGTTGTGGGACAACACCAGCGTCGGCCGGTTGACCGCCTCGATGACCTTGGCGACCGTGAAGGTCTTGCCGGATCCCGTCACGCCCAGGAGCACCTGGTCGGGCCGGCCCTCTTCGAGTCCCTCGGCGAGCTTCTCGATGGCCTGCGCCTGGTCTCCCTGGGGGCTGAAGTCCGTCTTCAGGCGGAAACGGCCGGTGGCCCGCGCCTGGGCGTCCAGGTAGGACTCGGGCTTGCCGAGAGCCGTGGCCGAAGGCGGCGGGCGGGGGTGGGTGGGACGCGGCATCGGGTGGAGAGCCGCTTATAGCATAAGGACCCGGTTTGCCTCACAATCGACCGGTGAAGACCGTCGGCCGGGCGGCCGCCTTGATCCTGCCCCTCGCCGCCGCGGCTTTCCTCGGCACGGCCGCGGGCTCCTTCGCCACCAACTTCGTCCGGGTGCCCCGCGTCTCCGAGCTCGCCACCTACCGGCCCGACATCATCACGCAGATCGCCGCCCGCGACGGGACGACGATCGCCCGCTACGCGATCGAGCGGCGGATCCTGATCTCCCGGGCCGACATTCCGGCCGTGGTCCGAAACGCGATCGTCGCGACCGAGGACAAGAACTTCTTCCAGCACGGCGGCATCGACGTCCGTCGGACTCTCTCGGCCCTGGTCTCCAACGTCCAGCAGGGAGGCTACGCCCAGGGGGGCTCGACTCTGACGCAGCAGCTCGCCCGGGCGATCTTCCTGTCCCCGCGCAAGACGCTCTCCCGGAAAGTCAACGAGGCGCTCGTGGCCTTCGAGATCGAGCGGCGCTACTCGAAGGACCAGATCCTCACGATGTACGCCAACGAGATCTATCTCGGCCACGGCAACTACGGCGTCGAGGCCGCGTGCCGCTACTACTTCGGCAAGAGCGTGCGCGACGTGACGCTGGCGGAGGCAGCGCTCCTCGCGGGCATCGTGCAACGGCCGGAGGACCAGTCTCCCTTTCGCAATCCCCAGCTCGCCCGAGCCCGCCGTGCCACGGCCCTGCGCCGCATGGAGGCCGCCGGCTTCATCACCGACGCGCAGCGCAAGGCCGCCGAAGCCGAGCCGCTGCCCTCGTCGCCGTCGCTGCAGGAGTCGATCGTCGGCCCCTACTTCTGCGAGGAGATCCGCCAGTACCTCGAGAAAACCTACGGGGAAAAGGACCTCTACCGGCGCGGGCTGCGGGTCGAGTCCACGCTGGACCCGGAGCTCCAGGCGTACTCCGAGGAAGCCCTCGGATGGGGCCTCCGGCAGATCTCGCGGCGGCACGGATTCAAGCGCCCGCGCAATCTCCTGGCCGAGGGCTACCGCTCGCTCGAGTCGTACGTCGATCCCTCCTGGGAGGCCGGGCGTCCGGCGGAAGGCGCCGTCGTCAAGGGCGTCGTCATGAAGACGGGCGCGGCAGGCGCCGAGGTCCGGGTCGGAAACGAGACGTTTCTCCTGACCAACGCGTCGGTCGCGTGGACCGGGGCCACCGCAGCCGCGAAGGTGGTGAAGGCCGGAGACCTCGTCGTGGCCACGGTGCAGAAGGCCAAGGACGGCTCGCTCGTCCTCGCGCTCGACCAGGAGTCCCGTGAGGAAGGCGCGGTGCTGATCCTCGAGAACTCGACCGGCGCGATCCGCGCGATGGTCGGAGGCTCGGACTGGACCGGCTCGAAGTTCAACCGGGCGACGCAGGCCCTGCGCCAGGCCGGTTCCGCGTTCAAGCCCTTCGTGTACCTGACCGCGCTGGAGCAGGGTTACACCGCCGCCGACACGGTGTTCGACGGGCCGCTGTCGATCACGATCGATCCACGTCAGCCGCCCTACCGCCCCAGCAACTACGACGGCAAGTTCCACGGGATCGTGACCTTTCGCCGGGCGCTCGAGCACTCCTACAACATTCCGGCGATCCGGGTGGCGCAGATGGTCGGGCTGCGCAACGTGATCGAGACGGCGCATCGTCTCGGCGTGCGGCAGGAGCTCGGGGCCTACCCCTCGCTCGCCCTCGGCGCCTTCGAGGTCAGCCTGGTCGAGCTGACCTCCGCGTACTCGGTCTTCGCCAATCAGGGCCTCGCCTTCACGCCCTACCTGATCGAGCGCATCACCGACTCCGACGGCGACGTGCTCGAGCAGACGCACGCGGATCCCCGGGAAGTCGAGACGCCCCAGACCGCGTTCCAGCTGCTCCAGATCCTCAAGGGCGTCACACAGCGCGGCACGGCCGCGTCGGCGGTGCGCCTGAACCTGAACATCGCGGGCAAGACCGGGACGACCAACGACTTCACCGACGCCTGGTTCATCGGCATGACGCCGCGTTATACCGTCGGCGTCTGGGTCGGCAACGACCTGAAGACGCAGACGATCGGAAAAGGCGCCGACGGCGCGCGCGTCGCGCTGCCGATCTGGATCCGCATCATCGAGAAGATGAAAGACGGTGGGCTGATCGACCCGAAGGAGGACTTCGAGGTCCCGGGCAACGTGGTCTTCACGCCCGTCGACTACGAGACGGGACTGAAGGCCACGGCCGACACTCCGGTGCCGGTGCTCGACGCGTTCGTCAGCGGCTCGCAGCCCACGGAGGAATGGACTCCGCGATCCAAGGAGATCGCGCGGCTCCCCTGGTCGCTCCAGCAGCCCTTCTACATGCCGAAGAAGGGCGAGCTGCCGGAATCCTCGGGAGCTCCCGTCGAACCGACTCCTCCGCCGAAGGCGCCCTAGGAGCGGAGGGGCCGGAGGCTAGGCGGGCGGCGCTCCCGCGGCCTGCACCTCGACCGTCATCGTAGCCACGACGTCGCGGTGCAGCCGGACGTGGACGGTGTGGGAACCGAGGCGGCGGATCGGCTCGGCGAGCTCCACGCGGCGCCGGTCCACTTCGATGCCCTTGGCCGAAAGCGCATCGGCGATCTCGGAGGCCGTGACCGAGCCGTAAAGGTGACCCTCTTCGCCGGCCTTCTTGGTGACGACGACGGTCAATCCCTCGACGCTCTTGGCCGCGGTCTGCGCGACCGCCTGCTCGCGGAGCATCTTCTCGTCGTACTTCTTCTTCTCCTCGCCCAGCCGGCGGATGTTCGCCTCGGTCGCCTCATAGGCGGAACCCTGCGGGAAGAGGTAGTTGCGGGCATAACCGGGCTTGACGTTCACGGTATCGCCGCGGTGCCCGAGCCCGCGGACGTCGTCGGCCAGAATGACTTTCATGACTTCTCGATGACTCCCTCGCCGCGACGGCGAAAATCCACGTACCAGTCGAACAGCCCCAGCAAGACGACGCCGACGTTGATCGGGAAGTAGGCCGCCAGGGCGTAGAGACCCGCCCGGAGGATGCGAACCCGAATCCACCTCCGGAAGAAGTGGCAGATGATAGAGAGACCCGCCACAAAAAACAAGGCCACGAGCGGCAGCAGAATATTGCCCGCCAGGCGTCTCCCGTCCCCCGGGAGCAAGCCGAAACCCGCGCCGGCGGCCACGAAGAGTCCCGCCGCGGTCGCCGGGACCCGCAGCTGCTCGAAGCGGGCGGCCAGCGCGGTCGGAGCCGGCCGCGCGGCGGCGGCTCCCCCGTAGAAGGCCACCGCCCCGCCCAGCGCCCAGAGCGCGCCGAAGATCCCCCAGAGGTACTGCCGCGAGAAGTCTCGCGCCGCCTCGAGGGTCTGACGCATGCGCGCCACCGTCTCCGCGTCCGCCCCCGACCGCGCATACGACTCGAGGGCCGAGGGAATCATCTGGTCGAAGACTGCCGCCACCTCGACCGCGACGGACGGACCCGGCCCCGTCGCCGATGCGGTGAAGCTCGCCGCGAGGAAGGCGCAGCCCGCCACGCCGATGCCGAGGTAGCAGCGCGACGCGTCCGCGCCGGCGCGCAGGAATCCCACGCTGGCCACGGGAATCGCCGTCGCGGCCGCCGCGACGAACGCCATTGCGATGGCCATACCGAGGCCCGCCACGGCCCAGGCCGCGCCGAGCACGATCGCGACGGCTCCGGCGCATCCGATCAGAGCCGAGGCGAGGCCGCGACGGTGCGCGAGGCGCACCAGCGGAATCGCTCCCGCGGGCACTCCCAGCGCGCCGAACAGCGGCACGACGAAGAGCGCCGAGAACGCGACCGCCGCCGCGAGCGCGGCCAGCGGAATCTCGAATCGCCCCGAGGCCTCCTGCGGGCGGCCCAGGGGCTCGGACGAGGCCACGCTAATCCGTGGCGTACGGCAGCAGAGCGATCGACCGCGCGCGCTTGATCGCCGTCTGGAGCTTGCGCTGATGGAGCGCGCAAGTCCCGGAGATCCGCCGCGGGAGAATCTTGCCCCGCTCGGGGATGAAGCCCTGGAGCAGCTTGACGTCCTTCCAGTCGATGTACTCGAGCTTCTCCGCGCAGAACTTGCAGACTTTGCGCCGCCGGACGAAGAACTTCTTGCGCGGGCCGCCCTTGCCGTCGCGTCCCGCCGCTCCGCCGCGTCCGGACGAGCGTCCGGATCCGCCACCCATTCTCATGGCTCGCTCCTCTCGGGCGCGACGGTCTCGGCCGCGCCGGGCTCCGCCGGAGGCGCCGGCGGACGAGGCGGCCGCTTCGCCGCCTTCTTCTTCAGGTACTCGGCCATCTTCGCGGAGCGCTTGAGCTCCTCATCGACGCGCACGGCGAGGTGCCGCAAGATCTGATCCGACAGACCCATCCGGCGCTCGGCCTCCGCCACGGCGGCCGGCGGCGCGTCGACCTGCCAGTAGACGTAGTGGGCCTCTTTCTTGCGCTGGATCGGGAAGGCGAGCCGCCGCTTCCCCCACGGCTCGTCCTTGACGAGGGTCGCCCCGCCGTCGGTCAGGATCTTCTTGTATTCGCCGGCGATTTTCGTCGCCTCTTCGTCGGACAGGTCCGGGGTGACCAGGACGACGATGTCGTAAAGCCTCATGAATTCCTCCTCATGGATGTCAATCCGGATCGAGGCGGTCCGGAGAGGAAGGTGAATGATTCGCACGCCGCATCGCGGCGTCGATACCTTGCGTCAACCAGGTCCGGAGGGCTTCGACGGCCCTCCCGACGCTGTCTTCGAACGTTTCCCGCTCACCCTTCGCGAAGGGCTCGAGCACGTAGTCCGCCAAGTCCCGCTCCCGCGTGTACCGCTCGCCGCGGACACCCACGCGCAGTCGCGGAAAGTCGGTCGTGCCCAGGTGCGCGATCACCGACTTCAGCCCGTTGTGCCCGCCGGCCGAGCCGCGCGAGCGCATGCGGAGCGTCCCCAGGGGCAGCGCGATCTCGTCCACGACGACGCAGAGCCACTCGGGGTCGACGCTGTGTTTCTGGCAAAGAGCGCGAACGGCCTCGCCGGAGGCGTTCATGTAAGTCTGCGGGAGCGCCAGGAGAACCGCGTCCTCCCCGATCCTCCCCCGCCCCACGCGCGAGGAGCACTCGCGCGACCGGATCCGGATTCCCTCTTCCTCCGCGAGCCTTTCCACCACGCGAAAGCCCGCGTTGTGGCGCGTCGCCCCGTACTCGTCTCCCGGGTTCCCGAGGCCGACGATCGCGCGCAGAGGCTACTTCTCCTTTTCCTTCTCCTTCTTCTCGGGCTTCTCGCCCTCGGGTTCCTCCTCCTCGGAGGCGGCCTTGCCCTTCTTCAGGACCTCGGGCTCCGTCGGCTCGGCGGCGCCTTCGGCCACGGCGGCCACCGGCTCCTCCTCGCGTGTCGGATGCGTGACGTGGACGACGACCTTCTCGGGGTTGTCCACGATCGTCACGCCGGCCACAGGCTTCAGATCCGAAATACGGATCGCGTCGCCGATCGCCAGCTCCGTCACGTCCACGGGGATGTGCGCCGGGATGTCGGTCGGAAGGCACTCGATCTCGATCTCGCGGGTCACGACGTCCAGGATCCCCTGGTCGGTCTTGACGCCCTTGGCGATGCCCATGATCTCGATCGGCACCTCGACCTTGATCTTCACGTCCATCAGGACACGCACGAAGTCGATGTGCATGGGCTTGCGCGAGACGGGGTCGCGCTGCATCTCGCGGATCATGGCGTGGCGGCTCTGGTCCGAGCCGGCCAGCTTCAGCAGGAAGATGGCGTTCTCGCCGGCCCCTCCGCGAAATGCGTCCGACAGGGCCTTGCGGTCCACGGAGATCGGGACGTTGGGCTTGCCCGCCCCGTAAACGACGGCCGGAATCCGTCCGGCGGCGCGGCTGCGGCGAGCCTCGCCCTTCCCGATCGTCGAGCGTTTCTCGACGGCAAGTTCGATGGTTTTCATGGTCTACCTCGCCCGGGGAGACCCCGAGCAAAGAGGCGGATTCTACACAAAAAGCGAGGAAACGGAAGCCCCGTCGTGGATCCGCTGGATGGCCTCCCCCAGGAGGGGGGCGACGGAAACGGCCTGGATCCGGGGGCAGCGGGCCACGGCGGCGTCGACGGGGATCGTGTTGGTCACCAGGAGGCTCTCCAGCCTGGAGTGCTCGATCCGGTCCAGCGCGGGCCCAGAAAAGACCCCGTGCACGGCCGCGGCGTAGGTCCGTTTGGCCCCCTGGCGCCGCAGAGCCTCCTCGGCCTGCACCAGGGTACCCGCCGTGTCCACGATGTCGTCGAGGATCAGGACGTCGCGACCTTCGACCTCGCCGACGACGTTCAGGATCTCGGTCTCGTTCTTTCCCGTGCGCCGCTTGTCGATGACGGCGAGGGAGGCGTCGAGCCGCTTGGCGATGGCCCGGGCGCGCGTCAGGCCGCCGACGTCCGGCGAGACGATCACCAGGTCGTCCAGGTTCTTCTTTCGGATCGCATCGAGGATGACGGGCGCGGCGAAGAGGTGGTCCACGGGGATGTTGAAGAACCCCTGTATCTGTGCGGCGTGGAGGTCCATCGTGAGGATCCGGTCGGCGCCGGCCGCGGTCAGCAGGTCGGCCATGAGCTTGGCCGCGATCGGCACGCGCGGCTTGTCCTTCTTGTCCTGCCGCGCGTACCCGAAATACGGGATCACCGCCGTGATCCGCGATGCCGAGGAGCGGCGGAAGGCGTCGAGCAGGATCAGCAGCTCCATCACGTGGTCGTTGACGGGGGTCGAGGTCGGCTGCACCACGAAGACGTCGGCCCCGCGCACGTTCTCGTCGATCTGGACGTAGTCCTCGCCGTCCGAGAAGTTGTAGAGGGTCAGCTCCCCGAGAGCCATCCCGAGGTACGCACAGATCTCCTGGGAAAGCGCCGTGTGCGCGCGGCCCGAGAAGATCTTGAGGTCGCCGTACTGGAAGGTGTGCGTCGTCAAGCGGGGGGATTCTACAAGAGTCGCCCGCGCGCGAGCAGACGAGATGCGACGAAATATTCCGAGTCGGCTAGGACGGCTCCACGTCCGCGAGCGCTCCGCTTCCCATCTCGACCCGGTCGAACTCTTCTTCCAATAGGTGGAAAGCGTCATCTCCGATCTCGTCGCGGGCCCGCATGTCGAAGACCACGCGCCGCGCCGCGTCCAGCGCGCGCCGGTGAATCTCCTGGTGGGACTCCTCTCGAGCGCGCGCATCGCCACCCGAGCGGCTCAAGTGGCTCGTGAATTCCTGGCGGACGGCCTCCGCCGCGGAAGACGTGTCTCCCTCGAAGCTGGAAAGCGCGGCGGCGAGGGCGCGCCGCCGCGCCGTCTCGACCTCTCGCCCGACGGGATCGTCGTCCTCGAGGTCGAGCGCCTGGATCAGCGGACGCAGCGTCAGCCCCTGAAGTACGAGGGTCCCGAGCACCACGGAGAATGCCGTCAGGACGATCAGCCCCCGGAAGGGAAACGGCGATCCGTGGATCGTCTCGGGGATCGCGAGCGCGGCGGCGAGAGTGATGATCCCGCGCATGCCGGCCCACGAGATCACGATGCCGCCCTCCCGCGTCGGCGGCTGGATCGGACGGCGTGGATGGAAGCCGAACCGGCGGATCTTCCAGAGCGCGACGCTGACGTGCAACATCACCCATCCGATCCGCACGACGATGACGGTCAGCAGGACCGCCCCCGCGACGACGAGATAGCGAGCGCGCATCTCGGGGTCGAGGCTCGTCAGGATCGGCCGGATCTGCAGACCGATGAACACGAATGCCAGCACGTTCAGAACGAACACCGCCGTGTCCCACACGGCATACGATGGAAGGCGGATTCGCGCGGGGGTGCTCTCCGGCGCCCGGCGCGCGATCGCAATGGCGAAGCTCACCATCGCCAGGACGCTCGATAGGCCGAGCCGGTCGGCCAGGATCCAGACGCCGAACGTGAAGATGAACTGGAAGATGATCGCCGTCGGCGCGTCGCGCACGCGGCGCGTCAGAAGCAGGACCAGTGGCGAGAGCGCCACGCCGAGCAAGACGCTCCCCGCGACGACCAGAAGCAGCGTGGGCGCCACGGACTGGACCGAGAACGCGCTCGCCACGACGGCGCCGATCGCCAGTCGGTAGATCAGCAGCGCGGTGGCGTCGTTCAAGAGGCTTTCGCCGGACAGGATCGTCAGGATGCGGTGCGGCGGCCTGAGCTGGCGCAGGACCGCGATCGCGGCGGCCGCGTCGGGCGGCGAGACGATGGCGCCGAGCGCCACGGCCGCGGCCATCGGCATCGCCGGGACCAGGGCGCGCGCGACCAGGGCGACGGCGACCGTGGTCAGGAGGACGCTGGCGACCGCGAGGCTCGTCACCGGAACCCAGTGGTCTCTGAGGTCCCTGGGAGACGTGTCGTAGGCCGCGTCGAGCAGAACCGGGGCGACGAACAGCGCCAGCGCGACCTCGGGATGGATCGAGAGCGTCGGCATTCCCGGAAGGAACGCCAGGACCGCTCCCCCGAGCGCCAGGAACGCCGGATAGGGCGCGCCGAGGCGTCGGGCGAGCGCCGCGAGGAGAACCGCGACGAGGAGGATTCCGAGGATCGCCTCGAACTGGCTCATGCGTGAAGAACCGGTCGATGCGGTGAGCTCAGAGGTATCTTTCCGGAAATCCGAGCACGACGGAGAGGCGCACGAGCTCTTCGATCTCGGCCGAATCCTTCCCCGAATCCAGGTTCGACTGGACGCGGTCGTCGAGCGTGACATGCTCGGGCATGTAGGCGCGGCAGCCGCCGTTCTCGAAACCAAACCATTCGGAAGGCATCGTCAACGTGAACCCGCGTCCCCTTCCGTGCGGCGGCCCGTTGGCGACGTACAACGGATTCCGCGCGCGCTTTCCGAGACCGTGCGGCCAGATCCCCAGTGGGCCATGCTCGCGGAAGATCCTCGGGTTCCGGCTCACGACCAGCGACATCCACTTCTCCTCCGCCAGAACGGCGGGGGGCGAATCGCGCCTCAAGTCGGGCCCACGACCCGACAGATACCGATCGAGAAGCTCCCGGTCGGCGACGAGTCGACAGGTCTGGCCGGGAAAGAGCGCCCGATAGGCGTCGGGCGGCAATTCGTAACCCTCCCGAGGTTCTTGAAGGGCGTTGCCCACCCTCGCCAGGACGATCGTCCCGTCGTCGGCCGTCACGCGACGCAGCTCTTCGGCGCATGTGCGCTTGCGAAGGAAGTAGTGAAACGCGTCCACGCAAAGCGCGCCCGAAAAAGCGCCCGTCGAGAACGGGAGAGGGCCATCCGCTTCGGCGCAGACGTACTCGGCCCGCGGAGCCACCCAGCGCCGGGCGACGTAGAGCTCGAAGAAGTTGCGGTCGAGCCCGATCCAGGTTCGGCCCGGCGCGCGCGTCGTCAGGGCATGAAGCGTGTGGCCGAGTCCGCACGCGAGGTCGAGGCCCGGACCCGAATCGTCCCAGAGGAGAGTCGCCAGCGAGAGACTGGTCAGGTGGCGCGGCTGCGCGAACCGGTGAAAGAAGTGGTGACGCAGCTCGCTCCGACGGTCTCCGCTGTAATAGCGGTCCAACACCTCGCGAACCGTCATGGTCGACGACGGCGAGACGAAGCCGGCCGCCTCGCGGGCCGCCTGTCGGGCCCAGGAGTCTTCGGCGATCCGACGCAGGGGGTCTCCCAGCCGTCGGGGCAGGAGCTCGGAGATCAGGTTCTGCCGGCGAACCCGGCTCCCGGGAGGGATGAGCACGAGACTCAGGGCCTCCTCGCTGCGACCCGACTCGATCAGGTCCAGGAGGCGCCGGACTTCAGGTCCCGGGCTCGACGGCGTATCCGAGGACTGCTTCATCAGTTCGACCCGACCCTCCCGTTGGAAGATCGGGATTTCACCGAGCACCGGGATCTCGCCGCAGACGCAACGCAGAGTGCCCGACTCGACGTAATCTCCGGGCTCCGGGATTCTCCGGGCGGGTTTCAGGGTTCCGCCGCAGAACTTGCAACGGAGGAGACCGAGGGTGGCGAGCTTCATGCTCCCGAGGGACTCCTGGCTGGGGCGCTAGGACTCGAACCTAGAAATGCCGGCTCCAAAGGCCGGTGCCTTACCAATTTGGCGACGCCCCAGTGCCGCTGATTTTAGCGCGCCGAGTCGTTGGGTTCGGCGTCGGAGACGGGCGCTGGGGCCGGAGCGGCCGTGGAGCGCAGCGGCGGCGCCGGAGCCGGTCCGGCCGCTTTGACCTTCTCGTACTCCTCGAGAATGCGCCGCTCCATGCGCTCGCGGGTCTCTCGATTCAACGGATGGGCGACGTCCTTGAACTCTCCGTTCTTCTTTCTCTTCGACGGCATCGAGATGAACAGGCCGTTGGGGCCCTGGATCACCTTCAGGTCGGAGACAAGGAAGCAGTCGTCGAGCACGATCGAGACGTACGCCTTGAGCTTCTCTTCTTCCACGGGAAACACCTTGACTTGCGTGATGTTCATGGAGTGCCTCTCACGGGTTCGCTGCGGCGGCGATACTCCGACCGGGAGAGCGTGCGGCACGTTGCGACGAGGGCCTCCGGGTGTCTCGCCGAGAGTCGCGCGACGGCATCGGCCGGCGCGCCGTGCAGAACGATCGTCCCGCCCGAGCCGCTGATCGCCGTGTCGGTGGTCAGGGCCGCGGCGGATTGGACGTAATTCCCCATCCTCGGTTCTGTTACTAGCACGGAGGGTGCCAAATCGTTGGGACCGAGGAACGCCCGGCGCCCGGGGCGGTCGACTTCGAGCCGTTCCGGCAGTCTCCCTCGCCCCGAAAATTCCCTATAGACGGTGGCGGTCGAAACGCCGAAGGGTGGAACGAGCAGGACGAGCTCGGCCGGCGCGCTGTCCTCGACGGGTCTCACGACATCTCCGCGGCCGGTCACCTCGGCCTCGCCTCCGGTCAGAAAGAAAGGGACATCGCTGCCCAGACGCGCCGCGATCGCGTCGAGCCGTCCCGCAGCCTCGGGAACTTCCCACAGCCGCGCGAGCAGGCGCAGCGCGATGGCGGCATCCGCGCTGCCTCCCCCGAGGCCACCTCCCATTGGGACCCTTTTCTCGAGAATCAGTCGCGCCCGCGCCGGGACTCCGGCGTCTTCGGCGAGCAGCCGCGCCGCCTTCACGACGAGGTTCTCGTCTCCTGAGGGAACCGACGGGACGTCGCAGACGAGCTCGAGGGAGTCCGACGACTCGACGGTCAGGCGGTCGGCGAGATCGATCGAAACCATCCGCGAGCGGATCTCGTGGTATCCGTCGGGCCGGAGTCTTCCCACCCGCAGCTCGCGGTTGATCTTGGCCGGAGCGAGGGCCGTCAGCCTCATCGGCCCGGAGACGGAGCCGAAACCTGAGGCTCGACGGCGATCAACTTCAGAGCCAGCGTGCGATCCGACCGCTCTTCCCGGATTCCGATCCGCTCGGGCCAGGGAGACGCGGGACCCGAATACGCGGCCACGAGCTTGCCGGAGTCGCCCTCGAGCGCGAGCTCGCGCGTCTGGCGCGCCACCCGGTCCACGACGGCCGAGACATGGGGAGGCCCCTCCCAGACGAGGAGGCACGAATCGCCGTCGCAGCCGGCCACCGCGCTGGGCGCGCCCGGCCAGGTCCCGGCCAGCACCGAGCGCAGCGCTTCGGGGTCCACGACGAACGCCTTGCGATCCTCCCCGGTGACGGTCCCGCCGGCGTAGTCGGCGATATGGCTGCCGAACGGCCCGGTCAGCGACGCCCGTTTCACCTCACCGTCCGTATAGGTGACGGCGAGGCTTCCGGGCACCGCGGCGACGGAGCCGCGCCCCATCTTCGCGTCGTAGAGGAGCCGCGAGGACGGAAGCTCTGCGGTGCGCTGCCGAATCGCGCCCCAGACGTCCAGCGCCTCCCGCGAAGCGGCTTCCGTTGCGGGCGAGAAATGCCGCGCGGCGACGCGTGTCGTGCAGGCGGCCAGGGTCAGAGAGAGGAGGGGCGAAGCGAGACGGAGGAGGTCGCGCCGGCTCAACGCTTCGAGACGGGCCCGCGCGCGCGGCGGAGCTTGTCGCGGACGCGATCGGCGTCTTCGGACTTCAGCTCCAGCGCCTTCTCCCAGTGCCGCACCGCGCCTTCGAGATCGCCCTGCTTCATGTCGAGGTCCCCGAGGTGCTCGGAGATCGTGGGATCGGAGGGCTCGCGGCGCGCCGCCTCGTGCAGGTTCTTCTCGGCCGAGTCGAGCTTGCCCATGCGGAAGTAGACCCAGCCGAGCGAGTCCAGGTACGCCGCGTTGCGAGGCTCCCGCGCCACGGCCTTCTCGAGGAGCTCGCGGGCGCGCTCGAGCTGCTCTCCCTGGTCCGCCCACATGTACCCCAGGTAGTTCTGCGATGCCGCGTCGTTGGGGCGCTGCGCCAGAAGTTCCAGGAACACCTTCTCGGCCTCGGACGCGTTGCCGCCGCGCTCGAGACTCGACGCGAGGCGGAACATCGCCTCGGCGTTCTCGGGCCGAAGGGCGACGGCGGCCCGCGCGATGCGCACGGCGGCCTCGTAGTTCTTCAGCCTCCCGTAGGCGTCGGCCGCCGCCATCATCTTCTCGATGTCGCCGGAAGCGCCGAGAGCGTCGAGCTGCTTCTCGCCTTCCGCTTTCTGGCCGGTGCGCACGGCGAACTCGGCCGCCGCCGCGGCCCATTCGGCGTCGTTGGGATCCGCCGCGGCGTACGCCCGGGCCCGCGTCAGCCCGTCGTTGAAATCCTCGCCGTCGCGGTCGGCCGCCAGAAGGATCCGCGCCGCGCGCCCCTGCACCTTTCCGTCCGAAAGCGCGACCGGCCCGAGGATCTCTCGCGCCCTGGCCCAGTCCTTCTGCAGGTACGCGATGAATCCGAGCTCGACGCTCGAGGCGACGCGGGCATCGGCCCTCCGGGGATCGTCGCCCGCCGCCTTGCCGATCTCCTCGTACATCGTCCGGGCTTCGTCGAACCGCCGCTCGCGCACGAGCTCGGATGCCAGGGCCCGCCGCGAGATCAGGTCGTCCGGATCGGCTTCGATCAGCGCGCGCAGCACCTTCTCGCCTTCTTGCGTGCGGCCGCGCTCGAAGAGCACCGTGGCGAGGAGCCGCTGGCCGCTCCGGTTCTCAGGACGGTTCGCCGTGAGCTCGCGAGCGCGCTTCTCCGCCTCGGCGAAGCGTCCCGCGCGCGCGAGATCGAGAACGATCCTCTCCGTGACGGCGGTATTCGTCGGGTCGCGATGCTCCAGCGTCGCCAGCACCGCGAGCGCCTCGTCCAGCTTGTCCTCGTCCTCGTAGAGGTCGATCAGCGCCGCCGCGATCTCGCGATCGGAGGGATCGGCGCGCCAGAGCTCCCGGTAGATCGCTTCGGCCTCCTTGGACTGGCCGCTCTTGGCCTTGGCCTCCGCAGTCAGGCGCTGGACGGACGGCTGTCCCGCCAGCTCCGGCAGCTCATCCAGAACCGCCGCGGCTTCCGCGGCGCGGTCCGCCGCCAGAAGCGCCCGCGCCAGACCCACGGCGGTGCCCACGTCGGCCGGAGCGAGGCGCCGGGCCGCGGAGAGATGCTCGATCGCCGCGCCCAGACGCTTGGGATCCGCCTCGGCCCCGGCGAGCTCCATCGAGCCGAGCAGCTTCTGCGCCTCGGCGAGGTCGGGATCCAGCCGGACCGCTTCGCGTGCCTCCGACTCGGCCTGCTCCGCGACGTTCAGGTCCCGAAGCAGGAGCGCATACTCGAAGTGGACCACCGGGTCCGCCGGCATCTTCTCGAGGACCTTGCGGTAGAGGGCCAGCGCTTCCTGATAGCGGCCCTCGGCGACGGCGGTGCGCGCGGCGAGAAAGGTCTTGCGGCTTTCGGCGAGGTCCCCGCCCATGGCGGCGAAGGCCCCAGCGAGGAGGAGTGCGGCGAAAAACGCGGCGCGTTTCACCTCAGCAATCTAGCACGGGGCCTCGGAGTATGCTCGAGGCCATCGCCGGGGCCGCCGGCGCGAGGAGGTCCCGATGTCCGCTCGACTCCTGCTGCTCGCTGCCCTCGCGGCGGCTCCAGCCGGAGAAAACGTGGTGTGGAAGGCGGGATTCGGCCGTGAGGCGCTGTGGAACGACGGCCAGGCGGAAGTGTCCGTATACGAGGCCACCGACCGGAGGGAGGGGCGATTGCGCACTTCACGGGCCGTGCTCATCGTGGTGGCCGAGGACCTGCTCGCGGACCGCCTTGTGAAGGGGGACGATCCTGCCCGCGCGAAGACCCGGCGCGTTCTCAAGTTCAACCACGTCCGCTCCATTCCGACCGGGCTGTACACGTACCAGCAGATGCTGTCGTTTTTCGCCGACGCCGACCGGCTCTCTCCCGTGAAGCTCACGATGACGAGCCACGAGTGGTGCGGCAACAGCTTCGTGGAGTGGCGATCGGACACCTGCACGCTGGCCATCCGCTCGTACTTCGAAACTCCGGGAGATGTGGACGCGCCCCTCGACCCGCGCGAGGCCGTCTTCTACGACGCCCTCCCCCTGGAGCTGCGAGGCCTCGACTTCGAGCGGACGCGCTCCGGCCGCCTGCGCGTGATCGACTCGGTCTTCGCGTCGAAACCCGCGGTCCCGCCGGTCGAAGACGCGATCCTCGAGGTGGAGCGTCCCGCCGCACCTGTCGGCGTCTATCGTGTCCGGCTCTCCCGAGGCGACCGCCGCGACACGTTCGAGTTCGAGAGGGCCTTTCCCCACCGGCTCGCACGGTGGGATCGCAGCGATGGCGGCACGCTCAAGTTGCAGAGCTCGCTGCGCTCGCGCTACTGGGAGAAGACGGCCCCGGGCGACGAGCACATCCTCTCGGCCCCGGGTACGCGATAATCAGGGGATTCATGCCGCGACTGGGCGTCCTTCTCGTGCGCTCCGGCGCCGTTACCGAGGAGAGCGTCAACCGTGCTCTCGCCGTCCAGAGCTTTGCCGGCGGCCGGATCGGCACGCTCTTGATCGAGCGGGGGTCGGCCTCCGAAGACGACATCGGAAAGGCCCTGGCCGAACAACACGGTTGCCTCTACATTCCCTGGAAGACTCTGTCCACGTTGCCGGCGACGGTCACGGCGGCCCTGCCCGCGAAGTTCGCGATTCGCCACTCCGCCGTCCCGGTCGAGCTCGGCGAAGGCTTCATCCGCATCGCGCTGCGCGACCCGGCGAACCTCCGCATCCTCGACGAGCTCTTCTTCGTCACCGGCAAGAAGATCGTGCCGGCCGTGGCTCCCGAGGTGCGCCTCTACCAGGCGCTCGAGAAGTACTACGGCGAGCGCCGGACTCCGCGGTTTGCGATCCTGGCGGAGAAGCTCTCGCGTCCCACCGCTCCGTCCGTGATCCGAAAGAATCTGCCTCCGCCGCCCGACTTCTCGGCCGACACGCCGTTTCTGCCCGGCGAGCCGCGGTTCGGGTCGGACGCGGACGATCGCCCCGCGATCTCGAGCTGGAAAATCCCCGACGAGCCTCCCGTGGGCTGGGGAGGCCTTCCGCCCCCGCCCGAGGAGATCGAGGCGGAAGCCGAGTCGATTGCCTGGGAAGAGGTCCCCTCCACGGCGCCGCGGCCGCCCAGGCGAGAAGAACCGCGTCCGGCTCCGCCGCCGGCGGCTGCGCCGCCACCGCCGAAAGCGCCCAAGCCCCCGGCCTGGCGCGAGACGACGGCCAGCCCGATTGCGGCGCCGCGGCCGGCGGCCATGCCCGGGATGCCGGAGGCCTCCGACTTCAAGGGAATCCTGGCCGCGTCGAGCAAGGGCCGGGACTCGGTCTTCGAAGCCGCCTTGGCGGCGCTGAAGCGTCGTTTCGTGCGAAATGCCGTTTTCGTTGCGAAGCCCGAAGGCGTGGCGGGCTGGTCCGGCGGCGGGCCCGACGTGGATGTCGAAGCGCTCAAGGAGCTCGAGATTCCATGGTCGGAGCCGTCGATCTTCCTGAACGTGCGGCTGTCTCGTGCCTTTTACCTCGGGGCCCTTCCTCCCCTCCCCCGGCACGACGAGCTGACACGGGCGCTCGGGGGAGTCCCCGCTGAATGCCTGGTCCAGCCGGTCCTCATGCGCGAGAAGACGGTGGCGTTCTTCCTCTCGGAGTGCTCCGGCAGCACCGGGGCCACGCCGGCGGACCTGACCTACGCCCGGGAGCTCGCCGGAGCCACGGCGGCGGCGCTGGCAGCGTCCATCCGACTGAAGAAAAAGCAGGTTATATAATCCGGGATACCCCGGAGGACCGATGATCAAAGCGGACATCGTGGATCGTGTGGTGGATCTCGCCCAGATCCCCCGGGCGAAGGCGGCGACGGCCGTGGAAACCGTTATCGAGGCCATGCGCTCCGCGCTCGGTGCCGGCGACCGCATCGAGCTTCGCGGATTCGGGGTGTTTCAGGTCAAGCGCCGCAAGCGCGGCATCGGCCGCAACCCCAAGACCGGCGTCGAGGTCTCGATTCCGCCGGGCAACACGATCCGGTTCAAACCCGGCAAGGACCTGCGCGACCTGCCTTAGCCACGCCCCTCGGTCCGAAATAGAATAAGAGGCGATGCCCCGCATCGGCGAGCTGCTCGTAGCCGAGGGAGTTCTCTCGGAAGGCGCGGTTCAAAGCGCGCTCGGATTCCAACGGCACACCGGCGAGCCGTTCCGGCTCGGAACGATCCTGCTCGACCGCGACCTGCTCGGCGAAGAGAGTCTGCTGAAGGCGCTCGCGACGATCCACCGCTGCGACTACGTGACGTGGTCGGAGATCCTGAAGTCGCCTCCCCACATCGTGCGCCTCCTGCCGGAGCGCGCGGCGATTCGCCTCGCGGCGATCCCGTACGCGCTGGAGGGACGCGGGGCTCGCGTTGCGTTCAAGAACCCGTCGAACCTGGCGGCCGTCGACGAAGTCTCCGCGCTGACTGGCCGGCCCATCGTCCCGGCCGTGATCTCGGAGGTGCGGCTCCTCCAGGCGCTCCATCTCTTCTACGGCCGTCCGATTCCGATCGAGTTCCGCAGCGTCCTGCACAAGCTCGAGCGCAACGAGGAGAGGCGGGGAGACCGCCCGCGGCCCGCGGCCGACGCGCCGGAGCCGACGGCCTCGGTCCCCGACATGACGGAGGCGCCTCCCGCGTCACCGGTTCCGCCCCGGCGCGCCCGCGCCACGCGCATCCCCATCTCGGTGGCAGAGAACGAGGCTTCGTCCGGGCGGCGGGCCGCGTACGCGGCGCCGTTCCTCTCCGCGGAGGACCCCCAGAGCGAGCTCGCCGACAGCGCGGAGCTCCTGCCGGACTTCGCGCCGCCGCAACCCCCCGAGCAACTCGCCGCGCAGATGTGGAAAGACGACGGAGGTCAGGAGTTCGAGACTCCGGCCCGCGTGCCGGTTCCGGTGGAGGCGCCGCCGCCTCCCGCTCCCGCCGTCGCTCCCCCGCTTGCCGAGCCGCGCCTCTCGGCGCGCGACCGGATCGCCGAGGCCGCCCTGGACAGCCTCGCGACGCAGTTCCCGCGGCTGCTGCTCTTCGTCTCGGCGCAGGAGTCCATCCAGGGTTGGACGGCGCGCGGCGGCGGCATCAACCGCGAAGGCGTGTCGCGGCTCCGGATTCCGTGGGGCGAGCCCTCGATCTTCGCGTTCGTCAAGCTCTCGGGATCTCCGCACCGCGGCGGCTTGAGCCGGGTCCTGATGCCGCCGGCGGTCGCGCGCCTGCTCGGCCCGCGCGCCACGGCGGCGTGCGCGGTCTATCCCGTCCGCATCAAGGAACGGCTGGTCGCTTTCCTCTACGCGGACCGGCTCGGCGCGCCGATGTCCGACGACGACTACCGAACCCTCGAGATCGCCGCCAGCTCCCTCGGAAGCGCTCTCGCGAAGCTGCTGCTCGAGCTTCGGAAGGCCGCCCCCGCGAGCAGCGTCTGACCGGCCCCTCCCTCGACGCCCCGCCGCCCGAGCCTCCTCCGCGTCCGAGCGGCTACCGGCGTTTCGTCGAGCACCCTCTCTTTCATCTCGCGCTCTTCCTCCTGACCTTCGTCACGACGACGCTGGCCGGCGGCGCGGCGTTCACGACCAACGGAGGATGGCTGGCGAAGGGCCGCTTCTCGGACGGATTCGCCTTCTCGATCCCGGTGATGATCATCCTCGCCGTCCACGAGACCGGCCACTACCTGATGTGCCGCCGCTACGGGCTCGCGGCGACGCTGCCGATTTTTCTCCCGTCGCCGATTCTCTTCCCGGGCTTTCTCTCGTTTGGAACGTTCGGCGCCCTCATCCGCATCAAGGAGCCGATCCCGAACAAGCGGATCCTGCTCGACATCGGAGCGGCGGGCCCCATCGCCGGCTTCGTCGCGACGATCCCATTCCTGATGTACGGCGTCGCGCATCCGCGGCCCACGACCACGCCGCTCCAGCCCGGCCTGGTGCTGTTTGACTATCCCCTGATCGTCCGATGGGCGCAGAAATGGATGCACGTGCAGCCCTACACGAGCGCGAGCGTGCACGAGCATCCCACCTTCATGGCGGCCTGGTTCGGCCTGCTCGTCACGGCGATGAACCTGATTCCGCTGGGCCAGCTCGACGGCTCCCACGTCACGCGGGCGTTGCTCGGACGCCGCCAGCCGCTGGCCGCCGCCGCGGCCCTCGGCCTGGCCGTCGCGGGCGCTTTCTCCGGCCCGCCGATCTGGCTGGTCTTCGCGGCCTTCGCCGTCCTTCTGACGGGGTTCGCGCATCCTCCGATGCCCGACGACGGCGAGCCGCTCGACTTCGGACGCACGCTGGTCGCGCTCGCCTGCATCGCGATCTTTCTGCTGTCCTTCGCGCTGACGCCGATCCGCGTTTTGTAAGTCTCTAGGCGGATCCGCTCCCGCCGCGCCGCGGCAGCTCGAGGAGAAACGTCGCCGGGCCCTCGTTGACCAGGGCGACGGACATCATCGCTCCGAAGACTCCGGTCGATACAGAAACGCCTTCGCGCCGGAGCGCCTCGACGAAACTCTCGTAGAGGGGCTCGGCCTCGGGCCCGCGCAGCGCGCGCTCGAAGCCGGGCCGGCGGCCGCGCGAGAGGTCGGCGCCCAGCGTGAACTGAGAGACCGCGAGGACCGCGCCCTCGACGTCGGAGAGTGCGAGGTTCATCTTGCCGTCGCCGTCCTCGAAGACGCGCAGGCCCGCGACCTTCCGCGCGGCCTCGGAGGCGAGCGCCTCGGTGTCGCCCGTCTCCGCGCCGAAGAGGACCAGGAATCCGCGGCCGATCTCCCCGACGACCTCGTCCCCGACTCGGACCGACGCGCGAGAGACGCGCTGGATGACGAGCTTCACCGCCGCCTCCGGCGCGCCACGCGCCTCAACTCCGCGGGCTCCGGCGCGCCGAGCAGGTGCGCGGTCACGGTGTAGAGCGCGGCCGCGGTTCCGATCACCAGCGTCAGGATCGCGGCGCCTCGCCATCCCACGATCCGCGGCTCCGGAACGACCCGGAGAATCACCCAGAGAAACCCTCCCATGACCGCCGCCGCTCCGACGATCCGGAAAAGCGACGCGAGGATCTGACGCCCGCGCAGCCGGCCCTCGCGCCGGCGCAGCGCCACGACCAGGACGGCCACGTTGACGCCGGCAGCCGTCGAGGCGGCCAGGCCGATTCCCGGAAGCCCCAGCGGACGCGTCCAGAGGAAGCAGAGCGAGACGAACGTCGCGGCGTCGGCCAGCGCGGCGACGACCGGCAGCGTCGTGTTCTTCAGGGCGTAGAACGCGGGGACGATCACGCGTACGGCGGCGAAGAAGAACAGCCCGACCGAGAGCGTGGCGAGCACCGCGGCCGTGGCGAGCGTGTCGGCGGAACCGAACCGTCCTCCCTGGAAGAGCACCCGGACGATCGGCGTCTGGAGCACGATCAGCCCGACGCTCGCGGGAACCGTCACGAAGGCGATGAGCCTCAGCGCGAACGCGAGATTCTCCTTGAACGGCTCCCGGTCGGCCGCGAGGGCCTGGCTCGACAGCAGCGGCAGGATCGCGGTCGCGACCGAGACGGCGAACCCTCCGAGCACCAGCTCCTTGAGACGGTTGGCGTAGTTCAGGTAGGACACGCTGGCGTCGCCGAGACCGGCCGCGAAGCGCGTCGAGACCACGATGTTAACCGAGTTGATGCCGTAGGCGAGGAGCCGCGGCGTCATCAGCAGGAGCACCGATCGCACGGCCGGGTCCCGCCAGCCCAGCGCCGGCCGGCCGACCGCGCGCAGTTTTCGTAGCTGCGGAACCTGGACCGCGATCTGGAGCAGACCTCCGGCGAGGACTCCGATCGCCAGGCCGTACGCCGGCTCGGCGAGCCGGGGCGACACGAACAGCGCCGCCAGGATGATCGCCACGTTCAGAAAGATCGGAGCCGCCGCCGGCGCCGCGAATCGGCGATGCGCGTTGAGGACCGCCTGGCAGAGCGCCGCGAGCGAGACCAGGAAGATGTACGGAAAGATCCACCGGTTCAGCGCCACGGTCAGCTCGAACTTCCCTGGCGTCTGCCGGAACTGTCCGGCGAGGAGACCCACGAGCCACGGAGAAAAGACGATCCCGGCGCAGGTCAGCGCCGCGAGGATCAGCGAGAAGGTGGCCGCGACGCGCCCGAGGAACGCCCGAGCCTCCTCGGCGGTTCGCCGCGCAGAGACCTCGGCGTAGACCGGGATCACGGCCGAGGACATCGCTCCTTCGCCGATGATCTCTCGCAGCATGTTGGGGATGCGAAACGCGACGAAGAAAGCGTCCGTCCGCATCCCGGCGCCGAACGTGGCGGCGATGACCTTTTCCCGGAGATATCCGGTGACCCGGGACAGCAGCGTCAGCGGCGTGATCGTCGAGGCAGAACGGACGAGGTGTTCGCGGGTCTCTTCGATCTCTTGGGACTCCATGCGACTGCGGGATTCTAGACCGTCGCTCGCGCACTCGGATTCTGAGCGGCCCGCTTCGCGGGCCAACCGACGAGGGAGGGGAAGTCGCCTGGGCGCCCTCTCCCTAGATTCCATCCCGCCGGACGGAATCGTCAGGCTCCATGTCGGACATCATTTGTCCGAAGGAAAGTGGAATATCGTCACAGCACCTGAAAGGAGGGCGAATACATGGCCAGCGTCAACAAAGTGATCCTGATCGGTAACCTCGGAAAGGACCCGGAGGTCCGCACCACGCCACAGGGAACGACTCTCGCGCGTTTCTCGCTCGCGACGACCACGGCGTGGAAAGACGCGTCCGGCGCCAAGCAGGAGCGCACCGAATGGCACGACATCGTTGCCTGGGAGAAACTCGCCCAGATTTGCGGGGAGTATCTCCAGAAGGGCAAGCAGGTGTATGTCGAGGGAAGCCTGCAGACCCGGAGCTGGGAGGACCAGAACGGGCAGAAGCGTTACAAGACGGAGGTCAAGGCGTCCAACGTCGTGATGCTCGGGCGGCGCGAGGACGGCGCGAGGGCGGGTGCCGGCCGCGAGGTCGCCGAGACGTCCGAGCCCGCCGCGACCACAGCGGGCGGCGGCTACGACGACGACGTTCCGTTCTAGAAACCGGTTCAGGCGGCAGAGTCGGCCAGCGAGCGCAGCTCGGCGGTGAGGGCGGGAATGGCCTCGCCGCCGGGCGCCGCCTTACGCAAAAGGGCGAGGTGGCCCGCGTAATCCTCCAGCCGCGAGGCCGCTTCGACGCGACGCGCCACGGGGACCCGCGCTTCCACGGCTTCGACGCACCGGGGATAGACCTCGATCCGTTTGCAGACGAAGAGAAGGTCGCAGCCCGCCGTCGCGGCCCGCACGCAACGCTCCGGAAGGTCCCCGAACGCGTCGAGGGCTCCCATCTCGAGATCGTCCGAAAACGCCGCGCCCTCGAAGCTCAGGATGTCGCGCAGCCGGATCGTGGCCCACTCCTCGGCGAGAGACGCCGGAAGTCCGTCTTCCCCGGCCGCGTGCGAGATCATGACGGCGCGCGCGATTCCCATCAGCGCATCGAAGGGAACCAGGTCCAGGGCTTCCTCGTGGCGGTTCTGTTCGAGCACCGGCAGAGCCTGATGGGTGTCGAGGCGGGCTCGGCCGAGGCCCGGGAAGTGCTTCAGGCACCCGCCGACTCCCCGGGAATGCAGGCCCGCGAGGAAGTCGCCGGCCGACCGCACGATCTCGCCCGCATCGGCGGACGCCGCGCGCTCGCCCAGAACCGCCTCGCCCGCGCCGGGCACGCCGCGATCGACGACGGGAGCCAGGTCCACGTCGAACCCGAGGCTCGCGAGGCTGGCCCCGGCGAGCTCTCCGGCACGCCGGGCGACCCCGAGCGTGGCGGCGCGGCGGAGCGACGGAGCCGGGGCCATCAGGTCCCTCAGGCGGTCGACCGGTCCCCCTTCCTGGTCCAGGAAGAGAAACCTCGCACCCAGGCCGCGCACCTCCGCGATCAGCCGGCCGAGCTGGTCGGGATTCTCGATGTTGCGCCGGAAGAGGATGACGCCGAACGGCGGATGGGCCGCCAGGATCTCGCGCTCGCGCGCCGTCAGCTCCGGTCCTGAGACGCCGACGCCGAAGAGCCTCGAGCTCACTTGAACTTGAGCCGCTCTTGCAGCGCCGCCAGGAGCGACAGGGCCGAGATCGGAGTCATCTGGTTCAGGTCCGCGGCCCGGAGCCTCTCCAGCGCCAGCTCCTCCTCGGCGGAAAAGAGGACGAACTGGCCGCTGCCAGCGCTCTCGCCCTGCTTGCGCGCGATCACCGGCGCGCCCTGGACGTCGAGCTCCTGCTTTTCGAGGTTCGACAGGACCTCGCGGGCCCGCGCGGTCACCTCCGGCGGCAGGTTCGCGAGCTCCGCGACGTGGATGCCGTAGCTGCGGTCGGCCGCGCCGGGAACGACCTTGCGGAGGAACACGACGCGGCCCGAGGATTCGCGGACCGCCATCGTCGAGTTGACGACCGCCGGCTTGACGAGCGCGATCTCGGTCAGCTCGTGGTAGTGCGTCGCGAAGAGCACGAACGCCGCCTTCTCCGGCGTGTCGTGGAGGTACTCCAGGATCGCCCACGCGATCGAGAGCCCGTCGAACGTCGACGTGCCCCGTCCGACCTCATCCAGGATCACGAGGCTGCGGGGCGTGGCTCCGCGAAGGATCGCCGCGGACTCCAACATCTCGACCATGAACGTGGACTCTCCGCGCGAGAGATAGTCCGCCGCTCCCACCCTCGTGAAGATGCGGTCGAAGAGCGAGAGCTCCGCCTTCGCGGCCGGCACGAAGGACCCCGCCTGCGCGAGCAGCACGATCGTCGCGACCTGGCGCAGGTACGTGGATTTGCCGCCCATGTTGGGGCCGGTGACGACCTGGATGCGGCAGTCCGGATCGAGATCCGTGTCGTTGGGAACGAAGACCTCTTCGCGGCGCAGGCTCTCGACGAGCGGGTGCCGGCCTTCGATGATCCGCAGGCGCGGCGAGGCCGACAGCGTGGGCCGCACCCACCGGCCGACGCGTGCGTTCTCGGCGAAGCACGCGAAGAGGTCGAGCTCCCCGATGGCCGCGGCCGTGCGGCCGATGCGGCCGGCGGCTCCCGCGAGATCGGCGAGGAGCGCGGCGTACAGCCGTGCCTCGATCGCCGCGATCGCATCCTCCGCGCCGAGGATCTTCTCCTCCAGCTCCTTCAGCGCGGGCGTCACGTAGCGCTCGGCGTTGGCCAGCGACTGCCTCCGGATCCAGTCCGCAGGCACCTTTTCCCGATGGGCGTTGCCGACCTCCAGCGAATAGCCGAAGACGCGGTTGAAGCGCACTTTCAGCGTCGAGATTCCGGAACGGCGCTTCTCCTCGGCCTCGATCGCGAGCAGCGCCCCCTGCGCGTCGCGGCGCAGCGAGCGGAGCTGGTCGAGCTCCGCGTCGGCGCCTTCGCGGATGACCCCGCCGGCCGACGCCAGAACCGGCGGATCCGGCGCCAGCGTCCCGCGGATGCGCTCGACGCAATCCCGCGTGTCCGGCACCGACTCGACCAGGGAACGAATCCGCCCCGCCGTCAACGGAGCCGCCGCCGCAAGAACGCGCGGTACGGCCTCGAGCCCCGACGCCAGCGCCGCGACCTCGCGGGGGCCCGCGGTCCCCACCGCGACCCTCGCGAACCGCCGCTCCAGGTCGCCGACCTCCTCCAGCGCGGTCTGAACCGCCAGGGCCGTCTCGGACTTGAGAAGCAGCTCGTCGACCGCGTCCCAGCGGGCACCGAGCTCCACCGGATCTCTCGACGGATGCGCCAGCGCGTCCCGCAGCGCCCGGGCGCCCAGAGGCGTGCGCGTGCGGTCGAGCAGCGCGCAGAGACTCCGCACCGAGGCCCCGTCGGAGGATTCGAAGAGCTCGAGAGTGGCGACGGCCGCGGCGTCGAGTCCCATCCGCTCGCCGAACGCCAGCGGCGCCGGCGGCCCGACATGCGCTAGCGGGCCTCCGGGCCGCATCTCGCGGGCGTACGCGCGGGCGGCGGCGGCGGCGGCCCGCGCGGGCCCCGAAAGATCCGGAGCGTCCGCCAGGTCGGCGCCCGCACGCGGCCACCAATCCTTTGCGCGCCTCGACAGGGCGGCCGCGAACGCGGGAGCCTCGACACCGTCGGGCAGCAGGATCTCGCGCGGCCGAAACAGCGTCAGCGCGTCGGCGATCCTCGACGCGGCGATCGCGCCCGCCAGGAATCGGCCGGTGGAGAGGTCCAGGAACGCGGCCCCCCACTCCGCCTCGGACGGCGCCAGGCAGGCCAGGTAGGACGGCGCGCTCGGAATCAGAGATTCCGGATCCAGCACCGTCCCGGGCGTGACGACGCGCGTGATGTCCCGGCGGACGAGGCCGCGAGACGCCTTCGGGTCCTCGATCTGGTCGCAGATGGCGACCTTGCGTCCGGCCGCGACCAGCCGCGCCACGTGGTGATCCACGGCCTGGTGGGGCACGCCACACATCGGCGCCTCGATGTCGGAGTCGCGGTGGCGCGCCGTCAGCGCGATCCCGAGAAGTGGCGCGGCGTCTTTGGCGTCGTCGAAGAACATCTCGTAGAAGTCGCCCATGCGATACAGCAGAATGGCGTCGGGGACCCGGCTCTTCATTTCGAAGTACTGCCGGAGCATGGGAGTCACGCGGGGGACGGATGCGCTCACGCCGGTGCTAGCATAATCCCGGCGGTTCCGGCATGAACGTTCTCGCGATGGACACGGCCACGCCCGCTCCCACGATCGTCGTTCTCTCCGGCGAACGGATCTTCGAAGAGATTCTGTCGGGCGACCGGCGCGCGTCGGAGGAGCTGCTCCCGGCCGTCGGCCGGGCGCTCTCCCGCGCGGGCCTGCGGCTCGCGGATGTCGACCGCGTCGCGGTCTGCTCCGGGCCCGGGTCCTTCACGGGAATCCGTGTCGGCCTGGCGACGGCGTGGGGGTTCGGACGCGCCCTCGGCGTGGACGTGGAGGCGGTCCCGACGCTCGAGGCGATGGCGGAAGGCGCGCGCCGCATCGGCGCGGAGAGGGTCGTCGCCGTGCTCGACGCGGGCCGCGGCGAAGTCGTCGCGGAGCGCTTCGATCTGACTTCGCCGCGCGCGCGATCCCTGGGCGCATCCCGCCGCATGACTCCCGGCGACGTCTCCGCGAACGGGAGCGGCGATCCGATCGTCTCGCTTCCCCGGGACCTCGTCCCCCGCGCCTTCGACGATCCACTGCCGGCGGTCGCGGCGAGCCTGGCCCGCGCCGTGGCGCGCGATCCGCGTCCGGCGGCTGCCCTGGAAGCCATCTACTCGCGCCCGAGCGCGGCGGAGGAGAAGCATGGCTCTCTCTGAACCTCGGCCCGATCCGTACCGGCTCCGCCCGGCCGGCCCCTTCGACCTCGACGAGATCATCCGGATCGAAGCGGAATCCTTTCCGGTGCCCTGGCGGCGCGAGTTCTTCGCGAGCGAGCTGGTCGAAGCGCACCGCTACATTCGCGTCCTCGGCCGCGACGACGGAGGCGCGCCGCGCGTGGGCGGATATCTCTTCGCCGTGTCTCTCTACGAGGAGTTTCACGTCAACAAGATCGCGACCGATTTGCGCCTTCGCAAACAGGGTTACGGCCGCATGCTGATTGAGGACGCGCTCTCGAGGGCGCGCGCCATGGCGTCGACCGCCGTGACGCTGGAAGTCCGCGTATCCAACGCGGCGGCGCGGCAGTTTTACCGGTCCTATGGTTTTCGTGAAGCCTACAAGCGGCGTGCCTACTATCAGGACGGGGAGGACGCTCTCGTGCTCGTGCTCCCGCTCACCGAACGCGGTTGAAAGGCCCGGTGGGCGGGATTAGACTTGGAACGTGACCCTCCCCCCGGCACTCTCCTCGATCCAAAAAAACAAGCAAGGAGGTCTGACCCGATGGAAAACGGGAACCGTGAGGAACTGGCCGTGACCGACCCGGAGTTCCGCCGCCTGCACGAGGAGCATCGACACCACGAGGAACGCCTGCAGATGCTGGCGGCGAAAAACCGACTTTCCGAGGATGAGGAAATGGAGGAGAAGCGGCTGAAGAAGGAGAAGCTCCTTCTCAAGGACCGCATGGAGGCCATCGCCCGAACCCACCGCGAGGGAGTCGCCACCTGAGGCTCCCCATCGCCCGGGAGGGGTGGGTATTCATCCTGCCCCCGCTCGTGGCCGGCGGGCTCGCCGCCGTTTTCGGACACCCCCTGGCGGCGGGCCTGCTTCTGGCCGTCGCGCTCTTCCTGGTTCAGTTCTTCCGCGATCCCGACCGCGTTCCCGAGGGAGGGTCCGAGACGATCGTGTCCCCGGCCGACGGCACCGTCCTTTCCGTGACCGAGCCCCCGGAGGCTCCTCCGGGCGCGCGCCGGCGCCTCTCGATCTTCATGTCCGTCTTCAACTGCCACGTGAATCGCTCGCCGGCCGCGGGACGCATCGCGGATTTCGCTCACGTCCCCGGCAAGAAGCTCGCCGCGTTCGACGACAAGGCTTCGACCGACAACGAGCAGACGCGCGTGGTTCTAGCCGCGCCCCAGGGCCAGCTCGCGTTCAAGCAGATCGCGGGCGCGCTCGCGCGCCGGATCGTCTTCTACCCCGCGGTCGGCCAGGAGCTCGCGCGCGGGCAGCGCATCGGCATCATCAAGTTCGGATCGCGAGTGGATGTCTTTCTCCCCGACGACTGCGAGCTCCTCGTCCGCAAGGGCCAGAAGCTCAAGGCCGGAATGTCGGCGATCGCCCGCTGGCGCGGAGGCGCGTAGCGTGGCGCGGCTCTCGCGCGAACGTCTCTCACGAGGCCTGTTCATCCTGCCGACCCTCTTCACGGTCGGCAACCTCTTCTGCGGCTACCTCTCCCTCTGGTATTCGATCCAGGGGAATTTCGAGATCGCCGCCGTCCTGATCATCGCCGCGGGCGTTCTCGACGGTCTCGACGGCCGGATCGCCCGACTCACCCACTCGACCTCCGAGTTCGGCGAGGAGTACGACTCGCTGGCCGACCTCGTGTCCTTCGGCGTGGCCCCCGCGGTCCTGGCGTACTCCTGGGGACTCGAGGACTTTCACCGGCTCGGCTGGTTCGTGTCGTTCCTCTTCGTCGTCTGCGGTTCGATGCGCCTGGCGCGCTTCAACATCCAGACCCACGTCGTGGATAAGCGCTACTTCGTGGGCCTGCCGATCCCGGCGGCCGCGGGCACGGTGGCGGCCGTCGTCCTGGCGACGCCGGAGCGCCTCATGTCGCGGACGTGGATGGGAGGATTGCTCGCCCTGACGTTCGTCCTCGCGTACCTGATGATCTCGACGATCCGCTACCGGTCCTTCAAGGACCTCGACTTGAAGCGCCGGCGGCCCGCCTGGATCCTGCCGGCGATCGCGCTCTTCTTCGCGATCGTGGCCTACCGCCCCCAGCTCGCGCTCGCGGCCCTCGCCGCGGTCTTCGTGGCGTCCGGACCGATCGGGAAGCTGGTCGGAACCTTCCGGCGCAAGGAAGTCACTTCCGCTTCTTCGTAGGCGCCGGTGGAGGAGTCGGCGGCGGCGGCGGATCGATCCAGTCGCCCGATTCCTCAGGACCCGCCGCGGCGAGCACGTGCGTGCGGTGGCGGCAGCACGGCGACGGCAGCGCTCCGCGCACCACGATCCGGGCCGGCGTGATCGCCTCGCGGGGCCCGACCAGCGTCTCGTAGAGCCGGACGCGGGTCGCCCGGCCCGGCGTGACCGGGCGGCCGGAGGAATCGTACGCTTCGTAACGGTCGAAGCCGCCGAGCGTCACGTCCGCCGGATGGGCCGGCGCTAGGTCGACCTCGACCCAGTTGGACATCCGCGAGACCGTCGAAGGATGGGGCGAGAGATTCGTCGCCTCGATCGAGATCGCATTGCGGCCTGCGGGATGCACGCGGACGTCGAGCGCGGGCGCGAGCGATCTTCCGAGCAGGATGTCCTCCAGGGCCTCGACGCGCACGATCCGATCGCCTTCGCCGTCTCCGCCGAAGACGACCACGCGCCCGAGCAGGTGGCGCCGGCCCGCCATGGCCGACCCGAGCCGATAGAGCAATTCCGGCACCGACGGCATCCGGCACGCCACGTGCGCTCCGGCCTCGAGGGTCAGATCCCCCAGGCGGACCGGGCCCCGGGCGGTGAGGCGGAATGCCACGACGTCGGGATCCGTCACGGTCAGATCGTTTTCGAACTCGACTTGCGGGTGGCCCGAGAGGGCGTCGACCGCCTTCTCGGGAACTTCGCCGCGAACCTGCCCCTCCGGACTGGTCGCCACGCATCGGACCGCGGCGTCGTAGCCGGCCCACCATGGACTCCCGAGGGCGTCGGCCGCGACCGAGTCGACCCTCGCGCTTCCACCGAAGACGGTCGCCTTCAGAGCGTCCGCAGACTCGAGAAGCGGCGCGAGGCGCTTGCGCTCGTCGTCGTTCGCCGGGGCGGAGGCCAGTCGAATCGACAGTAGAAGACCTTTTGGAAGGTCCTTTCGCAGCGCGGAGAGGAGCTCGGTCCCCCGGGCGGCGGTCGCCGCCGAGAATGGGCCTTCGATGTGGATACCCACGACGTTCCCGTACGGGCCTCCCTTGCGCAGGCCTTCGGTCACGCCGGTGGCGAGCGCGCGGGAGGCTCCCTGCGCCGCCGTGCCCTCGGAGGAGGAGAGAAACGCGGAGAGGGCTTCGCTCGGCCGCACCACCAGGATCACCACAGGGCCCTCGACGGGCCGGGGCGGATTCGGATCGGGATGAAACGTCCATCTTCCACCGTCGCGCGCGAGCTCGCCCGCGGGCAGGAACACGGCTGCGATGGCCAGCCGCCGGAGACGTTCGACGAGATCGGGCTCGACGGCAGCCACCGGATTGACGAACTCGACCGCGTCGCCCTTCGGAAGCGCGGCGGCCGCCGGGCCGGCGGTCTCCTCCGCCCTCCGGCAGGCCGCGGCGATCAGGAGACACAGGAGAACGACACGCCGCCCACTCATGCGACCGTGCCCCCGCCGTCGGACGCCGGCAGGTCGAAGGCGACGCGGAACCCTCCCTTCGGACGGTTGCCGGCGGCGATCGTGCCTCCGTGCTCCTCGACGATCTTCTTCGCGATGGCCAGGCCCAGCCCCGTGCCTCCGCTCTTGGCCGAGAAGTACGGGTCGAACAGGCGAGGCAGGATTTCGGGAGGGACTCCCGGTCCGTCGTCCTCGACGGCCGTTTCGATGCGCTCGTCGCGCCGATCCACGCGGATGCGAATCGTCCCGCGCCCCTGCAGCGCGTCCACGGAGTTGCCGACGAGATTGGACAGGACCCGGGAGATGAGGCGAGGGTCGCCCACGGCCTCGAGGCCGGGCGTCGCCTCGACCGACCAGCGGATGCCGGGCGCGCCGGCAAATGCCGCCGCCGCGTCCGCCGCGAGCGCACCGATGTCGATCGGGCGCGTCTCCGGACGCGGCAGCCTCGCGTAGTCGGAGAACTCGGCCGCGGACCGCCGGAGCTCCTCGGTCTGGCGCAACACGTTCGCCACGCATTCCTCCAGGACGCGATCAAAATCGGGGGACTGGCGTTTCCAGACTTCCCGAAGATGTTCGACCGACAGGCGGATCGGAGTCAACGGGTTCTTGATCTCGTGCGCGATGATCCGGGCCATTTCCGCCCACGCCGCCAGCCGGTTGGAGCGGACGACGTCCGAGACGTCTTCGATGACCGCCATGCGCGCGCCCGATCCCCCGAGCGGGAGCGGGACCGTCACGACCCGCCATCTTTCGCCGGGCCGCGGCTCCAGGTCCTCGGAAACCGGGTGCGGCTCGAGCCGCTCGAGAAGTCGCCGCACCGGCGCCATCGCCTCACCGGGGAAGACGTCCTCCAGCGTGGATCCTTCGGCGATTCCCCCGCCCAGGCGCGCGGCCGCCGGATTGGCCAGCAGAACGTGATGGTCCTCGCGGTATGCCACGACACCCGCGGTCAACTGCGACAGCAGCGTCGCCAGGCGCTCCTTCTCGCGCGAGAGGGCCTCGGTCTGTTCCTTGAGGCTTCGCGACATATACAGGAACGCGCGCACGAGCTCCCGCAGCGCCTCGTCGGGCGGCTCGGCGAGGCGCGGCGAGAAGTCGCCGCGCGCGACCGCCCGGGTGCCCTCGACGAGGTCGGCCACGGGCCGTGCGACACGCAGGGCGAGCCGGCCCGCGATCGCGGCCGAGATCAGGAACACGAGCAGCGAGAACGCCGAGACCGCCGCGGTCAGCTGCGCGGCCTCGGCCTCGGCGATGCGCTGCTGGGGCAGCATCAGCAGCGACAGCAGAATCGGGCTGCGCACGCCCGGCACACCCGGCATCGCGGAGAGCGCCGTCGTGATCTCTTCGAAGCGGCTGCCCGCGATCTCGCGCGCGTCGGTCAGGTCGCGCGCCTCGCCCAGCCCCACCGAGACGTAGCTTCGCCCCGGCACCCGCTCGGGCAGGAGGCCGGCCGCGTAGAGGTCGCGCCGCGAGCTCGCAATCAGGCGCGCCTCCGGCGAGTAGACCGACAGGTCGAAACCCACGGCATTCGCCAGCCACGACAGCAGCGCGTCGTCGAGGAGCTCGAGCCGTCCGCGTCCCGCGGCCGCCGACAGCAGGTAGTCGTCGAGCACGCGCCGCGCCGTTTCGAGCCCGGTCCTCGCGTGATCCAGCGTGTCCCGGCTGGTGCGCTCGGAGATCGAGGACCGCAGATAGAACGTCACCGCCAGGAGCGGAATCATCACGGAGAGCACGAACAGCGCCAGGAGGCGGCCGCGAAATGTCTGGACGCCGCGGGGAAGAAGCTCGCCGACCGAGCGGCGCGAGGCGAGGAAGCGAAGGAGTACGACCGCTCCTCCGACGAGGGCCAGCGCGCCCGCCGCGGGCAGCAGGAGCGCCGCCGTCAGCAGACGCTGCAGGAAGTCGGGACCGGGAATGGCGATGAGCTGAAATCCCTCGGGAGCGGGCCGCAGTTCTCCGCGGAGCTCCTCGCCGCGGTACCGGATGTCCACGCGCTGCGGCCGTCCGGAGGCGCGCACCTTCTCGAACATGGAGGCGGGCAGCTCGGGTCCGTCCTCCCGGCGCGTCCCATCCGGCCCGTAGGAAACGAGAACCGGTCGCGGCGACGGGGCCAGGGCCGCCTCCCCTCCCACCAGCCGGCGGTAGACCTCGAGCCGCGGCGGCAACGGATCCCAGCTCGGCCAGTCCGCGACGGACACGACCACGCGCCCCCAGAGATTCCCAGAGTCGGCGAGCCCCGCGATCTGGCGAACGACTGCGACCCGGTGGCGCTCGATCTGGACCCCCGGCGTTGCGATGCCGGGCTCGTCGGCTTCGGGTATCAGCGAGAAGCGGCTTCGCAGCATTCCCTCGCCGTCGAACACCTCGTAGGCGACCAGAGACGTCGACGGCCTCTGCTCTTCCCCGTCTCGCCAGAGTCGGTAGGCGAGGTCGGAGAGGTCCGTGTCCGCGACCGGCGCTGGCAGCTCCCGGCCGAGGTCGAATCGCTGCACGCGGTCGACGGCGCGCCGCACCGCGACCACCGCGTCCACCGAGATGCGCGTCGGATCCGGAAGGCGGATCGCATCGGCCACGCGAAAGGCCTCGGCCGTCCGCCGATGCTCGTGAAGAGTGGAGGCCGAGAGCAGCACGAGAAGCGTGGCGCCGGCCGTTAGACGAAAAGGGCCGAGGGCGCCGGCGGCGGAGGCCGCCGATACGGAGCGCCGCCATGCTTCGAACGCGACGAGACTCACGGCGAAGATCGCGGTCCGATAGCCTGGCGCAGCGGACACGAAGAGAAGACCGGCCACGATGCCGGCGCCCGTGATGCTCAGGGCCGCGCCCGTCCAGGCCGGCAAGGCGTCGCGGCCGAACGCCGAGGCTCCCACCGCCAGACCCGCGGCCGTCAGCCCGAAGAGCGCGGCGAGTCTCCAGAAGGCCGCGCCCGACACCGAGAACACCGCGCCGAGGTCGGGAACGAGAATCCGGCCCGCCGCATACAGGACACCCGCGAACAGCGCGTAGCCGAGAAACAAGCGGACGGGCGCTCCGGGAGCGTCGCGTCGCCGCAGACTCGAGAGGGCGCGCGGAAGCGCGAAGAGTCCGATCGCCAGGACCCACGGCACCGGTGAAGTCAGGCTTCGGCCTCCTTCGCCGTACGCCTCCAGGGCGAGAAACCCCAGCGCGAGCCCCGCTCCGACCAGGAGGGATCCCGGCCCGGCGGCGGCGATGAGCGCGGCCGCGGCGAGGACGCCGGCGAGCACGCCGGCCCGGAGACTGCGACTCTGGGAAGGCTCGATCGGCTCGCGGCGCGCGGCGACGAGGGGCGTTCCGCCGTCCGCGGAGAGGATCACCGGGCTTCCGCGCTCCGGTGCGATCGGCTCCCACTCCAGCGAAGATCCCTCCAGGCCGAGCGCTTCACCGAACGCAGGTGCCTCCACCGGCATCGGCCGCGCAGCGCAGATGACTCCCGCAAACGGTCCCGCGCCGACGATGCGCCAGTACGCGATCTCCAGCCGCGTCGCCGACCAGCGCGCCTCCAGGGTTCCGGAGGCCCGGATGTTCGGGATCTGGGCAGGAGCGTCTCCCCACCACGCCTGGGCGTTTCCACGCGGATCGGCAAGGACGATCCAGGCGTCCGGAGGCGCGCCTTCCATCACCTGACGCGCGCTCGCGAAGAGAGCCTGGCGGCGCACCGCGATCCCGCCCCCCTCCAGCGCCTTCGCCACCTCGGCACTGGACGCCAGAGAGTCCACGCGCCGCTTCAGGTCGGCGGCGACGCCGGCGAGGGCCTCCGAGACCGCGGCCGGAGGACCGACCGTATCGAGGCGTCCCGCCGGAAACGGAAACCAGCCGTCGAGCCAGAGGATCGGGAGGAGCACCAGGACCGAAACGGCCAGAAGCGCCCGGCGTAGCACCGTCGCGTCGCCCCCGCTACTCGAGGAAGGGCAGGTCCACTCCCCGCTCGCGCGCGGTTCGAATCGCCTCCGGGTAGCCCGCGTCGGCGTGCCGCATCACGCCCGTTCCCGGATCGCTCGTCAGCACGCGCCGGAGCCGGCGCGCCGCCGCCTCCGAGCCGTCGGCCACGACCACCATGCCGGCGTGGATCGAGTAGCCGATGCCCACACCGCCCCCGTGGTGCACCGAGACCCACGTCGCGCCAGCGGCCGTGTTGACGAGCGCATTCAGGATCGGCCAGTCGGCGATCGCATCGGAGCCGTCGCGCATCCCTTCGGTCTCGCGGTTCGGCGAGGCGACCGACCCGGCGTCGAGATGATCGCGGCCGATGACGATCGGGCCCTTGATTCTGCCCTGGCGCACGAGCTCGTTGAAGAGAAGCCCCGCCCGGTGGCGGTCTCCGTAACCGAGCCAGCAGATTCGCGCCGGAAGTCCTTGGAACGCGATCCGCTCGCCGGCCAGCGAGAGCCAGCGCGCCAGTCCCGCGTCGTGCGGAAAGAGCTCGAGAAGCGCGCGGTCCGTGACCCGGATGTCCTCCGGATCGCCCGAAAGCGCGGCCCAGCGGAACGGCCCCTTGCCCTCGCAGAAGAGAGGCCGGATGTAGAGCGGAACGAAGCCGCCGATCCGGAAGGCGTCGGCGACGCCGGCCTTCTGCGCCTGTCCGCGCAGGTTGTTGCCGTAGTCGAAGACCACCGCGCCCCGCCGCTTGAGCTCGAGCAGAGCGCGAACGTGATCCGCCATTGTCTCGTATGCGCGCGCGATGTACGCCTTCGGATCGTCCTTGCGCAGCCGCGCCAGCTGCTCGAGCGTGCCTCCGCGCGGCACGTAGCCCTCCAGCTCGTCGTGGGCCGACGTCTGATCGGTCACCAGGTCGGGGAGGACGTCGCGCGCCAGCAGCCGCTCGAGCAAATCGACCGCATTACACTCGACGCCGACGGAGACCGCGCGACGCGCCGCTTTCGCCTCGAGCGCGCGGTCGATGGCGGCGTCGATCCGCTTCTCCTGCTCGTCGAGATAACGGGTGCGCAGCCGCTTCTCGATGCGGGAGGGATCCACTTCGGCGATCAGCGCCACGGCTCCGTTCATCGTGGCCGCGAGCGGCTGCGCGCCTCCCATTCCGCCGAGGCCCGCGGTGACGACCAGACGTCCCGAAAGATCGCTCCGGAATTCCTTTGCCGCCGCGGCCGCGAAGGTCTCGAACGTCCCCTGCACGATCCCCTGGCTGCCAATGTAGATCCAGGAGCCGGCCGTCATCTGGCCGAACATCGTCAGGCCCAGACCCTCGAGGCGCCGGAACTCGTCGCCGGTGGCCCAGGCCGGCACCAGCATCGCGTTGGAGATCAGGACGCGCGGCGCGTCTTCGTGCGTCTCGAAGACGCCGACGGCCTTGCCCGACTGGACCAGCATGGTCTGGTTGCCCTCGAGCCGCTTCAGCGTCGCGACGATCGAGTCGAACGCCTCCCAGTTGCGGGCGGCCCGACCGGTGCCGCCGTAGACGATCAGCTCGTCGGGCTTCTCGGCGTTGTCGGGATCGAGGTTGTTCTCCAGCATCCGCAGCGCGGCTTCCTGCGCCCATCCGCGGCACCGGAGCGCGGAACCCCGGGCGGCCCGGATCGTGCGGGCGGCCGGCAGGACGCTTGCGGTCATGCGCGGATTATAGGTGGGTCGCCGTCACGACAGGGACGCGAGCTCCCTCGCCAGGGCCTCCCCCGCGAGGAATCCCCGGGCCCGGTCGAGGTCGCGATAGAGCTCCCGGTCGGTCGTCCAGGGCCGCACGACACGACGAAACTCCCGGCGCACGCGCTCGAGGCGCGGAGACGTCTTCAGAGGCTTCAGAAACTCCATCGCCTGGAAGGCCGCGATCATCTCGATCGCCAGAACTCGCTCCAGGTTCTCGACCACCGCCGAAAACTTTCGCGCGGCGATGGGCGACATGGACACGTGGTCTTCTTTCGCCGCCGAGGTCGGGATCGAGTCGGCGGAGGCGGGATGCGACAGCACTTTCGACTCCGACACGAGCGCCGCCGCGGCCACCTGGGCCATCATCAGGCCCGAATTCAAGCCGCCCGACGGCACCAGAAACGCCGGAAGCTCCGAAAGCGAGGGGTTCAAGAGCTTCTCGATCCGACGCTCGGAGATCGACGCCAGGTCGGTGGCGGCGATCGCCGCATAGTCGAGGACGTATCCCACAGGAGCGCCGTGGAAGTTTCCGCCGGAGACGATGTCTCCGCGCTTCGAGAACACCAGGGGGTTGTCCGTCGCGCTGTTCATCTCGCGCTCCAGGACTTCCCGGGCGTGCGCGAAGGCGTCGCGTGCGGCGCCGTGCACCTGAGGCATGCACCGCAGCGCGTAGTTGTCCTGGACCCGACCGCACCCGCGGTGCGATTCGCGAATCGCGCTTCCTTTGACGAGTATCCTAAGGTTCGCGGCGCTGGCCAGGGCGCCCGGGTGAGGACGCGCGCCCACGACCCGCGCGTCGAAGGCCGCGTCCGAGCCCCTCGACGCGTCGAGGGATGCGGCGCCGACGACGTCCGCGATCTTCGCCAGGCGTATCGCGCGCCGCAGCGCGAGCCCGCCGACGGCGACGGACATCTGGACTCCGTTGATCAGCGCCAGTCCCTCCTTGGCGCCGAGCGTCACGGGCTCGAGTCTCGCCCGGCGCAGGGCCTCGCGCGCGGGTCTCTCGCGCCCGCGCACGCGCACGAAGCCCTCGCCGATCAAGGCGAGCGCCAGATGCGACAGGGGCGCGAGATCTCCGGAAGCCCCGACGGAGCCCTGGGAGGGAACGACCGGCAGCACGTCGGCCGCCAACATTCCCAGAAGGGTCTCGACCGTCGAGACGCGAATCCCCGAGTTGCCCAGGGCGAGCGCGTTCGCCCTCAGGGCCATCATCGCCCGCACGGCTTCGTCGGGAAGCGGAGCCCCGACGCCGGCGGCATGGCTTCGAATGAGGTTGCGCTGCAGCGCCTCGATCTGATCGCGCGGAATCGCGACGTCGGCGAACTTGCCGAAGCCGGTCGTCACGCCGTAGACCTTCTCGCCGCTGCGGATCGCGCGGTCGACCACGCGCCGCGACGCGGCCATCGCCCTCCGCGCGCGTGGATCGAGCGACAACCGAACGCGCCGGAGGGCCACCGCCTCCAACGCATCGAGCGTCAGGCCGCGACCCGTGAGCCTTAAGATCGTCACCGGCTGCCGATTCTAAGCTGACAGCGGGCTGCGGCTCTGTTAGCCTGCGCTGTTTGATCGAACGACGGGGAGCGTGCGTGTGAAGGTTGTTGCCGTCTTGGGCGGTCAATGGGGCGATGAGGGCAAGGGGAAGGTCGTCGACCTGTTTGCCAACCGCTTCGACATCGTGGCCCGCTACCACGGCGGGCACAACGCGGGACACACGGTCAAATTCGGCAACCGCCACTTTGCGCTCCACCTGCTGCCGGCCGGCGTCGTGCGCGGCCGCATGGGCGTCATCGGGCCGGGCGTCGTCCTCGATCTGGACGCGCTGCTGAAAGAGATCGACGAGCTGGAGGCCGCCGGTGTGTCGATCGGCGAGAACCTCATGATCTCGGATCGCGCCGCGGTGATCCTTCCCTACCATCGCCTCCTCGACGCCGCGCGGGAGCGAGCCGCCGGGGACGCGAAGATCGGCACGACGCTGCGCGGCATCGGTCCGGCCTACGAGTCGGTCGCGGCACGGCGCGCCATCCGCGTTGCCGAGCTCTTTCGACCGGCGACGCTCGCCGCGCGCGTCGGCGCCATCGCGGAGGAGACCGGTAGGCTGCTCCAGTGCATCGGCGAGACGACCGTCCCCACCGCCGAAGAGGTCGTCACGAACCTCGGGCCCTGCGCTGAGCGCATTCGGCCTCACGTCGGCGATACCGGCCGATACCTGCGCACGCGATTGAAGTCCGGCGCGACGCTGCTCGCCGAAGGCGCGCACGGCGCGATGCTCGACTTGACCTCCGGCACGTATCCCTTCGTGACGTCGTCGCACTGCGCGGCCGGCGCGGTGGCGACGGGGCTGGAGATCGCGCCCGGAGCCCTCAACGCCAGCCTCCTCGTGCTCAAGGCCTACACCACGCGCGTTGGCGCCGGCCCTTTCCCGACGGAGCTCCACGACGACACCGGCGAGTACTTGCGCAAGCGCGGCAACGAATACGGCACCTCGACCGGGCGTCCGCGCCGGACCGGATGGTTCGACGCCGTCGTTGCCCGAACCGCCGTCGAGCTCTCGGGAGCCTCCGCCGTCGCGATCACCAAGCTCGACTGCCTCGACGAGCTCGACGAGATTCCCATCAGCCTGGGCTACAAGCTCGACGGCCAGCCGGTCTCGGATCTGCCGGCGCTCGCCGAGGACGTCGCACGGCTGGAGCCGGAATACGAAAAGCTCCCGGGCTGGAAGACGACGACCACGGGCCTCACGCGCTACGAGCAGCTCCCCTCCGCCGCCCAGCGATACGTCCGCGCCCTCGAGAACGCGGTCGGCGCTCCCGCCGTCCTGATCTCCACCGGCCCTCGCCGCGAAGAGACGATCTGGCGTCCCGAGACGCTGTTCCTCGCGGGACTGCCGCCGGAGTCTTAGGCCGCGCGCCTTATACTCCGGCGATCGGTGGGCCGTTAGCTCAGCTGGTTAGAGCATCGGCCTTTTAGGCGTCGAGGACGCCCTCGATGGCGCAAACACTTGCAAGTCGTCTAGCGAATTCGGTGTGCCACGTGTGCCTCGAGGTGCCTTCCCCGGCTACGGGTACCACGAGTTTGAGCACATAGAGGGCAAGAGGAAGGGGCGGGGCTTCGGCTCCGCCCCCTTTCTATGCCCGCGGTTTCACGAGTCGCGGGCGCACCGGCGAGAGTTCTTCGAGGACCTCCCGGACCTGTGGGTCGTCCAGGTGGATGCATGCTGCGACCAGACGCAGCAGCACGCCGTCCTCGAGCTTCTCGGTGGGGATGCCTTCGCAGGCTTTTAGACAAGCGGTGACTCGGCGGCTATCGGGGATCTCGGTCTGCGGTCTCGCCATGGTGTTGCCCCTGGGGAAACGGCCGAATTCTATCGCCGAGAAAGATGAACCTCGCGTGAACCTAGAGGCTTTTCATGATTCCTTGAGGAACTCGCCGCGACGATTGCGGTCGCCGGCAAGAGCACAGCCCGGGAGCCTGCTGCGCGCGCGGCGTCCGTATGGGAGGAGCGGCGAGCGAGCTGCTCGGAACCCTGCGAAAGTAAGTCCCGCCAAGGGCTCCCCACGCGCGGCGTTGCGAATGGGTGCTCGCACAACACGGATCAGTTGTGAGCTCCTTCTCTCGCGTTCCCTAGAGAGTATTTCCGGCAACGACCTTAGGGCGCTCTTTCTCCAGATTTCCCAAAGAGGTCGTCACCGAAACCAATCTCAAAGACTCTGTAGGGTTGGAAGGGTTGGACGAATTGACCCCAAAGGCGCAGCGGAATGCGTTTCGCACGGGAGGAGTCAGTATGAGCACGGGAATCCGTGTCCGTCTCTCTTGCTTACTCGTCTTGGCCAGCTTCCTTGTGATCACGACCTTGCGGTCACCCGAAAAGGCGCGAGCTCAGACTCAGCCGACCAGAAACGAGCTCCGGCGACTGCAGAAGGGATCGGATCAGGCGGTCTTGGACAGCGCAGCGCAATCGATCGAGAAGGGCCGGGAAACCTTCCGCTTCGACACCTTCGGCGATGAGGCGTTCTGGGGCGACACATTGAATCTGGATGCCGCGATCGCCGGCGCGGCCAACGGCGGAGTCGGGCCCGGTCTGACACCTGCTGAGGCACTGGCGCTCGGTTTGAAAGTGGACATCAACGCCATACCACTGCCGCTCCAGAACAAACTGCGCCGGGGAGAAATCAACCTCAATGACCCCGCGACGACACTCGCGCTCCTCCAGCTCAACTCGATCGTCGGGCTCACGGGCTTCTTTTCGGGCAACCAACTCACCTCGGTGGGAATCCAATGCGCGCTCTGCCATTCGACCGTGAACGACTCTTTCGCTCCCGGGATTGGCAGCCGCCTCGACGGCTGGGGGAATCGAGATCTGAACGTCGGCGCCGTCGTCGCGTTCGCTCCGGATCTTTCTGCCTTCGCAACCCTTCTGGGAACCACAGAGGATACGGTTCGGCAGGTCTTCAACTCCTGGGGTCCGGGAAAGTTCGACGCCGAACTCGTGCTCGATGGAAAGGCGTTCCAGGATCCGCCAGCGAATACGAAATCCGCGGCGACTCTCATCCCGCCGGCCTTCGGACTAGCGGGCGTCAACCTCCACACCTGGACGGGTTGGGGATCCGTAACGCATTGGAACGCGTTCGTCTCGAACCTGGAGATGCACGGGCAGGGGGCCTTTTTCGACCCGCGTCTCGACAATGCAGCGCAGTTCCCGATCGCGGCGGCGAACGGGTTCGGCAACGTCCGCACCACTCCGGATTTGATTACGCGAAAGCTCGCGGATTTGCACTTCTATCAGCTCGCGATCCCGGCCCCGGTTCCCCCGAGCGAAAGCTTCAATGCGAGCGCGGCGGCCCGAGGCAAAGTTCTCTTCGCCGGAAAGGCGGCCTGCGCGACGTGCCACGTGCCTCCACTCTTCACAGAGCCTGGTTGGAACATGCACCTCCCCTCGGAGATCGGTATCGACAGCTTCCAGGCGGATCGCGCGCCCGACCACAGATATCGAACTGCACCGCTCAAGGGTCTCTGGACGCACACGAAGGGAGGCTTCTACCACGATGGGCGGTTCGCGACCCTGCTCGACGTCGTCAACCACTACGACGCAGTGAAGACGCTGGGGTTGACGGAGGCAGAGAAGCAGGATCTCGTCGAGTACTTGAAGTCGCTCTGACGCGGGCTCGGTGGGGCCGCCGCCTCCGGACGCCCAGGTTCACCGCCTGGCTGACGAGGCTCAGGGCTTAGGATTCTCGCGATGCCGAGGAAGAAGCCTGTTCGGGTCGAGCTGACCGACTTTCTGCCGGACAACCAGCTGGTCCGACGGGTTCTCGAAGGGGAGTCCGCGTGTTTCGAGATCCTCGTTCATCGGCACAGCCAGCGAGTTTACCGAGCCGCCCGCGCAATCCTGAGAGACGACGACGAGGCCGCCGACGTCGTGCAGGATACGTTCGTGCGCGCGTACCGGAAGCTCGGTCAGTTCGTCGGGCTCGCGAAGTTCGCTACCTGGCTGACCAAGATCGGCGTCTACGAGGCTCGTGCCCGTCGGCGCAAGAGCCGAGCTCGCGCCGTCACACGGCGACAGCCTGCCGATGCGAAAGAATCTCGGAATGATCCGGATCCAGGGCTCGACCCGGAGAGAGGCGTCCTGGCTCGTGAGGTGAGGGCGCTGATGGAAGCGGCGATCGAGGACCTGCCCGACCTCTACCGCACCGTTTTCGTCATGCGTATGGTGGAAGAAATGAGCACCGCGGAGACCGCGGAGATCCTAGACCTGAGCCAGGATGTCGTCAAAACGCGACTCCGACGGGCGCGTGCGTTGCTGCGCGAGAAGCTACGCGCTGCGGTGGGACCCCTTGGCCGGGAAGCCTTCCGATTCGCCGGGGAGAGATGCCAGCGGATGTGGCAGGAAAAAATACTTCCGGCCATCACGGTGCTCGGAAGGCCGAGATCTCGCAAATTTCCCCCTCCTTCCGGAGGAAAGACGTTGTCGTGACGGCGCACCTTCACCCCCATTCCGCCCGAGATCCCCGGACGCGGATCTCGAAGAGGTTTTCGCGAAGCTCAACAGGGCGGCTCGTCGTGCGGTCCTCTTCGCCAGGACGACGGGTTGCCGGCTCGGCGAGGTCGCCGCGCTGGACTGGCAGGAGCACTGGACTCCGAGGGTTTTCGGCCGATCACGCAGAAGGGCTCAAAGCCGCGCGTCGTGGCCTGCGACCCGGCGCTGGTTGGGCCGAGAGGCATCGGTCTGGTGTTCACCGAGTTGGGCGCGACGAGGGAAGCGATCGAGCGACGCCTCCAGGCCTGCCGGCGCTACGCAGTGAAGGCGGCGAAGGTGCCGCACTACCGCTTCACGGCTTGCGGCATGCCTACGAGACGCTGCTGCGTCACGAGGGGAAGACTTGCTCGGACATCGCGGCGATCATCGGAATCACGGAGGCCATGGCGCACGTCTACGCGCACGAGGATACCGAGGCATTGCAACTCGGCGCCTTCAGACCTGGCACGAACGTGGCACTCTTGACGCTGGCCGGCCTCGCATGACCTCGCGAAATTCGGTGTATCCTCTTTCGCTCCTAACGGATGGGCCGTTAGCTCAGCTGGTTAGAGCATCGGCCTTTTAAGCCGGTGGTCCTGGGTTCGAGTCCCAGACGGCCCACCAGCACGCCGCTACTCGCTATTCGCGCGGCGGTTTCCCCGGTCCGTCGCTCGTGTCGGTGCCGCCTCCTCGGGCCCACTCGCCCGAGTCCTCGCCGAACGGGATCTTCGGCGGTGTCTTCAAACCCTGCTCGGCGGGATTTTCGCGGAACCCCTGCTCGTCCCGTGGATTCTTCTCTTCCGGCTTCTTGTCGAACTCACTCATCGGAACCTCCCCGTTCCCTTACGGACCGTACAGCAGCAGCTTGAACGTCTTCACGAGAAAGACGGCCATCTGTCCCCGCGTGATGGGATCGTTGGGGCAGTAGTTGCCGCCTCCGCAGCCTCCCGTGATTCCCTCGTCGGCGAGCTGCTCGATCCAGTCGGCGAACTGGCTCGGGCACGCTACGTCGTTGAAGACGCCGGTGCACGCGGGAGGCGTGTATGCCGACCCGTGCTCCGCCTTCAGGAGGAACACGGCCATCTGCGCGCGCGTGACGGGGCTTGACGGGCAGTAGTTTCCGCCCCCGCAGCCACCGGTGATCTGGAAGCCCGCCAGCGCCTCGATCCAGTCGGCCGCGAAGTCCCCGATGTGGACGTCGAGGAACACGGTTCCCGTGGCCGGCGGAGGTATGTAGAGAGTGGCGCCTTGTCTTCCCTTCAGCAGGAAGACCGCCATCTGCGCCCGGGTGACGGGGTTGGAGGGGCAGTAGTTGCCGCCTGTGCAGCCGCCGGTCACGCCGTTGTGGAAGAGGTTCTCGATGAAGGCGTAGAACTGGTGCGACGTGGGAACGTCGGGAAAGCTGCCGCCGACATGGAGCTTCCAGCTCTTCGTCACGGGGCCCGGGCTGATCGTCTCTGTGAACGTGCCGTCCCAATGGGGAACGGGCCGCGAGCCCGAGATCGTCATCTCATAGCAATCCCCACCGGCCGCGCAGCTGCCGGAGGATTCGGCGGCAATCGTTCCGTAGTTTGCCGTCGAGTCGTTGATCGTGTAGGTCGGACCCGCCGGACCGGTCAGGTTGGAAGCGCCGCCGGTCAGGCTCTGCGGCGTCACGAGCGTGTTGGTCCAGGTTGGAGCGACGACCGCCGTCTCCCCCGCCTCCAGAACGCCGTTGCCGCTCGCGTCGACGTCCATGTTCTGAGGAATCGCGGGCCCCGTGGTGTATCGCCCGATCTTGTTTAAGCCCTGCTCGGAAAACCAGACCGCGCCGTCGGGTCCGGCCCCGATGCCGTATGGCTTGCTGTTCGCGATCGGCAACGGAAATTCGGTGATGACGCCCGAAGTAGTGATTCTTCCGATGAGGTTTCCGTAGAACTCGGTGTACCAGAGGTTGCCGTCGGGGCCCGCCACGATGTAATCGGGGGTTCCCGGGGTCGTGACCGGGAATTCGGTGATGACGCCGGCCGGTGTGATTCGCCCGATCATCTCGCCGTCGCCTTCGGTGAACCAGAGGTTGCCGTCCGGGCCCAGGGTGATGTTCCACGGGGCGGCCATCGCATTTGGAATCGGAAACTCGGTCATGACTCCGGCGGTCGTCACGCGGAGGACCTTCTTCCCGATGTTCTCGACGAACCAGAGGTTGCCGTCCGGACCGGCGATACCGCCTTCCGGGTGGCTTCCGACCGTCGGCACATGGAATTCCGTGAAGACACCGGCCGTCGTCAGCCTGCCGATCTTGTTTCCGTCGGATTCGCAGAACCAGATGTTGCCGTCGGGGCCGAGCGCGATTCCTTCGGGATGACTGTTCGCTGTCGGAATGGGAAACTCGGTGATCACACCCGCCGTCGTGATCCGCCCGATCTTGTTTCCGAGCAGCTCCGTGAACCACATCGCACCGTCGGGTCCCACGATGATGGTCTCGGGGTGGGCTCCCGCCGTCGGAACGGGGAACTCGGTGACGGTGCCGTCGGGAGTGATCCGACCGATCTTGTCGGCGAACTCCTCGCAGAACCACAGGTTCCCGTCCGGCCCGGTCACGATTCCCTCCGGGCCGCTGGCGGGCGTCGTGATCGGGAAGTCCGTGTGCACCTCAGCGCGTCCGACGGCGGCTCCCGCCGAGAGGACCAGGCAGAGCGTCAACAGGCGGCGGGCGCTCGAAAGTCGCCCGAACAGTCCACGAGTCGACAAAAGATGCCCTTCCGGTTTCATGGCTCTGCCTCCTTGTCTCGACACCATATGCAAGACCTCCGCCCGGCGTGTCCGATCGCCGACATATGCCGTAAGGAGCCCAAGCTTATAACCGGCGACGAGGCCGGCAAGGGCCCTTTCGACAAGCGGCTCAGACGCCGGGCATCGCCCGCTTGAGGGGCTTGAGCAGGATGACGAGGAGGAAGGCCGTCGCGAGCGCCATCGTTCCCAGCACGGCGAAGAAAGTCGAGTGTTTCCACTGCGTCCAGTACACGCCGATCTGGGTCAGCTTGCCGCCGACGCCGGTGGCGACGAACCAGGCCCCCATCATCAGGCTGCGGTACCGGCGTGGCGCGACCTTGGATACCAGCGACAGCGCCATCGGCGACAGGGTGATCTCCGCCAGGCCCACCAGCGCGTAGCTCCCGATCAGCCACCAGGGCGATACGCGGCCCGTGTCGCCTCCGGCCTTCCCGGCGAAATACATGACGTAGAACGCCGCCGAGATCAGGAACATCCCGATCGCGATCTTGGTCGTCGTCGCCGGTTCCTTGCCTCTCTTGTCCAGCTCCCTCCAGAGCCAGACTAAGGGCAGCGAGAACGCGATCACGAAGAACGGCTCGATCGCGTTGGAGATGATGCCCGAGAAGTTCCAGTCGGTGTTGTCGTTGGCCCAGTACGTCAGCGTCGAGCCGTTCTGGAAGAAGATCATCCAGAACACGATCGACACCAGGTAGATGACGATCAGGGCGAAGATCCGGCGGCCCTCCGGGACGGCGTCGATCGCCGTCGGAGGGCTCGCGTCCTCGACGTCCTGGCGGCCGCCGGGTGTCCGGTCCCCGGGCTCGATCCACCTCCGAAAGACGATCAAGGTGGCCACCGAGATCACCATCCCCGCGGCGGCCACCGCGAACGCCGGGTGGAAGCCGTACTTGCGATGCACGAATTCGACGACGATCGGACCCGCCGTCGCGCCCGTGTTGATGCCCATGTAGAAGATGTTGTAGGCGCGATCGCGCAGGTGGCTCCCCTTCGGATACAGGTTGCCGACGATCGTCGAGACGTTGGGCTTAAAGAGCCCGTTGCCGATGACGAGGCACGCGAGCGCCGTGTACACCATGGGCAGCGACCGCACCGCGAGCAGGATGTGCCCGGCGATGAAGAAGAACCCTCCGATCATGACCGCCCGGCGATAGCCGAGGAAGCGGTCGGCCAGCCATCCTCCGATGAGGGGACTGAAGAAGACGAACAGCAGGTAGTTCGCCCGGAGCGTCGTGGCCTGGGCGTCCGTCCAGCCGAAGCCTTCCGCCTTGTCCTGGAGGTAGAGCGTGAACAGCGCGAGCATCGTGTAGAAGCTGAAGCGCTCCCACAGCTCGACGCAGAAGAGAACGTAGAGCCCTCGAGGGTGTCGTTCGCGCGCGTCCGGACTTGCGGCGAGGGCTCCGGATGCGCTCATGAAGTGGCCGGGAGGCTACCAGAGAACTCCGGGAGCGCATAATTCCGGGATGCAGGCCCCGGAGTTCGTCGGGCCCCTGGCCCTCATTTTCCTGGCGGCGTTGGGCACGGCCTATGTGCTCCACCGCCTCCATCAGCCGCCCCTGATCGGCTTTCTCCTGTCGGGAGCGATCCTGGGCCCATTCGGTCTGGGTCTCGTGCGAGACGTGCACGTCGTCGAGATCCTCGCCGAGATCGGCGTCGTCCTGCTGCTGTTCACCGTCGGGCTCGAGCTCTCGCTGGGAAATCTGCGCCGGCTCGGGAAGGTCGTCTGGGTTGCCGGGCCCATTCAGGTCGCCGCGTCGATCGCGCTCGTGTACGCGGTTGCGGCGATGGGCGGATATCCGGCCCCCCGGAGTCTCTTCTACGGCTACCTCGTCGCGTTGTCGTCCACCGCCATCGTTCTCAAGCTCCTGATGGACCGGCGGGAGCTCGATTCGCCGCACGCGAAGATCCTCGTCGGGATCCTAATCTTCCAAGATCTCGCGGTCGTTCCCATGCTGCTCTCCCTTCCCTACCTCGCCGGTGCCGGCTCCTCGGGGCTCGTCCCGGCGCTGGCGGCCGCGGGAAAGACGATCCTGACCGCCGCCGCGCTCTTTTTTGCTGCGCGCTTCCTCGTTCCACGCTTCATCGGCGCCCTGGCCGGAACGCGACAGAAGGAGATCTTCGTCGTGGCCGTGCTGTTTCTCGTCCTCGGCTCCTCGATCGCGACGGCCTGGGCGGGTCTGTCGGCAGGCCTCGGCGCCTTTCTCGCGGGCCTCATCCTGTCGGAGTCCGAGTACGGGCACCAGGCGCAGGCGGACGTCGCCGCGTTTCGCGACGTCTTCAACGCCGTCTTCTTCGTCTCGATCGGCATGCTCTTCGACGCGCGGACCGTCCTCGCTTCGGCGGTGCCCGTCGCCGTGCTGCTTGCTCTCATCCTGGTCTGGAAGACGATCGCCGGCGGAGCCGCGGTCTTCGCGCTGGGATACGGCCTCCGCGTGGCAACCGTGGTCGGGCTCTCGCTCGCACAGATCGGCGAATTCTCGTTCGTCCTGCTGCGCCAGGGACAGAGGTCCGGGCTGATCGAGAGCACGGTCTACCAGCAGTTCCTGGCGGCCGCGATCATCACGATGCTCGCTACGCCCTTTCTCTCGGAGGCGAGCCACGCCGTGGCGTTTCGCGTGGCTGGAGGCGCCGCGGGTCTCCCGCGATCCTTCCCGCCGCTTCCCGGCGAAAACACCGTCCTGGTCATCGGATTCGGGCATATGGGCGAGACCGTCGCGCGAGTCCTGAAGAAGGCCGGCGTCGCCTTCCGGGTCATCGACCTGGATCCCGATCGCGTCAAGCGGGGAATGAAGAAGGGCGTGCCGATCGAATACGGTGACTCGACCAATGACGTCGTCCTTCGCCGAAACGGTATTGAAAGCGCGCGGGCGGCGGTCGTCTTGCTATCGGACCCCCGGGCCACGCGGCAGACGATCCGGCACTGCCGGAGGCTCAACGCCAAGCTCTTCATTCTCGCGCGCGCCCGCTACATCGCCGAGATACCGGCGTTCTCCGCCGCCGGAGCCGACGAGGTCGTGGCCGAGGAGTTCGAGACCTCTCTCCAGATCGCCGACCGCGCGATCCAGCGTCTCGGCGTACCCAGACCCTGGCTCCCCGGCGAGACCGAAGAGATGCGCCTCACGACCGCCGAAGGATTTCGGCGGTTCCGGGCGCCGGGGACGCCCGAGAGCTGATCCCTATTCGGCATACGCGACGCCGAGACTCTCCCCCGCGGCCCGAGCGGTCCGACGGATCTCGGGCTCCCCATGCGCCGTCGAGACGAACCAGGCCTCGAACTGCGCCGGCGGAAGAAAGATGCCACGCTCACGCATGGCGTGAAAAAACGCCGCGTAGCGTTTCGTGTCCGCGCCGCGGACTGACGCGAAATCCACGGCGGGTCCCGGGGTGAAAAACAGAGTAAGCAGAGAGCCGAGGCGCGTGACGCAGAGCTTGTCGGACAGACCGCGGGCGTCGATCTCGGCGCGCAGAAGCGACTCGAGGAGGCTCGCTCTTTCCTCGAGAACCGCATAGGGCGGCCGCCGCCGGATCTCGTCGAGCATGGCCAGACCCGCCGAGACCGCGAGCGGATTGCCCGACAGCGTCCCCGCCTGGTAGACCGGGCCCGACGGCGCCATCTTTTCCATCAGGTCGCGCGGTCCGCCGTAGGCACCCACGGGAAGACCTCCTCCGAGGATCTTGCCCAGCGTCGTCAGATCCGGGGTCACGTCGTAGAGCGCCTGCGCTCCTCCCGGCGCCAGCCGGAACCCCGTGATCACCTCGTCGAAGATCAGGAGCGCACCGTGCCTGCGCGTCGATTCGCGGACGCGCTCGAGGTAGCCGGGCTTCGGCAGAACCAGGCCCATGTTGGCCGCGACGGGCTCCAGGATCACCGCCGCGATCTCGCCCGGGAACTTTGTAAACGCGGCCTCGAGCGCCTCCGCGTCGTTGAACGGCACGACCGTCGTCAGGGCCGCGAGCTCCTCGGGCACACCGGGGCTGCCCGCGATTCCCAACGTGGCCACACCGGAGCCCGCCGACACCAGGAACGAATCGGCGTGGCCGTGATATCCGCCTTCGGTCTTGACCAGACGCTTGCGGCCGGTCGCGGCGCGCGCGAGCCTGGCCGCGCTCATCGTGGCCTCCGTGCCCGAACTGACCAGCCGGAGGACTTCGATCGATGGCACGAGCTCCGCCACCCTCTCCGCCAGCCGAACCTCGAGCTCGGTGGGCGCGCCGTAGGAGGTCCCGCGCCGCGACGCCCTGGACAGGGCCCGCTGGAGGAAAGCGGGGATGTGGCCGAAGAGGTGCGGCCCGTACGACATCACGTAGTCGATGTACGAGCGCCCGTCGGCATCGCGGACGCGGCAACCCTTCCCCGCCGCGACGAAGAAGGGCTCACCGCCGACCGAGGCGAACGACCGCACCGGGGAATTCACGCCACCGGGCATGACATTGCGCGCACGGCGAAAGAGCGCGGCCGAACGGGCTCCGCCGCGCGCCTTGCGCGGATCCTTCACGACGCCGTGTCGCCTTCGCGCAGCCACCGCGCGGCGTCGGCCGCGTGGTACGTGAGCACGAAGTCGGCGCCGGCCCGGACGATGCCGGTCAGGATCTCCAGCACGATGCGCCTCTCGTCGATCCAGCCGCGCGCGGCGGCCGCCTTGACCATCGCGTATTCGCCTGAGACGTTGTAGGCCGCGATCGGAACGTCGAAGCGGACGCGCGCCTCACGAATCCAGTCGAAGTACGCGAGCGCGGGCTTGACCATCACGGCGTCCGCTCCCTCATCGATGTCCAGAGCGATTTCCCGCATGGCCTCGCGGCGGTTCGCGCCATCCATCTGGTAGCCGCGCCGGTCGCCGAACTTCGGCGCCGAGTTCGCGGCCTCGCGGAACGGACCGTAGAACGCCGACGCCGCCTTCGCCGCATACGCCAGGATGGCGGCCTCGAGGAGGCCCGCGTCGTCCAGGCCGCTCCGGATGGCGGCCACGCGTCCGTCCATCATGTCGGACGGAGCCACGACGTCGGCGCCCGCGCGGGCGTGCGACACGGCGGTCTTCGCGAGAAGCGGAAGCGTCGCATCGTTGTCCACGCGTCCGTCGCGCACCACCCCGCAGTGCCCGTGCGACGTGTACTCGTCGAGGCACACGTCGGTCATGACGACGAGGTGCGGCAGCTCCTTCTTCAGGAGCCTCACGGTCTGCTGGACCGCCGCGTCGTCGTCCCATGCCTCCGAGCCGGTCTCGTCCTTTCGGTCGGGGATGCCGAAGAGGATCACGGCGGGAATCCCGAGATACGAGAGCTGTTCGGCGTCCCGGAGTGCGAGGTCGGGCGATACTCGGAAAACGCCCGGGAGCGATCCGATCTCCTCGCGCAGACCGGCTCCGCGGCGGACGAAGAAGGGCGCCACGAACCGGTCCGGCGAAAGGCGCGTTTCCCGCACGAGCG